>CADEEK010000087.1:0-1052 GCA_902826325.1 uncultured Sphingomonadales bacterium
GCGTCGCGAAGCGATTGTCCGCGAACCATGGGCGCTTGACGCCGATGATCGGGTTGCAGTTTTCGACAAAGACGAGCTGCTTGCCCGCCGGAATGCGCATCAGCTCATCCGGGAAGGCCAGCTTGCGTTGAACGTGAGAGGTGGTCTCGGTGGTGCTGGTCGAGCTGTTGGACTGGTTGCCGGAGAAGCCCGTGCTGCGCGCAAACGCCGTGGACAGGCTCCACACCGTCGTCACCCCGCACAGCGCCGAGAAATAGTCCGCGCTGTTGCGGTCGCGCGAGCCACCATAGATCGTGCACGCGCTGTTGCTCACGAACGATTCCCACCGTTTGCCGTAGATGTCTTCAAGCTGGCTGGTGTCCTGGCAGATGCCGATCAGCGCCATCGAATAACCGCGCATGACGGCGAACGCCTGCTCGACCATCGTAAGACGGCCCAGCGCGGGCATTTCATCGAGGATGAACAGGACGGGCTTGGCGGGACGGAGTTCGATATTGCGGGCGTTGACGGTGATTGCCTGCTGTATGAGGGGCCGCAACCACCGTCCGAAGGTTTGGAGTCGATCGGCGGGCAGCACGAGATAGACGGTCACCGCGCCCGTCTTCAGATCCTCGAACTTGAAATCGCTCGCCGCGAGCGAGGCGCGGATGCGCGGGCTGTCGAGAAAATGGGTCTGCGCCTGCGCCGAGGCGAGAACATTGGCAAGCAGCCGATCTTCCTTTTGCAGGCAGCGCGCGCCCGTTGTCGCGACCACATGGTGCATCGACTGATACATGCGCGCGAACAGCGCCTGCAGCCCGTCGCCATCCAGCATGAGCAAGTCGCGCACCCGGCCCAGATGGCGGTTGCTCGCTTCCTCTTCGTCGGTCGCCACATACAGGATGAGGCCATGCAACAGCGCCTTGGCTTCCTCGACCCAGAAACTGTCACCCTTGCCGTCGTTCACCACCAGCGCGTCGGCCAGCAGCATCGCGTTTTCCGTGATGTCGTGATCGCCGACCACGAGCCAGTCGAGTGGATTAAAGCACGGGGCCTCGCCCGCCGAGGACGCA
>CADEEK010000087.1:1062-9080 GCA_902826325.1 uncultured Sphingomonadales bacterium
GCTTTCCGCATCGCCATAGCTGAGGAGGTTCGGGATGATGAAGGTCGTGCCTTTGCCGGAACCCGTGGGCGCGATGTTCAGGATGTGCTGGCCGCCGGAATAGTGCAGCGGCAGCGGACCATCCTTGGTCATGAACTCGCCGATGCGGATACCCGTATCGCCGATCAGGTTATTCTCACGAAGATGCTCTTCGGTCGCCCATTCGGCGGAACCGAAAGTGGTGGGTTTCTCGAAAAAGCCGCGCGCCCGCTGCGCCAGCCAATAGCCCAGCCCCACAAAGAAGCCGACCATCGCGAGGAAGGACGCCATCCCGTCCGCAAGGCCGCGCGGCCCGCCCACGGCGAAGAACAGCATGAGCGCGGCAAGGCCGATCAGAAGAACGCGGCGCAGGGCTTTTGCCTGCGGCGAGAAGAACCAGCCGATGGCAAAGCCAATGCCGGTTGAAATGAGGATGGACACGATCCGGCCCATGCCGAACGCCATATCGCGCCAGTCGCCGATATGGACGGCGAGGCCGAGAAGTGCGGCAGCGCCGAGCGCCGCCAGAGTCGGGGAAAATTTGGTCTGCAACATGATGCGATCCTTTGACGATCAGAGGTCAAGTGAAGGCGTTCCGCGTCGAGGCTTGCGCTCGCGCGGTCGTTCGGAGTGTCCACTGTGTTGTTGTTCCGCCGCCCGCAGCCGCGCCCTGTGCGCGGCCAGTTCACGGGCGAGCAGCCGCCGTTCGTCGGCATGTCGCTTGCGCGTGCGGTCGAGATCGACCTGATAAGGTCGCCGTCGCGCGAACTGCGTTTGCACCAGCGTCTCGCGTTCCTCACGGTCGCGGGCCAGGCACAGCTTGGCCTCGCTCTCGTTCTGTTGCCGCAGCTTCGCCTTGCGGCCCGTAACCGTGTCCCACAGCCCCGCCAGCCCTTTGCGAAACCGCGCCGCGCGGGCGCGCATCTCACCTTCCCATCGGGCGGCGTGATCGGCTTTCAGGGCGGCGCGTTCGTCCCGCTGCGCTTTGACCAGCCGCGCGAGCGGCATTTTGATCGCGGCCATCTCGCCATGCTGGCGCAGCCGCATCGAGCCGATGAAACTCTTCGCCTGATCGGTGGTCAGGCGGCGCAATGTCTGTTTGGTTTCTTCGACGGTCGGCAGCGAGTCGGGCGAGCCGAGCTTGTGCGCGACATCCTTGGTTTTGATGCCCGCATAGCGGGCCAGCGAGTAAACTTCGCCGTCCGTATCGACGACCACGAACCCGCGCCGATCACCCCGCGCCAGAAAATAGCCGCGCTCGTCCAGCGCGTGCGACAGGGATTTGGCGTTGTCGCTACGGTTCCAGCAATCGCGGATCGCGTCCTTGATCTCGCGCGGGTCGCGCCCGAGGCGTTTCGCTTGCTGCCACTCTTCAAGGCTGAAGTTCAGCGGCGAGCGGCCACCGTTGGTCCGCAGCCCGTCCGGCAGCGTCCAGTCGTGTGTCAGGAACAGATCGCGCGACAGGTCCGTCAGCTTCGTCTTGAAGAACGGCAGGTTGATCGCTTTCAGCTCGTTGGCATCGATCCGCGACCACACGACATGCGCGTGCCGCCGCCCTTCCTTCTCGTGCAACACGATGGCGCGCGGCTGGCCGGACAGGCCGAGGCGCTTTTCCGCTTCGTCCGCCGCGCGCTCAAAATCCTGTTCCGAGGCCGTTTCGCTTTTCGGCGGGTTGAGGCTCAGCGAGAACAGGAACTGGCGGCATTTGGTCGCGCGGGAGATCGCGTGCGCTTCCTGAAACGCGCCGTGCAGATCGTCCGACGCAAAGCCGCGCAAATCGAGGACGCGGACATGCTCATTGTCCTTCTCGTTGAGCAGATGGGCGGCCAGTTGGTTGCCGCCGCCGCGTTGCGATCCTTTCAGAATCATCGACCCGCACCGCCCGTGGCAGCCGGGTTAAAGGCTCGGCATGGTGTTGATGTGGAGGCGCGGGGCGGGCGTTTGGGTTTCAGGCCCAGTGTGGCAACCAGCATCGAGCGCATCGCGGCAATGTCGGTGCAGGCGTTGCGGAGCGCGGCGGCTGTCTCGGCATCGCAATCGAGCGAACCGCTGCGCGCCGCGTCAGCCAGCTCCTTCACCTGCACCGCCAGCCCGCTTGCCCCAAGGCAAGCGAGCAGTTGGGCTGCCGTGCGCTGGTCGCGCACCATCGAATGACGCCGAACCCGTTGTGCGGGTTCAGCGAAGATTTTTGATTTGATGTAGGCACCAAGCGGCGCGCCATTCGCATCGGCGGCGAGGCGCGTCCGCTCTTCGGCGGACAACCATAGAGAGAAGGGCGACGGACGCCGCTTCTGGTCGGGACGGGGCATGGTCAGCTCTCCAGCCGACGACCACGCGCAAACCGATTCAAGCCTTAAGGCTTGAATTTGGGCGGTTTTGCGTTCGTGATGTCGTAAGCGTTAAAGAGCAGGTCTAGATGGTGGGTTTCCGCCCCAGCCAAGCAGCTATTTCGGCGGCGTCGTGTCCGCCCCGTGGTGTTGCGGCACCGGCCCGCTCCCCCACCCGGCCACCCATTCCAGAATATCCTGCCGATGGGTGGCCGGGTGCGGGAGCGGGCCGGTGCCGCAACACAACAAAGAATCGGGGGAGCGGGCTGGTGCCGCAAACCGAATAATCAGCCGCCCGCGCTAATAAAAGCGCGCGAGCGTCAGCCGCCGTTCGCCGCCGTCGCACAGCCCGAGCAGTACGATGCGGCCGATGCGCCCGACCGGCCAGCTGGCCAGCGGGCTGGCGGCATAGTCGGCGGCGACCGGATTGCGATCGACCGCGCAGATTTCCTCGCCCGCGCGCCAGCCGGATGCGGCGGCGGGGCTGCCGCGCATCACATGCAGCACGCGCAGCCGGTCGTCATGCTGGGCGACCATCAGCCCGCTGGTCGATCGCACCAGCGGCGCCAGGTCGGCCTCGCTGCGCGAAACGATCATCCGGCCTGCGCGCGGATCGAGCAGCACGCGATGCCGCCGCAACAGGCCGCCGCCGATCCGGCCCGCCGCGCCCTTGCGCCCTGAAAAGCCGGTATCGGGTTCGATCCGAAGCTCGACCTCGGCATGGGCGAGCGTGGCGAGGCGCAACGTCGATGCGATCGCCAATTCGGTCTCCACCATCCCGCCCAGGCCATAGGCGATGGCGGTGGTCAGCCGCGCGTCCCCGGCGTCGATCCGCGCCCAGGCGGCACGGGTCAGCGTCACCATGCTGCCATCGCCGGTATCGACGATCATCGGGCGCAACCGCTGCCCGCCCAGGTTCAATTCGGTGAGGTAAAGTCCGGTCCGTTCGGCAAGCGTGAGCGCGGCGGTGGCGCCGCGAAACGGCATCCGCCCCGATGGCAACAGGCGAAAGCGGCGCGCGTCATAATCGATGTCCAGTGCATGTGCGGCGAGCAGATCGGAGCCGACGAACAGGTCGGCCGGCTGTGTCCCGGTCACGCGCGGGTCCGCCTCGATAATCGCGATGCGGCCGCCGGTGCGGACCAGCCCGCCGACCTCGACCCGGGACAGCGCGGCCCAGCTGAGCGCAACGCCGCCGCCGATCGCATCGGCGCGCCCGCGCACCAGCGGCTTCATGCCGTGGCGTCGGGCATAGCGGGCCGAAACCGCCGTGTCGGTGACGCCGGTATCCAGCATCGCGTCGATCCATTTGCCGTCGAGCAGCGTGCGAAAGCGGATCTGGTTGCCCGCGGTCAGTTCGAACGGCACCCAGCGCGCCTCGCTGTCGGGCGCCAGATAGTCCGCCGCGGGCGCGGCACGGGCAGGCGATGCGGGGATCGCGAGCGCGATCAGCAGCAGGAAAATGGCCCGAAACACCGGCATGGCCGCATTATGAGCCGGGGGAGCGCGCCACGCCACTCCTTACGACCATGGTTAATGTCCGGTCAGAGACACGCCTCCAGCAGGGCATTGTCGAAACCGAACGATCGCGCCTTTTCCAGCGTATAGGGGCGCAGGCCCATCGAGCGATATTCGCCGATGATCTTCCCATCGGCGCTTTCGTCGAGATATTCGAACTTGAACAATTCCTGCGTCACGATCACCGGCCCTTCCATCCCGATCACTTCGGTGATGTTGGTGACACGGCGCGAACCGTCGCGCAGGCGCTTGACCTGAACGATCAGGTCGACCGAATCGGCGATCTGGCGGCTGATGGCTTCCTTGGGGATCTTGATGTCGCCCATCAGCACCATGTTTTCCATACGGCCAAGGCATTCGCGCGGGCTGTTGGCGTGCAGCGTGCACATCGACCCGTCGTGACCGGTGTTCATCGCCGACAACAGGTCGAAACATTCCGACCCGCGAATTTCGCCCAGGATGATGCGATCCGGGCGCATACGCAGCGCGTTCTTGACCAGATCGCGGATAGTGATCTCACCCTGGCCCTCAAGGTTGGGCGGGCGGGTTTCGAGCGGCAGCCAGTGCGGCTGTTGCAGGCGAAGTTCCGCCGCGTCCTCGATCGTCAGCACGCGCTCGCCCGGGTCGATCATCTTCGACAGGGCGTTGAGCATCGTCGTCTTGCCCGAACCGGTGCCGCCCGAAATGACGACGTTGAACCGCGACGCGCCCGCGATCTTCAGCATCGTCGCCATTTTCTGCGACATCGAGCCAAAGCCCGCCATCATGTCGAGCGTGATCGGCTTGTCGGAGAATTTACGGATCGAGATCGCCGTGCCCTTGAGGCTGAGCGGCGGGACGATGACGTTGACGCGGCTGCCATCCTTCAGGCGCGCGTCGGCCAGCGGCGTCGTCTGGTCGACGCGGCGGCCGACCGAATTGCAGATGCGCTGCGCGATCTGGAACAGATGTTCCTCGTCGCGGAACTGGATATTGGCGAGTTCGAGCTTGCCCTTGCGTTCGATGAACGTCTGGTCGGGGCCATTGACCATGATGTCGCTGATCGCCGTATCGCTCAACAATTCCTCGAGCGGGCCAAGGCCGAGCAGTTCGTCGACCAGCACTTTTTCCAGCGCGAACTGTTCGCGGCGGTTGAGCGTCAGCTTCAGTTCGGCGAGCACCTCGCCGATGATCGGGCGAAATTCCTCGGCCAGTTCGTCCTTGTTCAGCGTCGCGGCGGCTTCGGGATCGACCCGTTCGAGCAGGCGCGGCAGCACCTGTTCCTTGATGCGGTGGATCGACGCCTCGAACCCCTCGACACGGTTTGCACCCGAGTCGGTCGTCGCCGTCTGGCGGTCGTTGAGCCGCTGCATCGCATCGAGCGTCGACTGATTGGCCTGGGACGGCGCCATGTCGCGATTTTCGCCGCCCGACGGTTCGGCACCCGGCAGCGGCACGTCGTTGAGCGGCGGGAACTGGTCGCCACCCATCGGTTCGGATGGGCGCGGCGCGGCCCCGCCCTGCATCGGGCGCGCAACGCCGAAAGCCGGCCGGCCGGGCGTTGCCCCTGGTCCGCTACGACGTCCGAATGCGCTCACGATCGTCCCCAACTGGTTCGTCCAATGCGAGAGGGTTAGCGGCCAAGATTTGACAAGTTCCTAACCATGTCGGCACCAACCCGACAAAAATGGGGGCGATATGATCGGGATAATCGGGATCGCACTGGCTGTGGGGGCTGCGGATTTGCCCAATCTGGCGTGGATGGAGGGGCAATGGTGCACCCCGCTGGTGAATGCGCGGCAGACCTGCGAAAATTGGGGGCCGGCCCGTGGCGGCACGATGCTGGGCACCAGCCAGACGCTGCGCGACGGCAAAACCGGCGATTTCGAGTTCATGCGGATCGAGCTGGCCGATGGCGCAGCGGTGCTTTACGCCGCGCCGCGCGGTGCTCCGGCGGTGCCGTTCCGCGAAACGGCACGGGAGGCGCGGGGAATCAGCTTCGCCAATCCGGGCCATGATTATCCCCAGCGCATCCGATACTGGCGGCGCGGCGACGAACTGGTCGCCGAAGTGGCGCTGAACGATGGCAGTCGCCCGCGGCGCTGGGTCTATCGTCGCATGCGCTGACCGATCCTGACCGTGGCGGCGACGGCGGCGGGCGGCGATGATCCGGACCAACATCAATCCGGGGGTATCCGATGATCGCTTTCCTTGTTTCGCTCGCCAGTTTGTTCATGGCGCCGGTCGGCCATGCCGCTGTCGCCGCAGCGTCCGCCCCGCCGCCGGTGGCGGCCAGCGCCCCGCCGCCAGTCGCGGCCAGCGCCGCGCCGCATCTTGGCTGGCTGGGCGGCACCTGGCGCTACAACGGGCTGGAAATGGTCTGCAAGCCGAGCGCTACGGCAATGGCCTGTCGCGAGGAGGGCAAGAGCGGCCCGCTCAAGGGATCGAGCGCCGATCTGACCTTTGCGCGGCAGGGTTCGGCCTCGCAGCTGACCCTGGCGCTGCCCAGCGTCCCGGCGATGACCTTTACCCAGGTCGGCAAGGATCGCCAGAGCGCGACATTCGAGATGAAATCGCCAAATGGCGTGGCAAGGCTGCGCTTTACCCGCACCGGCGACGTGCTGAAGGTCGATCGCGGCAGCGGCGACAACTGGGCCACATCGCTGGCCTATCAGCGGGCGGGCTGATTGCCGGAATGACAAAAGGGCTGCGGGGAGGGAATCCCCGCAGCCCTTTTTGTCCGCTGCGGCAGCGGCGTTATTCGGCCTTTTCCGCCAATACCGTCAGGCCGCGTTCGTTGACTTCGGCAAAGCCGCCTTCGACGCGGATCATTTCCGGCGTGGTGGCGCCCGCCTTGTAGATTTCGAGATTGCCGTCGCGGATGGTCGACATCAGCGGGGCATGGCCTTCAAGCACGCCGAAATCGCCCTCGGTGCCGGGGACGACGACCATATGGACCTCTTCCGATCGGACGAGCTTTTCCGGGGTGACGAGTTCAAAGTGCAGGCTCATTTTTTCTTCTCTCTTAGCCTCTCCCCTTCAGGGGAGGGGTTGGGGTGGGGCGGCGCCGTCTCGCCGAGCCTGTCGCCCGAAGAACGGCTCCACCCCAACCCCTCCCCTGAAGGGGAGGGGCCAGAATGGCCTACGCCTCGGCGGCCAGCTTCTGCGCCTTGGCGACCACATCGTCGATCCCGCCGACCATGTAGAAGGCGGCTTCGGGCAGATGGTCATATTCGCCGTTGACCACCGCCTTGAACGACTTGATCGTGTCCTCGATCTGCACGAACGCGCCGGGGATGCCGGTGAACACTTCGGCGACGTGGAACGGCTGGCTCAGGAAACGCTGGATTTTCCGGGCGCGGCTGACGGTGAGCTTGTCCTCTTCCGACAGCTCGTCCATCCCCAGGATCGCGATGATGTCCTGCAGCGACTTGTATTTCTGCAGGATCGACTGAACCGCGCGGGCGGTTTCGTAATGCTCCTGACCCACGACGCGCGGTTCGAGCACGCGGCTGGTCGAATCGAGCGGGTCCACCGCCGGATAGATGCCGAGTTCCGAGATCGCACGGTTAAGCACGGTCGTCGCGTCAAGGTGGGCGAACGAGGTCGCCGGTGCCGGGTCGGTCAAATCGTCGGCGGGCACGTAAACGGCCTGCACCGAGGTGATCGAGCCCTTGTTGGTCGAGGTGATCCGCTCCTGCAGCGCCCCCATGTCGGTCGACAGGGTCGGCTGATAGCCCACCGCCGAAGGAATACGGCCGAGCAGTGCCGACACTTCCGCGCCCGCCTGGGTAAAGCGGAAGATGTTGTCGACGAAGAACAGCACGTCCTGCCCTTCCTGATCGCGGAAATATTCCGCGATGGTCAGGCCCGACAGCGCGACGCGAGCGCGCGCGCCCGGCGGTTCGTTCATCTGGCCATAGACCAGCGCCACCTTCGACCCCTCGCTGATCGCGTTGCCGTCGGCGTCCTTGGCGATGACGCCCGCGTCGAGGAATTCGTGATAGAGGTCGTTGCCCTCACGGGTGCGCTCGCCCACGCCCGCGAACACCGACGTGCCGCCATGGCCCTTTGCGATGTTGTTGATCAGTTCCTGAATCAGCACCGTCTTGCCGACGCCAGCGCCGCCGAACAGGCCGATCTTGCCGCCCTTGGCATAAGGGGCGAGCAGGTCGA
>CADEEK010000088.1 GCA_902826325.1 uncultured Sphingomonadales bacterium
CCGCATACAGTTTGCGGCACAGTTCCGCCGCCAGCGTTGCCGCGACCAGCTGCCGCGCGGCGGGACGATCGTCCAGCCCGTCGAACAGCCGCGCCATCCAGGCGGGCACGTCGGTGCCGCACATCGCCGACATCTTCTTGACCGCGGCAAAGCTCATCACCGGCATGATCCCCGGCACGATTTCGGCATCGATCCCGGCCGCCGCCGCCGCATCGCGGAACCGCAGGAACGTATCGGGTTCGAAAAAGAACTGGGTGATCGCGCGATTGGCCCCGGCGTCGATCTTGCGCTTCAGATTGTCCAGATCGTGCTGCGCATCGAGGGAATCGGGATGGCATTCGGGATAGGCCGCGACCGAAATCTCGAACGGGTGCAACCGGCGCAGGCCCGCGACCAGCGCAGCGGCGTTTTCATATCCCCCGACCGGCGACTGGAACCTGGCGCCCGGCGTCGGCGGATCGCCGCGCAGCGCGACGATGTGCCGCACGCCCGCCGCCCAATATTCCTGCGCGACCGCGTCAATCTCTTCGCGCGTCGCCTCGACACAGGTCAGGTGCGCGGCGGCGGCGATCGGCGTGTCGCGGGCGATGCGGGCGACGGTGTTGTGCGTCCGCTCGCGCGTCGTGCCGCCCGCGCCATAGGTGACGCTGACGAACCGCGGCGACAGCGGCGCGAGCGTCTCGATCGACTCCCACAAGGTCGCTTCCATCTTCTCCGTCTTGGGCGGGAAGAATTCGAAGCTGATGTCGATATCGCCCGCCACGTCCGCAAACAAAGGCGGCGATGCCGGGTCCACGCTGTTGTTCATGCTGCCTTTACCTCACCTGCTGGCAGTTGTTCTGAAGGCTGACTCGCGGTCTTGCGGCCCAGCCATAATTTCACGGTCAGCGCCCCGCCCTCCAGCGTCTGCGTCTGGACCGGCGCGAGGCCGGCCTTGCCGAACCAGCCGAGCATCTGCGCATCGGAAAAGCCCAGGCGCACATGCCCCTCGCCCGCGCGCAGTTCCTCCCGATCGTGCGGGGCGAAATCGACGATCAGCAGCCGCCCGCCCGGGGCGAGCACACGCGCCGCCTCGCCGATCGCCGCGCCCGGCTGCTGCGCAAAGTGCAGCACATGGTGCAGGATCGCCGCATCCGCCTCGCCATCGGCCATCGGCAGCGCGTAAAGATCGGCCTGACGCAATTCGGCATTGGCGATGCCCTGTTCCGACAGTTTCGCCCGCGCCAGCCGCAGCATCTCCGACGACCGGTCGATGCCCAGCGCGCGATCGGCACGCGGCGCGAACAGCTCCAGCATCCGCCCGGTGCCGGTGCCGATGTCGATCAGCCGCGCGATCGGCACGCCGTCCAGCGCGGCGGCCATCGCCGCCTCCACCTGTTCCTCGGCGACATGGAGCGAGCGGATCGCGTCCCATTCCCCGGCATGCGCCTCAAACCATTCCGCCGCCGCCGCCGCCCGGTCAGCGCGCACCGCCGCCAGCCGCGCGCTGTCGGCCACCGCCCAATGATCCTCCTGCCCGCCCCAGGCGTCGAGCGCGGCCAGCACCGGCGCCACGCGATCGCGCGCGCCCAGCGCGACGAACACCCAGCTGCCTTCCTTGCGCCGTTCGGCGAGGCCCGCATCGCACAGGATCTTTACATGCCGCGAAACGCGCGGCTGGCTCTGCCCCAGCACCTGTGCCAGTTCGCCGACCGACAGCTCCATCGTGCGCAACAGCGCGACGATCCGCAATCGCGTCGAATCGGCCAGGGCACGAAAGGCGTCGAGCGCAATTTTCATCACCAGATCCCGTTAACATGCCCGCGCCAAAACAGATATAAAGATATCTTTATATGCGTCAAATGCAACCCATTGCCGTTGCGACCGTTTGCCATGCGCCTTACCGTCGCGCGTAGCGGCCAAAGCAGTAAGGGCCAGAAAAGGGAAATTTCATGAAACGAATCTTGCTCCCCCTCGTCGCGCTCGCCGCCCTTGGCGTCAGCGCGTGCAGCGAACAGGCGCAGAATGAAACCGCCGAAGCCGCCGAACAGATCGCCGCCGACGCCAATGCGACGATGAGCGAGGCGGCGGACGATGTCGAAGCCGCCACCGACGATGCCCTCGGCGCCGCCGAAAATGCGGCGGACAAGGTCGGTGCCGCGATCGGCGAGGGTGCGGACCGGGTCGGCAACGCCGCCGACGCGCTCGACGATTGATCGGTCGGGGCCGCCCCCTCGGCGGCCCCGCCTTCCTTGCTCCAGTCGTTCGGGGACCATGATGTATCGAACCGCCATCGCGCTGCCGCTGATCCTGCTGGCGGCCTGCGACACCACCGACGACACGACCGGCGTCACCGCGGGCGAGGCCGCGCAGCTCAACGCCGCGGCCGACACGCTCGACATCAACGCCGCCGATGCGGACCCCGATCAGACGGTCGAAGCTGCGGAGAACATGAATTGACCGCGCCGCGTCAGCTGCCGGGCACCGACATCGCCACGCCGCCGCTGGTGCTGGGCGGCAATGTCTTCGGCTGGACCGCCGATCGCGACACCAGCTTCGCGCTGCTCGACCGGTTCGCCGATGCGGGCGGGACGCTGATCGACACGGCCGATGTCTATTCCGCCTGGGTCGCGGGACATCGGGGCGGCGAATCCGAAACGCTGATCGGCGAATGGCTGAAGGCATCGGGCAAGCGGATCGGCATCGCGACCAAGGTCGGCATGCTGCCCGGCGACGGCGGCGAGAAGCTGGCCCCGGCGCGCATCGCCGCGGCATGCGACGCCTCGCTCAAGGGGCTGGGTGTCGATACGATCGACCTTTATTATGCGCATCAGGATGACGACAGCGTGCCGCAGGCGGCGGTGCTGGCGGCGTTTCAGAAACTGATCGATGCGGGTAAGGTGCGCCAGATCGCGGCATCCAACTTTTCGGCGGCGCGGTTCAAATCGGCGCTCGACATCGCCGCGCAGGAAGGGTTGCCGCATTATCGCGCGCTACAGCCCGAATATAATCTGATCCGCCGCCATCGGTTCGAGGGCGAGTTGCAGGATCTGTGCGTCACCCGCAATGTCGGCGCGCTGCCCTATTATGGCCTCGCCTCGGGCTTTCTCACCGGCAAATATCGCGGCGAAGCGGATCTGGGCAAAAGCGTGCGCGGCGGGCGGATGGGCGAGCTGCTCGCCGGCAAGGGCGCGGCGGTGCTGGCGGAGATGGATGCGGTGGCCGACGAAAGCGGCGCCACCCACGCCCAGATCGCGCTCGCCTGGCTCGCCGCCCAACCCGGCGTCACCGCCCCGATCGCCAGCGCGACGACCATCGCCCAGCTCGACGAACTGATCGCCGGCTGGACGCTGCAACTGACCCCGGACCAGGTTGAGCGGCTGACCGCTGCGGGCGCCTGAACGCAGCCGCCGCGATCAATCCCCGACAAAGCCGAAGGGCGAAACACCGATCTCGCGATCGTTGACCAGCAGCGTCCGTCCGGCGGGCGACACGCTGCGCTGGGGGCAATCGGTGCGTGTGCAGGCGCGACAGCCAAGCCCGATCGGCACCGCTTCTGCACCAAAATCCAGGCCGCGCGCCGCCGCCAGCTCGGTCGCCAGTTCCGCCGCCAGCCCCAATGTCACCGCAAACCGCGCGCGCACCGCGCCGGCCCACCCCCCCGGCGGCGCCACGCAGCGCGACGAGGTGAACCAGCGGGTGCCGTCTTCGAGTTCGACCAGCTGCACGATGCGCTCGTCGGGGCGGGCGAAGGCGGAGTAGGAGTCGAGGAGAGGACAGGGGACGGCGGCCTCGACCAGCGGCGATCCGCTCGCCCCGGCAAAGCGTTTCGATACCTGTCCCGCGCGATCGACCCGCACCATGAAAAAGGGCAGGCCGCGCGCGCCGATCCGTTGCATCGTCGTCAGCCGGTGCGCGACCTGTTCGACGCTTGCCCCAAAGCGGCGGCGCAGCAGTTCGAGGTCATAGCCGGTCGATTCGCACGCGCGCAGGAAGCGGGCATAGGGCATCATCACCCCCGCCGCGAAATAGCCGGTCAGATGCCGCCGATAGAGGCGTTCGGCCACCCGGTCCGAAAAATCGGCGCCGCGCACCAGCGCATCGACCTCTGCCCGCGCCTCCCCGGCGAGCTGTCGCGCCAGCGCGAACACCCGGCTGGGCGGATCGAGCGCCTCGCTGAGCTGCAACTGGCGGGCGTGCAGGTCGACCCGCACGCGCAGGCCTGCCAGCACCTCGATCGGCATCACGCGGATGGTCAGCTGATGCTTGACGCGCAACCGTTCGGCCATCGCGCCGAACAGGTCGCTCGACGCGATGCGCAATTCATCGGCCAGCGCCTCCGCCGCTGCATCCAGATCGGCGAAATGGTTGCGCCAGCGTTCGACCTCGCGCCGCACCGCGGCACCGGGGTCGTCGCCCTCCCCCGCGCCCACCCCCGCCGCGCCCGCCACCCGGTCATAGGTGCGCGCGAACGCCTCCGCACCGCCGGGCGCCCCGGCGAGCCATTCGGTCAATTCGGTGCGGTCGATGTCGAGATCGGCGAACAGCGGATCGGCCAGCCGGCGCCGCATCGCCTCTTCCCCCCCGCCCGGCTCCGCCGCCGCCAGCGCGCGCGGATCGAAATCGAAACTTTCGGCCAAGGCGAGCATCAGCGTCGCCGACAGGGGCCGCTGGTTGCGTTCGACCAGGTTGAGATAGCTTGCCGACACGCCCAGGCTTTCGGCCATCGCCGCCTGGGTCAGCCCCAGCCCGCGCCGCAACCGCCGCACGGCATGGCCCGCGAACAGCTTGCGATCCGCCATTTCAGTCTCCGTCGATAGGGTGCGACCGGGCACACCGGTTTTGTCAATTATTTACATAATTTCATCCAACAACGCCACTGTCAATGACGCGATAACCGCGATCGATCGCTTTAACGGGTGTCCGGGAGGGCGGCGAACAGTCATACAAGGGTCATCAACTTTACATCCCCAAGGAGACATCATCATGAGCACGCCCGAACCCGCCCGCGCCCGTCCGATCTTCTCGACCGCCGACTTCGCGCTGCTGAAGGAAGCCGTCGCCGATTACACCCGCCGCATCGCCGACGATCCCCGCTCGGTTCAGTTCGCCAACCTCTATCACCGCCTCGGCCGTCTCGGCTGACGCGCGCCTTCCTGGGGAGGAACGACGCCCGCCGGGTCATCCGGCGGGCGTTTGCGTCTGGCGCGCGCGCCTGCTAACGCTACGATTCGAAAAATGGGTATGGAGCAGGATCGCCGCCGATGAGCCTCGACGCGGAGACATTCGATGCGTTGATCGCGGCGGTGCGCCGCTTTGTGGCCGAACGGTTGCGGCCGCTGGAGGCCGCGGTCGAGGCCGCCGACGCCATTCCCGACGCGATCATCGACGAAATGAAGGCGATGGGCCTGTTCGGCCTGTCGATCGATCCGGCATATGGCGGGCTGGGCCTGACCATGGCGGAGGAATGCCGCGTCGCGATCGAAATGGGCCGCACCACCCCGGCCTTCCGCTCCAGCTTCGGCACCAATGTCGGCATCGGATCGCAGGGGCTGGTGATGGCCGGCACGCCCGCGCAAAAGGCGCAATGGCTGCCCCGCATCGCCAGCGGCGAGATCGTCACCAGCTTTGCCCTGACCGAACCCGATGTCGGATCGGACAGCGGCGCGGTGCGGACGCGCGCGGTGCGCGCCAGCGATGACCAGAGGGGCGATGTCTATCGCCTGACCGGCACCAAACGCTACATCACCAATGCCGACAAGGCACAGTTGTTCACCGTGATGGCGCGCACCGGCGACGAGGCGGGCGGGCGCGGCGTGTCGGCGTTCCTGGTGCCGCGCGACCTGCCCGGCCTGACCGTCGGCGAACCCGAAAAGAAGATGGGCCAGCGCGGCGCCCGGGTCGCCGACGTCATCTTCGACGATGTGCCGGTGCCCGCCGCAAACCGGCTGGGCGAGGAGGGCGAAGGGTTCAAGATCGCGATGCGCGTGCTCGATCGCGGACGGCTGCACATCAGCGCGGTGAGCGTCGGCGTCGCCGAGCGGCTGATCGCCGATTGCGTCGCCTATGCCACCGAACGCCGCCAGTTCGGCAAGCCGATCGCCGAACACCAGTTGATCCAGGCGATGATCGCCGACAGCAAGACCGAATGCCTGGCCGCGCGCGCGCTGGTGCTGGAAACCGCGGCGACGCGCGATGCGGGCGGCGATGTCGTGATGGAATCCGCCGCCGCCAAGCTGTTCGCCACCGAAATGGTCGGCCGCGTCGCCGACCGCGCCGTCCAGATTTTCGGCGGGGCGGGCTATATCGCCGATTACGGGATCGAACGGCTCTATCGCGACGTCCGGCTGTTCCGCATCTATGAAGGCACCAGCCAGATTCAACAGCTCATCATCGCGCGCGAAACGATCAGGCGCGGCGGATGACCAACAGGGATTCACGGGAGTAACGAATGGATACCAGCAAATTGTTCGACCTGACCGGCAAGGTCGCGCTCGTCACCGGGGGCAGCCGGGGCATCGGCAAGATGATCGCCAAGGCGTTTATCGCGCAGGGGGCAAAGGTCTATATCTCCTCGCGCAAGGCGCCCGCCTGCGCCGATACCGCCGAGGAGCTTGGCCCCAATTGCATCGCGCTGCCGATGGACGTGTCGACCGTCGACGGGTGTCGTGCGCTGGCCGACGCATTGGCGGGCCATGAGGATCATCTCGACATCCTGGTCAACAATGCGGGTGCCGCCTGGGGCGAGCCGTTCGAGCAGTTCCCCGAAAGCGGCTGGGACAAGGTGATGAACCTCAACATCAAGTCGCCCTTCTTCCTGACCCAGGCCCTGCATGGCCTGCTGAAAGCGGCGGGCAGCCACGAGCGGCCGGCCAAGGTCGTCAACATCGCCTCCATCGACGGCATCAAGCTGAACGCCAACGAGACCTATTCCTACCACGCCTCCAAGTCGGGCCTGATGTACCTCACCCGCCGGATGGCTGCGCGCCTGGTGCAGGACCACATCATCGTCAACGCCATCGCGCCGGGGCCCTTCGCCTCGGAGATGAACCGCTACGCCCGCGATCAGGGCGAAGAACTGGCCAAGCGCATGCCCGTGCGCCGGATCGGCAAGGATGACGACATGGCGGCCGCCGCCATCTTCCTTTCCTCGCGCGCCAGCGACTTCGTGGTCGGCACCACGGTCACCGTCGACGGCGGCCTGGCCTACGCGATGTAGCGCCAGTTTCCGGGGCGTTCAGGGAACCGTCGCCGTTTCGTCCGTTTTGGCGCTATGACTAGGACGTGTCGGAACCGGCGTTTTCTGTTTGACCGAAGCTGAGCCTATTCCCGCCCGGGCGCGAAAGCGTCGCCGGCCGCCGGTGCGCCTGGCGGCTGGCCTCGTGCTGGCCGTCGTCGTGGCGGGCGGCGCCGGTCTCTATGTGGCCCGCCTGGCCATCGCCCGCGACGTGCTGGTGGGCTGGCTGAAGGATCGGGGCGTCGACGCCGAGCTGGAGTTCGACACCTTCGGCCTGGGCGGCCTGTCGGGAACCCTGCGGGTGGGCTCCAAGTCCGCGCCCGTGCTCTCGGCCGACCGGCTGGAGGTGGGATATGGCTGGCAGGGGTTCTGGTCGGGCGATCCGCTGGGGCTTGAGGTGCGCTCGGTCCGCCTGGTGCGTCCGATCCTCCACGGGACCTGGAAGGACGGCCGGCTCACCCTGGGTTCCCTCGATCGCGTGGTCGAGGAGTTCCGCCGCAAGCCGCCCCGGCCCGACGCCCGCCTGCCCAGCATCCGCATCGAGGACGGCTATCTGAATCTGCAGAGCGACTACGGCGCCTTGCAGGTCCGGGCCGAGGCCCTGGTGAACGACGGGAAGCTTATCCGCCTGGACGCGCGCTCGGCCCCGGCCACGGTCCGTGAGGGGGAGGCCTTCGCCGATCTGGGTCCCGGCGGCCTTGTGGTGCGCACCCGGGGCGACCGGATGGATATCGGCTTCCAGGTCTTCGTGGGCGAGATGCGGGCCGGCGATCTCTCGGCCCGGGCCGCGACCCTGCGCCTCGCCGGCCAGGCGCCCTATCCCGACCTCAAGCGCCGGCGCGGCGACGGGGCGGTGGCCCTGAGCCTGATCCTGGCCGGGGAGCGGCTTGCGCTCGGTGCCCACCAACTGGGCGACGCGCGGCTGGAAGGTCGTTTCGACGGCGTCTCGGCGGGCTGGATTCCGAACCTGTCGCTGAAGGGCTCGGGCGCCATGGAGGCCGCCGCCGACACCGCGACGCTCGGCGGGGCCAAGGCCCGCAAGCTGCGGGTCAAGCTCGATGCGCCGGAGGCGGCCTGGACGCGGGCGGGCGGCGACCGGCTGGGCGGGCGGTACGGCATCGAGCTGGCCGCCGCCGAACTCACGACGGCCGACCTGCGCCTGCGGGAGGCCAAGGCGGCGTTCAAGGGTTCGGGCGCCGTGAAGGGGCCGCTGGTCGACCTGCAGATGCGCGGCGAGGCCACGGCCCAGGGCGGCTGGTCGGGCCTGGGCGCCGTGGCGGCCTCGGACGACGCCGAGACCGCCGCCCTGAAGCGCGCGGTGGGGGACTTCACCCTTGTCGCCCCCGCCTTGGCGCTCAACATCACCCATAGCGACATGGCCGTCAGCCTGCCCGCGCCCCTGGTCGTCCGTACACGGAGCGGCGGCATGGCGGAGGTGCGCGCGGTGGGCGGGGCGCCGGTCTTCGCCGGCCAGGGCGGGCGTTTCGCCCTGGACGTCCGGGGTGGCGGATTGCCGACGGTGGCGGCCAAGGTCGACCGGTTCGTGACCACGGGCGACGGCGCCTCCGCCCACGCCGACATCCGCGCCAAGGGCAGTTTCGCCATGGTCCGCGACGGCGAGATCGCGGGCGCCGGGACCCTGCGGCTGGCCAAGGCGGGCCTGACCTTCACCGGCGCGGACTGCCTGTCGCTGACGGCGGCCAAGCTGGAGTTGGGCGAGAACGATGTTGACGCCCTGAAGACCCAGCTCTGTCCCGTGACGGGCGCGCCCCTGCT
>CADEEK010000089.1:0-1575 GCA_902826325.1 uncultured Sphingomonadales bacterium
GGCCGTTCTCGCCACAGGGCACGACCAGGTCAGGCTGGGGCGGGGGTGGAGGGTGATAGACCGGGTTGGTGGCGGCGACGGGTACAGGTGCCTGGCTGTCCCCTGGTTCGAATGGCTGGTCTCGGCTGGGGTTGGTCGTCGGCGGTGCCGTGCGGCTCGGAGGCAAGGTGGGAGAGGGTGCTCCATGTCCGGTCGGGCCAGGGATCGTGGCGGTGGTACTCGACTGGCCTGCGAGGGGCTCGGGCTGGCGTGGCAGTGCCACTAGAGCGAGCGCAGCGACCGCTAGGACGGCGACCGAGCGCAGAAGGTGGCGGGCTCTCATGCTCGACTAGTGGGCGCCAGGCCTTGCAGATCGGACAGCCAACGGGGGGCAGCTCGCGAGGCTCGGCAGACCTGCCCTACCAGCTTCCGCAAGGTGACTGACACAGGCGGGTGGTTGTGCCTAGGCTTGCGCACTCAACGTGGACTTTCATGGGAAACCGCGCGTGCTGGGAACAAATGGAGAGGCCCCGACACCAAGGTTCGTAGTAAGGCGCCGCTTCGGAGCGAGGGAGAGTGGGGTACACCTATGACGGACGATGGCAGCGAGGTAGTTGTCACCCCCATCGCTCGCCAGCTACTGTCCTCGCGACTGCGTGTCGTACGGGAAGGCACGATCGCAGCAGGGCAACCGGTTAGCCCAAGTCTTCCCCTCAGTCAGCCTCAACACAGGAACACCGAGGAGATGAGGGGTATGCACGCGCCTACAACGCATGGCGGCGGCCCGCCACACGACCGGCGTAACCGTCGCTGGGCGCAGCAGCGACACGCGCGGAACCAGCGCCGACAGCACAATGGCGCCACATTAATTCGGCGTTATCGTCAAAAAAGCACGAGCCGGCATGGCGGGGTATTACCGCATCGGGGTCGAGAAAATCCCAAGGCTGGTCACGGCTTGATACCCCATTTGCCGAAACGCCCGTCGATCTGCGGGTCGATCAGCCGCGCCGCCGCCAGATCCTCTGCCGCCGCCTCACCGCGCTGCTTGCGGATGACGGCGCGCATGAACAGGCTGGTGGCCATCTCAGGCGATTGTTTCAGCCCCGCCTCGATGTCCGCCAGCGCTTCGTCCAGCCGCCCCATGCGCAGATAGATCAGCGCGCGGCTGTCCAGCATCATCGCGGGCCGCTCAGCCAGCTCGATCGCCTTGGTGCAATCCTTCAGCGCATCGTCCAGATCGACCTTCATCGTGCCGCGATACCAACAGCGCGCGTTCAGCGCAGTCGGGTTGCCCGGATTGTCGCGGATGACATCCTCATGAATCGCCTTGCCCTCGTCGACCCGACCGGCCTCGCCCAGCAACTCCGCCTTTGCGGTCTGGAACGCGAGCTTGTCCTTGCCGCCCACATCGATCCGTTCGTCCAGCATGGCGATCGCCGCGTCGCGCTCGCCCGCCTCAAAGCGCAGCGCGGACAACAGGCCGATGCCCTGCAACGATTCGGGATCGAGCGCCAGGCTCGCCTCGGCATCGGCGCGCGCGCCCTTGGCATCACCGAGGGTTCGGCGCAGCTGCGCGCGCCAGAGATGATAGGGTGC
>CADEEK010000089.1:1585-8939 GCA_902826325.1 uncultured Sphingomonadales bacterium
GCCAGGATGCGGTCGAGGTCGAGCAGCGCGCCCCGATAGTCATAGATGCCGGCATTGAAGCTGGCGCGGTTGAAATAGCCCAGCACCGCATCCGGCTCGTCATCCCGTTCGATCGCCTTGGTATAGGCCGCCAACATTGGCGCGAACGTCGTCTTGTCGGCATCGAGCACGATCTTCCAGCGCGGCTTGACCTCGGTCGGCGCCACCGCCTCCAGCGGCCGCCGCTTGGCCAGCGCCACCTGCGCGCGCACTGCGCTCAACTCGCTCGCCGGAATCTCCCGCGCCGTCGCCACGACAACATCCTCTGCCGTGATGACGCCATCGGCCTGCGCGACACTGCGCTGCACCACCGCGCCCGCCAGCGGCGTCGCAAAGGCGCGATCGCCCTCCAGCGTAAAGCCCGCCCCGCCTTGCGGGAGGCGTATCCGTTGCCGGTTCGCAATCCTGAACGGCACCGGCGCAGTCATTACTGGAATGTCCCGCCACGCCGGACGGGCGCGATCGGGGGCGAAGTTGATCTGGGACACGCCCCGATCGAGTTCCATGCGATAGCGCCCCTCGCGCATCTTCCAGGGCGACGAAACGACCCCGGTGGCGACGATTCTGGTCGTCGCGCTGTCGGCGTCATAGGTCAATGTGCGCTCGCTCAACAACGCATCGCCAAACACACCATTGACCATGCTCTGCGCAATGCCGTCGAGCCGCGCTTTGTCCGCATCGATCAACGCCGCGCGAAACGTTTCCGCCATCGGTCCACGCGCCACGGCGGTAACGGTGAACAGCGCGGGCATTGCGACTCCGGCGCGCTGATCGAGCTCGATCGACATATCGACCAGCGGTCGCGCCGGCGGCTGCAACGGCACCGCCTCCAGCGCCGCGCCCGCCGCGCGCAGGGGAAGCACATTACGGAACGGGGGCACGTCCCCGATATCGGCAAGGCGCGTGCCCGATCCGGTGCCATCGAGCCATAAGGCCTTGCCATCCACCATCGCGCGAACGATCACATGGTCGAACGCCCCGGCGGACGGCAACCGCGTCGGCACCAGATCGCCGCCCGTGCTGTTGACCACAACGGCTTCCGCCTCGATCCCCAATTCGTGCAACAGGGCCAGCAGCAGCAACGTCTTGGCCTTGCAATCGCCATAGCGGCGCGACCAGCTGTCTGCGGGCGTCTGCGGCGTGTAATTGCCGCCATCCATCCCGCGATACAGATAGCGCACCTCGTCCTGCACCAGCCGCAGCGCCAGCGCGACGCGCTCGCGCGGATCGGTCGATTTCGCCGCGATCTTCGCCACTTCCGCCGCCAGCGGGCTCCCCGCCGCGATCAGCCCCTCGGCGCGATACAGCGGCGCCATCGTGCGCGACACGGCCTGCCAGTCGGCAAAGCTGCTCGCCTCGATCATCTGAAGCTTGCGGTATCGCATCGGCGCATCGGCGGGCAGCTCCACCGGCTTGGCCAGCGGCAATACGACTTCGATCGTTTCGAACCCGCCGCGCCGCACCGCCTGTGGCGCAGCGCCATCGGCATGATAGCGCCAGTTGAGCTTGTCGCCTTCGGGCCAGGACAGCCGTGCCCGGGCGAACCCGGCGCGCGTCGGCGCCGCGATAAGCCCGACCGCCGCCTGGGCGTTCCCCTTCAGCGTCTTGTCGCGATCGGTGGTCGAATGGGTGATGCGCAGGATGTCGCCGACCCGCAATCCCTCGACCGTCAGGGTGGCCGTCAGCATCCCGTCGACCATCAGCTGTTCCAGCTGCTCCTCGCGACGCAGGATCTCGAACGTCTGGCCCTTCGCGATCAGGTCGATCCGCTCGTCCCCGCGCAGGATTTCGGCACGATGCACGATCAGGTCGCCCGAATCGGGCTGCCAGGTCAGCTGCACCGTGCCCATTTCGTTGAGCGACTGGGGCGACATCACGCGCGTCGCCTGATCGACATATGCCCAGACCTGCCCGTCGTTGATGCGGCTCTGCTGATCGTAGATCACGACGGAGGGACTGGATTCGCTCTGCCCGGCCGGATCGGCGATCGCAGCCGCACTGACCCATGCGGGTGCGGGCTGATAGAGCGGCTCGTCCCCCGCCCATGCCGCCGACGACGAACAGAGCGCAATCACCAACGCCGATTTACGAAACATATAACTCCCCCGAAACAGGGGCAAATCTAACGCGCTGCGCGATTGCCGCAACCCGTCAGTCAACGCATATGGAAGTAATCGAACACCTGCTGTGCCACCGCGCTGCTGACCCCCGGCGCCTTGCGCAGATCCTCCAGGCTGGCGCCGCGCACCGCCCGCGCGGTGCCGAAATGCATCAGCAACGCCTTTTTGCGCGCCGGCCCGATCCCCGGCACCTCGTCCAGCGGCGACGCGCCGATCGCCTTGGCGCGCTTCTGGCGATGCGCGCCAATGGCGAAGCGATGCACTTCGTCGCGCAGTTTCTGGATATGGAACAGCGCGGGCGAATTGACCGGCAGCATCCGCTCGCTCCCGTCCATCAGGTGAAACACCTCGCGCCCCTCGCGTCCATGATGCGGTCCCTTGGCCACCCCGACCAGGCAGACGTCCTCGATCCCCAATTCCTCCAGCACCCCGCGCGCCGCGTTCAACTGTCCGCGCCCGCCATCGATCAGCACCAGATCGGGCCAGACCCCCTTGTCGCGATCCGGGTCCTCCTCCTGCGCGCGAGCAAAGCGGCGCTCGAACACCTCGCGCATCATCGCGAAATCATCGTCGGTCGCCGCGCGCCTGATGTTGAACTTGCGATACTGGCCCTTGCGGAACCCTTCCGGCCCCGCGACGATCATCGCGCCGACCGCGCTGGTCCCCTGAATATGGGAGTTGTCGTAAACCTCGATCCGGTCGGGCGGTTCGGCCAGACCGAACAGGTCGGCGATGTCGCGCAGATTCTTCGCCTGCGTCGTCGATTCGGCCATCCGCCGGTCGAGCGCCTCGACCGCGTTGCGCTGTGCCTGTTCCATCAGCCGCCGCCGCGCCCCGCGCTGCGGCTGCGACACTTCGACGCGAAACCCCGCCCGCTCGCCCAGCGCATCGGCCAACAGCTCGCTTTCGGGCAGCGCCCGGTCGATCAGCACATTCTTGGGCGGCGGCACCTCTTCGTAAAACTGCATCAGGAACTGCGCCAGCACCTCCGCCTCGGGCACTTCGGCGGTATGCGCGGGGAAAAAGGCGCGATGCCCCCAATTCTGGCCGCCGCGGATGAAGAACGCCTGGATGCCGATCTGTCCCTGTTTGGCCGCCAGCGCGAAGATATCGGCATCGCCGACCCCTTCGGCATTGATCGCCTGCGACCCCTGGATGAAGGTCAGCGCCTTCAACCGGTCGCGCAGCACCGCCGCCTGTTCGAAGTCGAGATTGGCGGCCGCCGCCTCCATCGCCTCGCCCAGCTTCGCCTGCACCCGGGTCGATTTTCCCATCAGGAAATCGCGCGCATCGCCGACCAGCTCAGCATAGCCCGCCTTGTCGATGCGATCGACGCACGGCGCCGAACAACGGCGGATCTGATAGAGCAGACAGGGCCGGTCGCGGCTGTTGTAAAACCCGTCGGTGCACGATCGCAGCAGGAACAGCTTCTGCAACGCATTCAGCGTCTTGCGCACCTGGCCCGCGCCCGCGAACGGCCCGAAATAATCGCCCTTCACCCGCCGCGCGCCGCGATGCAGCTGCACCCGCGGAAAATCATGATCGCCGCGCAACAGGATGTAGGGAAAGCTCTTATCGTCGCGCAGCAGGACGTTGTAGGCGGGCCGGAACCGCTTGATCAGCTGCGCCTCCAGCAACAGCGCCTCGGCCTCGTTATTAGTCGTCACCACCGTCATGCCGCGCGTCTGCGCGATCATCCGCCGCAACCGGTTCGACAGCTTGGCGGGCTGGGTATAGTTGGCGACGCGGTGCTTCAGCGCCCGCGCCTTGCCGACATACAGCACGTCGCCGCGCGCATCCTGCATCCGGTAGACGCCGGGCCGCGCGGGCAGCGTTTTCAGCACATTGCGGATCGCCGCGACCCCGGCGTCCAGGTCGGGCGTTTCCGACCCGCGCACGGCAAAGGTCGCACCTTCCTCATTGAAACGATCGGGGGAATTGGGATCGGACATCGTCGCGCCGATGTAGGCGGATCGCACCGCACTTTCCATCCGGTAGCGCGATCCATTGCATCGTAGACCGCCTTTATTGCAGCGCCCACAACGCCGCGATCAACCCGACCGCCCCGGCGGCATAGGTCGCGGTGATGATCCGCACGTTGAGCGGCTTGAGCGATTGCACCTTGTGCGCGGACAGGCGCGCCTGGATCGCACAGGCGCGCCGGTCGGCCATGATGATGATGATCAGGCCCAGCAGGATGAACAGCGTCGCGATCGCCTTGGGCACCCAGCTGGGGTCCAGCGTCCGGAACAGCGCGTTGAACCCCACGCCGATGCCGACCGTCGCCAGCGCCGTCCGCGCCCATCCGCTGAACGTCCGCTCATTGGCGAGCAGCGTGCGGTCCTCGGCCAGGTCGGTGCGATCCTCGGCCAGTTCGATCCGGGAAGGACTGTCGCTCATGCCACCGAAACGAACATGCTGCGCGATCGATGCATCACGATCTGCCGCGCGCCCGCCCGAACGTCGAGGAACTGCGAAGCGCAACGCACGTTCGATCGGACATGAACAGTCGAACGAACACCTTGTTTCCATGGGCCGACAGCGGCGCCGCGGAGGCCGAAAGCCTGTTGCGCGACCATATCCAGCGGGACCCGTTTCCCTGCGTCGGGGCCAAGGCGGCGCTGGCCCGCGGCACGCTCGACATCGTCAGCGCGCGCGACATCACCAGCGGCTGGGACGATCTGCGCATCCATGACCGGCTGCGCCATTTCGCCGCCGATTATCGTGCCGACCCGGCGCTGTTCCGCAGCCTCGCGGTGGTGTTCGAGGGGCCGGACGATCTCGATGAAGCGGGCTTCGAACGCGCGCTGTGGCATCGCATCCAGTCGCTGTCGGACAAGGATGTCTGGTTGGGCCAGGACTGGGACGATCGTGTCAGCCCCGATCCCG
Organism: uncultured Sphingomonadales bacterium; assembly: GCA_902826325.1. GTDB lineage: Bacteria > Pseudomonadota > Alphaproteobacteria > Sphingomonadales > Sphingomonadaceae > Sphingomonas. Next base: position 6,634 of record CADEEK010000089.1, read on the forward strand.
ACGATCCGCATTTCTCGCTGTCGTTCGGCGGCGAGGCCTTTTTCGTCGTCGGCCTGCACCCCCGTGCCAGCCGCCCCGCCCGCCGTTTCGCGCGTCCGACGATGATCTTCAACCTGCACGATCAGTTCGAGCAGCTGCGCGCGCAGGGCAAATATGAAGGGATGCGCGAAAAGATCCTGGTTCGCGACGAGGCGCTGGCCGGATCGCGCAACCCGATGCTGACGCGCCATGGCGAGGCGAGCGAGGCACGCCAATATAGCGGCCGCGCCGTCGAACCGGATTGGGCATGTCCGTTTCGCTACACCGGGAAATGACGCAGGCCGACACGGTTCGGGAAATCCCGCCGCGCAGCGGGGTCGCGTTTCGCCTCGCGCGGGGCGAGCGGCTGTCGGTGATCGACCCGCGCGGGCGTCAGGTCGCCGACCTGCTCGCCTTCAACGCCGATGACATGGACGAGGTGATTTCGTCAGGCCGCACGCTCGATTATGCCGAAACCATCCGGCTGACGACCGGCCATGCGCTCTATTCCAACCGCTCGAACCCGATGCTGCATATCGTCGGCGACAGCGTGGGGATGCACGATTTCCTGCTCACCCCCTGTTCGGTCGACACGTTCGACCATTTCTATCCCGCTCTGCCGCGCCATCGCGGCTGTTTCGGCAATCTCGCCGCCGCACTGGCCCCGCATGGCATCGCGCCGGACCAAATTCCCGTCGCCTTCAACTGTTTCATGAACGTGCCCGTGGACGGCACCACCGGCAGGCTGCAGGTGCTGCCGCCGCTCAGCGAAGCGGGCGACCATATCGATTTCGTTGCGGAGATGGACTTGATCGTCGGCCTCACCGCCTGTTCGGCGCCCGCATCGAACGGCGGATCGTTCAAGCCGATCCATTATCGCATCGCCGCTGCCTGACCGGTCATGAAAAAGGGGCACCGGCGCTGGTCGATGCCCCCGATTTTCGTTCGAACGCGCAGCTCAGTTGAGGCGCGACAGGCCCGAAATCGTCTGATCGACCAGCGCCTTGTCGGCCCCGGCGTCATGCTTGGTCGCGATGATCGACGCGGCGGCCTTGGCCGCGGCATCGACGGTGCGCGCGCGCACCTCGTCCAGCGCGGCGCGTTCGGCAGCGGCGATCTTGTCCTCCGCCATGCGCGTGCGGCGCTTGACCAGCTCGTCGGCGTCCTTCTTGGCCTTGGCGATCAGCGCCTTGGCCTCGTCATCGGCATGGGCAACCATTTCGGCGGCCTGGCTTTCGACGCTGGCGATCTTGCGCGCATATTCGTCGCGAAGCGCCTCGGCCTCGGCGCGCAACGCCTTGGCTTCGTCCAGCCGCGCCTTGATCGCCGCGATCTGGCCGTCCAGACCGCGGGTGATCAGCGCGGGCACCTTCTTCCAGATCAACAGCGCGATGAACACCGCCATGGCGATGCTGACCCACACGGTCGCATCGAGCACGCCGAAAATCGCGGGATTGGCATGCGCCTCGCTCGGCCCGCCATGTTCGATGGTCACGGCCTTCACGCCGGTATCCGGCACCGCCATGCCTTCGCCATGCCGCGCTTCGCTCAGATTTTCGGCGACGGGATCGACAATTGGTTCAGCCATTGAGTGCCGCCTTTACTGCCGCCTTGGCCTCGGTCGAAGTCACCTTCGCACCCGAAATCTTGGCGACGATGTCCTGCGCGGCCTCGGCAGCCACCGCTTCGATCTCGCCCTGCGCCGCCCGGGACGCCGCCGCGATCCGTGCTTCGGCCTCGGCCGTCTTGCCGTCGATTTCGTCGCCCGCCTTGGCCAGCTGCCGCTCGGTCGCCGCCGCCGCCTTGGACCGCGCCTCGCCCAGCTTCTTCTGCGCCGCCTCACGCGCCGCATTTTCATGCGCACGCCAGCTTTCCTCGGCCGCATCCGCCGCCACCCGTGCGGCTTCCGCCGCCGCCAGGTCGTCGGCGACGGTCTTGTCGCGCTGATCGACGGTGGCCTGGATCTTGGGCGCCATGCCCCGGCCGATGAAGAAATAGACGATGCCAAAGGTCAGCAGCAGCCAGAACAGCTGTGAGGCCCAGGTCGCCGCGAGTTGCGAGATTTGTGGCATTTCAATCCTGTCCTGTTGCGGGCGGGATCATTCCCGCCCGAACCGGGAACAAGTTACGCGACGAAGATCAGGATCATCGCGACGACGAACGCGAGCAGGCCGAGAAGCTCGGCGGCCGCGAAGCCGATGAACAGACGGCCCTGCTGGCCATCGGCCGCACCCGGATTGCGCAGCGCGCCTTCAAGGAACGATCCGAAGACGTTGCCCACGCCGATC
>CADEEK010000090.1 GCA_902826325.1 uncultured Sphingomonadales bacterium
GTGCGCCGGGTGCAAAATGGCTGGTCGAGAACGGGTTGGAGGGTGCCGAGCAGGTGTTCGGCTGATGATCCGCTTGCGTTCTTGAGCCGTTCTGGAGATAATTCCTCCGTTATGGATTGAGAACGGAGGTTCTTCGGGCTTACGCTGGACAGCGAAGCCGGGGAAACATCCGCAATGCCATGCAAAGCGGAGGTTTCGGATGAGACAGGCGGCAATGTCAGCACCCCATGATTGGGGAATGGATGTTCCGGCGGCGTTGATCGTCGCCGATCCCGCGCGGATGGCGGCGCATGCCCGCGCGGTGGCGGCGGGCGGCGCGCGACTGGTGGGACAGGTGGCGCCCGCTGCGGCGGATGCGCGCATCGCCAGCCAGATCGCGCTCGACCTGGTGATTTTCGACGCACAGGGAATGGCTCCCGAACCGGCGGCGGATACGGCGCATGCGCTGGCCCGCTGGTCGACGGAACGTGGTTTTCGCGTCGTGGCGATGTTCGATCGTGCCGCGATCGATACCGTCGCCGCGCCGTTGCTGGCGCAGGGGGCAACCTTGTTGTGCGAAGCAAGTGCGGCGGAACAGGCGGGCGCGTTGCTTGCCGCGCTGCCCCAACCCGCGCTGCGGCTCAACGATGCGACGCGCGAGCGCGAGGCGGAGCGGTTGCGCCTGTTGAATGAGGAGGTCGCGCGGCTGGCCGAAGTGCTGACGCAGCTTGCCGCCGAACGGCCCGCGCAGATGCGCGACCGCACGCCGGACTATGCCGCCGAGCCGAGCGAGGAGCCGGACCCCGATCCGCGCATCGTGCGCGCGACGATCCGCGCGCGGCGGATGCGCGAACAGTTTTTCCGGGCGGAATTGTTCGCCGATCCGGCCTGGGACATGCTGCTGGACCTGTATGCCGCGCGGTTGGAGGGGCGGCGTGTGTCGGTGTCCAGCCTGTGCATCGCCGCGTCGGTGCCGCCGACCACGGCGCTGCGCTGGATCGGCACGATGCATGACGCCGACCTGTTCGGGCGCGAACCGGACCCGACCGACAAGCGGCGCGCGCATATCAAGCTGACCGATCATTGCGCCAATGCGATGCGCGGCTATTTCGCGGCGACGGCGCGGGCGGGGCTGGCGGCGGGGTAGGGGGCGTGGGCCGTGCGGCGACCAAACGGCGCCCGCGCGGTATTCCGGCCAGAAAATCGCCCCTCAAGTGGTGGGCTCGTCGGGGCTCGAACCCGAGACCTACAGATTAAAAGTCCGTTGCTCTACCAACTGAGCTACGAGCCCACACTTGAAGAGCGCCGCGTCTAGGGGGGCGATCCCGCGCGGTCAACCGGCACGGCGCGCCAATCGTGCGGCCAGCTGCCGGATCGTCCGTCCGGTCAGCGGGTCGCGCCAGCCGGGGACGAGCGCGCATAGCGGCCGCAGCACGAAATCGCGCGTGCGGAAATGCGGGTGCGGCACGATCAGGCCGGGGCTGGCCCATGCCCCGCCGGACCACAGGATGAGGTCGAGGTCGATCGCTCGCGCGTCCCAGCGCCGCCCGCGCCGCCGCCCGAAATCACGCTCGATCCGCTTGAGCCGCGCAAGCAGCGCATCGGGCCGTTCGTCACTGGCGATCAGCATCGCGGCATTGGCGAAGCGGCGGCGCGACGGGCCGATCGGGCGCGTCTGGATGATCGGGGATATGGCGATTGCCCCGCCGACCGCCGCGATCGCCGCGCGCAGTTGCGCCGCCGGTTCGCCGTGCCGACCGCGCCGGTTCGATCCCAGCGCGATGACGTAGTGATGCGGCGGGGTTGAGGCGGCCATCCGCCCCGCCTATCGCGGCACGATGATCCCGCCAAGCCCGTTGCCCGATACCGAGCCGCCGCGCGATTGCCCGCGCTGTCCGCGCCTGGTCGCATTGCGAGAGGCGTTGCGCGGCCAATATCCGGACTGGTGGAACGCGCCGGTGCCCGCATTCGGCGATCCGCACGCATGGCTCGGCATCATCGGCCTTGCCCCCGGCAAACATGGCGCCAACCGCACCGGGCGGCCGTTCACCGGCGATCATGCGGGCGATCTGATGTTCGCGACGCTGGCGAAGTTCGGGCTGAGCCGGGGTGGCTATGACGCGCGATCCGATGACGGCCTGTCGCTCGACGGCGTCATCATCATCAATTCGGTCAAATGCCTGCCGCCCGAAAACAAACCTACGCCGCAAGAGGCGCGGACCTGCCGACCCTTTGCGCAGGTGCAGGCGGACGCGATCCCGGCGCGCATCTTCATCGCGCTCGGCCAGATCGCGCATCAAAGCGCGGTCAAGATATTGGGCGGCAGGCTGCCCAAATGCCGGTTCGGGCATCTGGCCGAACATCGCATGCCGGACGGGCGGGTGCTGATCGATAGCTATCACTGTTCGCGCTACAACCAGAATACCGGGCGGCTGACGGCGGAAATGTTCGAGGCGGTGTTCGCGCGGGCGCTGGAGTTGCGGGACAGTCTGTAGCCATAGCCGTCACCCCGGCCTGGTGCCGGGGTCCACATTGCCGCCTCGCTTGGGGGCAATGGGCTATGCAGTGCCGCGTGGTGGCCCCGGGCACAGGGCCGGGGTGACGATTGGTGGCGATGAGGCGTTCGTCTCAGATATCCTCGACCATCCGGCCGTAAAGCTCCGGCCGCCGGTCGCGGAAAAAGCCCATGCCCGCCCGGTGCCGCCGCGCGCGGTCGAGGTCGAGCGTCGCGGTCAGCACGCCGGTCTCTTCCGCCCCGAATTGCGCGACGATGTCGCCCCATTCGTCGCAGATGAAGCTGTGGCCGTAAAAGCGCTGGTCGCCCTCCGTCCCGATGCGGTTGGATGCGATCACCGGCACCACGTTCGACACTGCATGGCCGATCATCGCGCGGCGCCACATGCGGCTGGTGTCGAGATCGGCGTCATAGGGTTCCGAGCCGATCGCGGTCGGGTAGAAGAGCAGCTGCGCGCCCATCAGCATCATCGTGCGCGCGGTTTCGGGATACCATTGGTCCCAGCAGATGCCGACGCCTAGCTGCGCGTCGGGCGCGGGGCCGTCCCACACCTTGAACCCGGTGTTGCCGGGGCGGAAATAGAATTTTTCCTCATAGCCCGGGCCGTCGGGAATGTGGCTCTTGCGATAGACGCCGGCGACCCTGCCGTCGGGACCGATCATCGCGAGGCTGTTGTAATGATGCGGCCCGTCGGCTTCGAAAAAGCTGGTCGGGATGTGGATGGCGAGTTCCGCCGCCAGCTGCTGCATCGCGGTGACGGCGGGGTGGGTGCCGACCGGCTGGGCCTGCGCGAACAGCGCCTCGTCCTCCACGCGGCAGAAATATTCGCCCTCGAACAATTCGGGCGGCAGCACGACCTGCGCGCCCCTGTCGGCGGCTTCGCGGACGAGTTCGGCGACATTGGCGATGTTCTGCGCGGTGTCGCTGGTAAAGGCGAGCTGGAGCGCGGCGACGGTGATCTGGGTCATGCGGGCTATTTAGGGGAGGGTGGAGGCTTCGTCACCCCGGCCTTGAGCCGGGGTCCCGCTAACCTGCGACCGCCAAAGAAGCGGGACCCCGGCTCAAGGCCGGGGTGACGGTTCGGGTTGGAACGAGTCTTGATTGCCCACCACGATGCCGATCTTCGCACCTAGATGAACCGGCAATGCCTGTGCCAGCAAATGCATCCGGTTTTCCGGCACGCCTGCGAACACCAGCGCAGCCATTCCGCCCTCTCCGCGTTCCACCGACGAGGGCCGAAATCCGCGTCCGGCCAGGTGCGCGATTGCAGCATCGACATTGGCCGAAAGAACGGAAAAAGCGCGTCGGTTGCGCCAGACCATTCGTCACTTCGGAATCTGCTGCGAGATGCAGTGGAAGCTCCCGCCGCCGGTCAGGATATGGTCGGCGCGCAGGCCCACCGCCTCGCGGCCCGGGAACAGTGCGCCGATCGCATCCACCGCTTTGCGGTCGTTGGGCTGGCCATAGATGGGGACGACCACCGCCGCGTTGCCGATGTAGAAGTTCATATAGCTTGCCGGAACCACTTCTTCGGCGTGGAGCACGCGACCGGGGGAGGGGATGCGGACCACCTCCACCCCGAAATCCTCGGCGCGGCGCTTGGCGTCGGCGAAGACCAGCCAGTTGGGGTCGTTTTCCTCCGGCTCCGGAATCGCCAGCCGGTTGGGACCGACGAAGCGGGCGAGGTTGTCGACATGGCCGTCGGTATGGTCGTTGGTCAGGCCGTTGCCCAGCCACAGCACGCGGTCGAATCCCAGGTCGTTGTAAAGCCGATCCTCCGCCTCGCGCATCGACAGGCCGGGGTTGCGGTTGCGGTTGAGCAGGCATTGTTCGGTGGTGACGACCAGGCCGGTGCCGTCCCAGTCGAGCGATCCGCCCTCCAGCACCCAGTCATGCTGCTGCGTGCGCATGCGGCGCTTGGCGGCGAGCAGCTCGCCCACCTCCTCATCGCCGTCATATTCGTATTTGCCGCCCCAGCCGTTGAATTCGAACGCATGGCCGACGCCTGCATTGTCGACGATGACGCCGGTGTCGCGCAGCCAGATGTCACCGAACGGCGCAACGACGATCGTCGCCCAGTCGCCCGCCAGCAGCCGTGCGGACAGCGCCGCCTCTTCATCCGCCGCGACCAGCAGCACCTTTTCCCCGGCGCCATCGGCATGGACGGCACGGGCAAAGGCGGCGACCTCCGCCCGCGCCGCGCCCAGCGCGTCCCACAGTTCGGGATGGCTGGGAAAGCCGATCCACACCGCTTTGTGGCTTGCCCATTCGGGGGGAGGCGTCGGCTTCATCGCGGCTCAGTTCGCTGCTTCGCGCGACTTGTCGCGGATGCCGCGAAATTCGTCGCCATCCACCCAATTGGGCCATTCGGTCGTCATCGCCAGCATCCGCCCGACCGCATAATAGATCTGCAGATCCTGTGCGACGCCCGCCCAGTTCCAGTTGGGATCATATTCGTCCTTGGGCCCGTGATAGCGGTTGTCGGTATAATCCTTGGCCGCTGCCTCGCCCGCCGCCTTGCCGCCCTCGACCAGATCGTCGCCCGCGTCGAAATAGAGCATCGGCACGCCATGTTTGGCCAGGCTGAAATGGTCGGACCGGTAATAATAGCCCTTTTCGGGGGTCGGTTCGGCGGTGGCGGTGCGGTTCTGTTTGGCGAGCGCCGTGTCGAGATAGGTGTCGATCCCCGACTTGCCCTTGCCCACCACGACCACATTCCTGGCCGGCGGCGTCATGTTGATCGCATCGATATTGACCCCGCCGACCGTCTTGCCGAGCGGATAGACCGGGTTGTCGCCATAATATTTGGAGCCGAGCAGGCCCGATTCCTCGGCGGTGACGGCCAGGAACACCAGGCTGCGGTCGGGCGCGCCCGCCGCCTTGTTCGCCTGGGCGATGGCGATCAGCGCGGCGGTGCCGGTGGCGTTGTCGATCGCGCCGTTGCAGATATTGTCGCCGTCCGCCGCCGCTTCGCACCGGCCAAGATGATCCCAATGCGCGGTGTAGAGCACATATTCGTCGGGCCGTTTGGCACCGGGCAGCACGCCGATCACGTTTTTCGAGGCATGTTTGCGGATGTCGTTGTCGAAGCTGACCGATGCCTTGACGTCGCCCAGCGCGACCGGCTTGAACCCCTTGACCTTGGCGGCGGCGGCGAGCTTGTCGAAATCCTGCCCCGCCCCGGCGAACAGCGCCTTGGCCTTGTCCAGCTGCATCCAGCCGGTCGCCGCGCTCTGGTCCATATGGCCGTTTTCCGCGTCGGCCACCTGTTGCTCGCCCGTCCAGCTCGACTGGACGACGTTCCAGCCATAGGCGGCCGGTTCGGTCTGGTGGACGATGATCGCGGCGGCCGCGCCCTGTCGCGCCGCTTCCTCATATTTATAGGTCCAGCGGCCATAATAGGTCATTGCGCGGCCGTTGAACTCGCCCTTGGCCTCCGGCGTTTCCCAGTCGGGGTCGTTGACCAGGATGACGACCGTCTTGCCCTTCACATCGACGCCCGCATAGTCGTTCCACCCCTTTTCAGGCGCGTTGATGCCATAGCCGACAAAGACGACGGGGCTGTCCTTCACCTCGATCCGCGGCGTGACGCGATAGGTGGCGGCGACGAATTCCGGCCCGTATTTGAGCTTCATCGGCGCGCTGCCGCCGGTGAAGCTCAGGTCCGACACATTTTTCGCGGTGATCGCGACCAGTGGCACGTCCTGAAACCAGCTGCCGTTATTACCGGGCTGCAGCCCCGCCTTTTCAAATTGTTCGACCAGATAGGCCAGGGTCTTTTCCTCACCCGCCGTGCCGGGCGCGCGGCCTTCGAACGCATCGGACGACAGCGTTTCGACTGCCGCCTTCATCGTGTCCATCGGCATGGTCGGCAATTCGACATCGGCGGTGGCGGTCGATCCACCGCTACACGCGGCCAGCCCCAGCAACGGGGCCAGTATCGCGGTCATCGCATAACGCATGGGCAAACGCTCCCAAAAGACTTGATGGCGCGAGTTGTGACAGTGCGCACCGCCTATCGCAAGCCGGTGCGAACATGCGGGCCGGTGCGAACATCTGGGGACGCGCAACGAAAAAGGGCGGCCCCAGTGGGACCGCCCTGCAATTTCGTTTCGAACCGTGAAATCAGCGCGAATAGAATTCGACGACCAGGTTCGGTTCCATCTTCACCGGATAGGGCACTTCGTCCAGCGTCGGCACGCGGGTGAAGGTGATCTTCGACGCGCCGTCGGGGGCGACATAGTCGGGGATGTCGCGCTCGGCCAGGCTCTGCGCTTCCATCACCAGCGCCATTTCCTGCGCCTTGCTGCCCAGTTCGACCGTTTCGCCCGGCTTGATGCGGCGCGAACCGATGTTGCACTTTTCGCCATTCACCTTGACATGGCCGTGGTTGACCAGCTGACGCGCGGCGAAGATCGTCGGGGCGAACTTGGCGCGATAGACAATCATGTCCAGCCGCTGTTCGAGCAGGCCGATCAGGTTCTGGCCGGTATCGCCCTTCATGCGCGAGGCGTCTTCATAGCTGCGCTTGAACTGCTTTTCGGTGATGTCGCCGTAATAGCCCTTCAGCTTCTGCTTGGCGCGCAGCTGGATGCCGAAATCCGACATCTTGCCCTTGCGGCGCTGACCATGCTGGCCGGGACCATATTCACGCTTGTTGACCGGCGATTTGGGGCGACCCCAGATGTTTTCGCCCATGCGGCGGTCGAGCTTGTACTTGGCGCTGGAACGCTTCGACATATGATAATCCTTACAACTGCTTGTGACGTTGACCCGGCGGATGCCCGCCTGATCGCGCTTCCGGTATCGCCTGTGCCAAGGCACAGGGCCGCTGCTTCACCGGAGTGCAGGGCCGATTGCGAAGGCGCGCGGGTAGCGGGGGTAGGGCGTCAAGTCAACTTTGTTTGGCGCCTGACGGCGCGGCGGCACCGGCCCGCTCCCCCACCTGGCCACCCATCGGCAGGATATTCTGGAATGGGTGGCCGGGTGTGGGTAGCCCCGCAAAGTATTACTTTGCGGGAACCCCGTGGGGGAGCGGGCCGGTGCCGCGTTCAGCAGCGCTGAACCTCGCTAAAACGGAAACCAGCGGCTCTTTTCGCTGAACTTCATATAGCCGACATTGACCCCCGCGCGCCAGCCGACGCCCAGCCGCACCGGGATCAGCACCACGTCACCGCGCCGCAAATAGGTCGCCGAAAGCCCGCCGACGAAATAGACGCGCCCCTCGCCCGCCGGATAGCGTTTGTAGAGTTCCTGGCTGTCATAGAGGTTATAGACCAGCACGAACACCTTGTTGGCATCGCCGCCGACGTCGAATCCGACCGACGGGCCGGTCCAGAACACCTTGCGCTCGCCCTCGACCGCATGGACCATCTGGCCCGAGCCATAGCGCAGGCCGATGACGATCGCGCCCGACCCTTCATTGCCGGCAATATAGGCATTGGGTTCACCCTGATCGGCAAGAATATCCTCGATCAGCGCGGCAAGGCCGGTTGCGCCCTTGCCGAACACGCCCTCTGCCGCGCTGACCAGGCGGACGCGGTCGAAGGTGGTCGGTGCCTCCGGCTTTTCCATGCCGGTCGCGGGCGCGGTCGCGGGGGCGGGCTGGGCCTGAACCGGCGCGGCATAGCTGCTGCCCGCCGGGGCCTGGACCGGTGCATCGGGACCGGAATCGACGGGTTGGTCGACCGGCTGATCGATCGGCGCCGGACGGGATGGATTGTTGAGATCGGCATCGATCATCGTATTGGGGTCGACGGTTGGAATCGGCTGGCTTTGCGCGAACGCCGGGGCCGCGATCACCGGCACCGCCACAATGATCCCCAGCCAGATCAATCCACGCCCAATCAACCCGAACATCTTCAACGCCTCCCACCGATTTCACGCATTCGCACCTGGGTGGGCGCGCCGCAATGAACCGGCGATGACCCGAGTCGATTTCGCGCCGACCCGAGTCCGCGGCGCGCGAAAATACTGGTGCGGGCGGCATTGATCCGGCGCAACGCGCTCGCTATAGCCCGCGCTTCGCCGCAGGCATCCGGAGACGTGGGTGAGTGGCTGAAACCAACGCTTTGCTAAAGCGTCGTACGGGGAACCGTACCGAGGGTTCGAATCCCTCCGTCTCCGCCATTATCGATTGATTTCATTGGACTTTTTCTGAAATTTGGCTTTCCGGCCAACATGCCGGCCATCATTGATCTAGGCTTGCCCACATTGGACGAGGGCCGATCCGGGCTGGCTGGCGTCGTCAAATCCGACGAATGCGGCACGTTGCTAATCTACTCGTTCGTGCCACAGCACGATCAACGAATCTAGTTCGACCCGAAGGACGGTTAGCGGGGGCGGCACGTTCGGGCCTGATGCGTAGCGGCTTGCGATGATTCGAAGCGATCGGTCGTCCACGAAGACCCGATAGCAA
>CADEEK010000091.1 GCA_902826325.1 uncultured Sphingomonadales bacterium
GATGCCGATCTGGATGCGGCGGAAGCGCGGGCGGAGTAGCCGGGTTCTGCGTTGGATTTCGGCACCGGCGTGCTGAGTCTTTGTTTCTTTAGCGGGCTGCGCCCGCTGGTTGCCGCACCGGCCCGCTCCCCCACCCGGCCACCCATTTCAGAATATCCTGCCGATGGGTGGCCGGGTGGGGGAGCGGGCCGGTGCGGCAACCCAACAAAGAATCGTGGGGGAGTCGACCGGTGCGGCTACCCAACAAACACCACGTCGGCGCCGCAGCCCAACGCCAACCCTATCCCGCCAGACTCTTCGCCACCTGTTCCGTCATGTCCCTGGACAGGCCGGGGGCGGCAAGGATGCGTTCGAGTTCGGCCCGCATTTTCGCCGCGCGCGCCCCATCATAACGTTTCCAGCGGCCGAGTGGCGGCACCAGCTTCGCCGCGGTCTGCGGGTTGATCCGGTCCAGCGCGATCAGCTGGTCGGCGACGAAGCGATAGCCGCGCCCCTCGCCCGAATGAAAACCGCGCTGGTTGACCGAAAACGCACCGATCAGCGCCCGCGCGCGATTGGGATTGGTCAGCACGAAATCGCGATGCTGCGCCAGTTCCTCGACCGCCGCCGCCACATCGTCGCGGCTCGACAGCGCCTGCGCCTGGAACCATTTGTCGAGCACCAGCGCATTGTCGCGATAGCGGTTGTAGAAGATGTCGAGCGCCGCGATCCGCTCGTCCGACCGGCTGTTGACAAGCGTGGATAGCGCGCCCTGGCGGTCGGTCATATTGTCCGCCGCCTCGAACTGCGCAAAGGCGAGGCCCGGCCCGTCGCTCGCGCCGCTGGCGTTGATATAGCCGAGCGCGACGGTGCGGATACGCCGCGCGCCCTTTGCCGCCGGGGAATATTCGAACCGGTTGGCGGCAACATTGTCATAGGCGGCGCGCCATTCGCGTTCGAGCGCCTTGCCAAGGTCGCGGCGCAGCGCCTCGCGCTTCTGATGGATCGCTTCGGGATCGACCACCGCCATCTGGTCGCCGATAAAGCTGTCGGACGGCAGCAACACCGCCTCGGCCACGAACGCGGCGTCGAGCGCGGGATCGGCGAGCGTGTTGGCCACCGCGCCGATCACCGGGCCATGATCGGCGCGCCCGTCGCGCACCGAACGAACCAGCGTGTCCAGCATCAGCTGTTGCATCGCCTCGTAACGGGCGAAGGGATCGTCGTCATGCGCGGAAAGAAAGGCGAGATCGGCGGCGTCGCGATTGGAATTGACGATGACCGGCGCGCCAAAGCCGCGATTGATCGACAGCACCGGACGCTCCGCCACCGCGTCGAAGGCGAGTTCGGCTTCGGCGTCGGACAGCAGCACCAGCTGCTCGGGCGTCAATGGCTGGGCGCTGTCGCTGCCGAACAGCCTGAGCCTGAGCGGCAGCACCATCGGCGCCTTGACCGGCTGGCCCGGTGTCGGCGGCACCTCCTGTCGCAGCGTCAGATGCGCGCGCGCGCCATCGGCGTCATGGGTCAGCGTCGCGGTGACGCGCGGTGTGCCCGCCTGCGAATACCATAGCCGGAATTGCCGCAGGTCGATGCCGCCCGCTTCCTCCATACAGGCGACGAAATCCTCGCACGTCGCCGCCGTGCCGTCGAACCGTTCGAAATAAAGATCGGTCGCCGCGCGGAATTTGTGCGGCCCCAGCATCGTCGCCATCATGCGGATGACTTCGGCACCCTTGTTATAGATGGTCGCGGTATAGAAGTTGCTGATTTCATGATATTCATCGGGGCGGATCGGATGGGCGAGCGGCCCTGAATCCTCCGGAAACTGGGCGGCGCGCAGCGCGCGCACATCCTCGATCCGCTTGACCGCAGCCGAGCCCTGATCGGCGGAGAAACACTGGTCGCGATAGACGGTGAAGCCTTCCTTGAGGCTCAGCTGGAACCAGTCGCGACAGGTGACGCGGTTGCCCGACCAGTTGTGGAAATATTCATGCGCGACGACCGCGGCGATCGCGTCATAGTCGTAATCGGTCGCGGTATCGGGATCGGCGAGGATGTAGCGGCTGTTGAAGATGTTCAGCCCCTTATTCTCCATCGCGCCGAAGTTGAAATCGTCGACCGCGACGATGTTGAACACGTCGAGATCATATTCGCGGCCATAGACACGCTCGTCCCACGCCATGCTGAGCTTCAGCGCATGCAGCGCATGATCGGTCTTGGGCAGGTCGGCGGCGCGGACCCAGATGTTCAGCGTCACCTCCCGCCCCGACAGGGTGGTAAAGGTCGCGCTGTTGGCGGCCAGCGCGCCCGCGACCAGCGCGAACAGATAGGATGGCTTGGGGAACGGATCATGCCATTCCGCCCAATGCCGCCCGTCCCCCGCATCGCCAGCCGCCACCGGATCGCCATTGGCGAGCAGCACCGGGAACCGCGCCTTGTCCGCGCGCATCCGCACGCGATAGCGGCTCAGCACATCGGGCCGGTCGGGGAAGAAGGTGATGCGACGGAACCCCTCCGCCTCGCATTGCGTGCACAGATTGCCGCCCGAGGCGTAAAGGCCCATCAGCTGGGTGTTGCGATCGGGCGCCAGCGCCACCTCGGTCTCGATCACATGCCGGTCATCGTCGAGCGTGACGACTAGCGCGCCGCCATCCATCTGCGGCGGCGCATCCACGCCATCGATACGCAGCGCCAGCGCGACGAGCCCGTCGCCCTCCAGCCGCAAGGGCCGGTCATGCGCGCCGTTGCGTTCGACGCTCAGCGTCGCGCGCACCCGCGTCGCCGCCGGATCGAGATCGAAGTCGAGCGCGATTTCGGGGACCAGCCAGTCGGGCGCGCGATAATCGGCACGGCGGACGGGCGTGGCCGGGGTTGCGGGCGTGGCGTCTAGGGCATCGATCATGGTCCAGCCTTTATCGGGTGTCCGGGCGTGCGGTCACGGAAAATAATATTGCGGTGTGTCGCGGTGATGCTACGCCTCAGCCCATTCTTGGTTCATTCCGAAAGTCTTTGCATGTTCCGTTCCGCGCTTACCCCCGCGCTTACCCTTGTCCTGCTCGGCCTCGCGCCCGCGCTTCACGCCCAGCAGGGCGATGGCGGGCAAACCGCCGCCGATCGCAATGCCCGCATCACCGCGCCGCTGCCCGCCGATCAGGCGGCGATCAAAGCGCATGTCATGTTCCTCGCCTCCGACGCGATGCGCGGGCGCGAGGCGGGGAGCGCGGAATATGACATCGCCGCCCAATATGTCGCCGCGCAATATTATGCCGCGGGCCTGCGTCCGGCGGGCGACGACGGCAGCTATCTGCAGACCGTGCCGCTGCTCAGCTTCCGCCCCGCCGATCAGGGCACGCTGACCGTGACGGCGGGCAAGGGCACACCGATGACGCTGACCTTTGGCGAGGATTATATCCCCGGCGGCAATCCCGAACAGGCGGCAACGCTGATCGATGCCGGGGTGGTGTTCGCGGGCTATGGCATCGTCGCCCCGCAATATGATCGCGACGATTACAAGGGCGTCGATGCCAAAGGAAAGATCGTCGCCTTTTTCAGCGGCGCGCCCGGCGGCTTCGATGGCGAGGAACGCGCCCATTTCGGCAATAATTCGAACAAGGCGGCGATCGCCAAGGCCAAGGGCGCGGCAGGCGTCATCATCCTCGAATCGCCGCAATCGGCGCGGGTGCGCCCGTTCGAACGGCTGAAGGATGTGTGGGACGAATGGCGGATGACCTGGGCCTATGCCGATGGCCGCGGCCATCTGCCCGCCCCCGGCACCCCGACGCTCGCATCGCTGAGCATCAAGGGCGCGGCCAAGCTGTTCGCGGGCGACAAGCGCTGGGACGCGGCGCTGAAGGCCGCCGGTGACGGCAAGCCGATGCTGCAGGCATTCGCCCCGGCGACCAAATTGGCGGTCAGCCTGAAAACCGAACAGAAAAAGGTGACGAGCGCCAATGTCGCTGGGATCATCCCCGGCAGCGATCCCGGGCTGAAGGACGAAGTGGTCGTGCTGACCGCGCATCTCGACCATGTCGGCGTCGGTCGCGCCGATGCGCGCGGCGACACGATCTATAACGGCGCGATGGACAATGCGATGGGCGTCGCCGCGCTGATCGAGGGGGCGAAGCGGTTCGCGGCATCGGGCAAGCCGCCGCGCCGCTCGGTCATGTTCCTCGCCGTGACGGCGGAGGAAAAGGGGCTGATCGGCGCCGATTATTTCGCGCACAACCCGACGGTGCCCAAGGCGAATATCGTCGCCAACGTCAATCTCGACATGCCGGTCATCACCTACAAGTTCGAGGATATGATCGCGTTCGGCGCGGCGCGATCGACGCTCGGCGATGCGGTGGCGCGGGCGACGGCGGTGGTCGGCGTCGGCGTCGGCACCGATCCGATGCCGGAACAAGGGTTTTTCGTGCGTTCCGACCATTATCGCTTCGTCCAGCAGGGCATTCCCTCGGTGTTCCTGTGGCCGGGCATGGCGGGGCCGGGACAGGCGGCGTTCAACGCCTTTCTCGGCAAACATTATCACCGGCCGTCGGATGAAGTGTCGAACCCCGAAATCCTGTGGGACCAGGGCGTGCGGTTCATCGACGCCAACTATGCCATCGCGCGGGAAATCGCCGATGCCGATGCCCGCCCGCGCTGGAACAAGGGCGACTTTTTCGGCCTGCTTTATGGCGGTTACGGCGCCAAATAGTGCGGTTGTTCGTGTTCGGCCTGGGCTATGCGGCGTCGCATATCGCGGCGCGGCTGGCCGATGCCCGGATTGTCGCGACGGGGCGGGCGGGCGACATCGGCTTTGACGATGCCGATCGCGTGCGGTTCGAACTGGGGCAGGCGACGCACATCCTGTCCTCCGTGCCGCCGACCGATGGCGAGGATCCGGTGCTGGCGCGTTATGGCGACGCCCTGATCGCGACGCGGGCGTGGCGCGGCTATCTTTCCTCGACCGGCGTCTATGGCGATACCGGCGGCGCCTGGGTCGATGAAGGCGCGCCGACCGGCGGGGGGCGTCGCAGCGATCGGACGGCGGCGGATGCGCGCTGGCTGGCGTTGGGCGCGCGGGTGTTCCGCCTGCCCGGCATTTATGGTCCGGGCCGCTCGCCGCTCGATCGCATCCGCACGGGCGCGGCACGGCGCATCGCCGTGCCGGGACAGGTGTTCAGCCGGGTCCATGTCGACGACATCGCCAGCGGCGTGATCGCCGGTTTCGATGCGCCCGCCGGGGCCTATAATCTCGCCGATGACGAACCGGCGGCGCAAAGCGCGGTGATCGCCTTTGGCTGTCGCTTGCTGGGGATCGCCCCGCCGCCCGAAATACCGCTGGCGACGGCCGATCTGTCGCCCGCCGCGCGCGCCTTTTACGCCGAAAATCGCCGGGTCGCGAACGGCAAGGCGAAACGGCTGCTCGGCTGGCGGCCGCGCTATCCCGATTATCGGCTGGGCCTGCGCGCCCTCAACGCCAGCACCAGCCCCACGCCCGCCAGCATTGCGCCCGCCGCGGCCAGCAGCGACCAGCGATAACCCTCGAACAGGGTCGAGAGCAGCATCGCCAGCACCGGAATGATCACGCTGGAATAGGCCGCCTTGGCCGGCCCGATCACGCGCAACACCCCGAAATAAAGCGGAAACGCCACCGCCGAGGCGATGATGCCAAGATACAGCACCCCGGCGATGTAGACGGGCCGCAGGTCGATCACCGGCGGGCCGACCGTGACAAAGGCCAAGGCGCCGTCCATCGCCGCGCCGAACAGCATCGCCCAGCCGAGCATCGGGATCATCGGCCAGCGTTTCGCGGTCGGCGTCGCCTGCATGACATTGGCGATCGAGGCGGACAGCACGCCGAGCAGCGTCAGGCCGATGCCCAGATACACCTCGCCGCTGGCCGCCGGATCGCGACGGATTTCATGCGCGAACAACAGTGCGACGCCCGCCATGGCGATGCCCGACCCGACGATCAGCTGTCGCCCCAGCCGCTGGTCGAGGAAGATTCTCGCCAGCAGCGCATTGGGCACGAGCAACAGCGCGAACACCACCGCCACCAGTCCGGAGGTGACATGCAGTTCGGCGCGATAGACGAAGTTGAAATTGAGCGCGAACTGGAACAGGCCGAGCAGCGCGGCAAAGCCGATGCCGCGCGCATCGATGCGCAGCGACTGGCGCGTCGCCGCCGCCCAGATCAGCATCGCGATGCCGCCGATGACGAAACGATAGGTGACGGACCAGGTCGGCGGCACCACGCCCAGCTGGCTGGTGATGACGATCCAGGTCGATCCCCAGATGATCGTGACGATCGCAAAGGGGATCAAGATGGCAAGCCGCGTCGAATTGGGCGGCGGTGCCTGAGTCACAGCGCGGCGATCGCGGTGGCGAGCGGCTGCACCGCCGCCGCGTCCTGATCCCAGGATACGACCAGCCGCACCTGATCCTCGCCCCAGTCGTAGAAATCGAAGCCCTGTTCGCGCAGGCTCGCCGCTTCGGCCGCCGTCATCCGCAGGAACAGCTCGTTCGCCTCGACCGGGTGAAGCAGCCGCGCGCCTGCGGCCTGTGCCAAGATTGCGGCCCCCGCATTGGCGGCGCGGGCGTTGCGCAACCAGACATCGTCCGCCAGCATGGCGAGCAGCTGCGCGGCGAGATAGCGTCCCTTGGACTGAAGATGGCCCGCGCGCTTGCGCCGCCGCCTCGCCACCTCGGCCAGCGCGGGCCGGAAAAAAATCAATGCCTCGGCACCCAGCCCGCCATTTTTGATGAAGCCGAAGCTCAGCGCATCGACTCCCGCGCGCCAGGTCAGCGCGGCGGGCGAACAGTCGCGATGGACGAGCGCGTTGGCGAACCGCGCGCCGTCCATATGCAGGCCAAGTTCGCGTTCCTTGGCCAGCGCGCCGATCGCCGCCACCTCGTCGGGGCGATAGGCCAGGCCATATTCGGTGGCGTTGGTGATCGAAATCGCGCGCGGCTGCACCCAATGGACGCCGGCCTTGGCCGCATCGGCCACCGCTGCGACCGCGTCGGGCGTCAGCTTGGCGCCGGGGCCATCGGCCAGCATCAGCTTGGCGCCATGGGTGAAGAATTCGGGGGCGCCGCCCTCGTCCATCTGGATATGCGCTTCGCGGTGACAGATGATCCCGCCATCGGGCGGGCACAGCGTCGCCAGCGCCAGGCAATTGGCGGCGGTGCCGGTCGGCACCCACAACACGCTCACCTTGGTTTCGAACAATTCCGAAAAGCGCGCATCGAGCGCGGCGCTCCACTGGTCCGCATCATAGGCGCTGTCCTGCACATTGGCATCGGCCAGCGCGGCGAGCGCTTCGGGACAGGCGGGGGCGGCATTGTCGGAAAAGAAGCGCATGGCGCGCCCATGCGCCTGTCGCCGGGGCGGGTCAATCGGGGTAGGTGGGGCAGGGGCCGGACGCTCGCGCGGCGATCCGGCATGTCAGGGCGCGCAGGGTCAGGCGATCGGGCCTGAACCCTGCGCGCCGCCATCGCCGGTCATGCGATCGTGACCAGGCTGCCCGAATTGGCGACCAGGATCGCAGTAAAGGCGACCGCGCCGAGCAGCGAGACGGTGTTGCGGGCGATCAGATCGAAACGAATAGCCATTTGAAAAACTCCCTGAAATCGTCTTGCCAGTCGATCCGGCAAGGATGTCCGACAGATTGCAGGGAGCGTGCCAAATGGCATAAGCCATTGAAATGGAACGATCTGAAATATTGTTGCGGAGAATATCGGGAATTTGCACCAGGCAATATGGCGAAAATCACCAATAATCAGTCGATGCAGACGCGGTTGCGGCCTTCATCCTTGGCCCGATACAACAGGGCGTCGGCGCGCTGGAAGCTGGTGTTGAACCCTTCCTCCCCGATCACCTGCGTCACGCCCGCCGAAAAGGTGATTTCGCCAAGCGGCGCGTCACTTTCGCGTAGTCGATAGCGTTTGGCCGCCACCGTGGCGCGGGCATTGTCGAGCGTCACCCGCGCCGCAGCGGCATCGACGCCGCTGAACAGGATCGCGAATTCCTCGCCGCCATAGCGTGCGACCAGCTGGCCCTTGCACAACTGGCTCAACGTTTCGGCGATCGTCTTGAGCACCCGGTCGCCGACCGCATGGCCGAACCGGTCGTTGACATTCTTGAAGTGATCGACGTCGCACACCGCGATGCAGATGGTCCCGCCGCTCGCCGCTTGCGCCGCATAGGCTTCTTCGAACGCGCGGCGGTTGGGCAGGTCGGTCAGCGGGTCGCGACGGGCATTGTCGCGCGCCTCTTCCAGCTTGCTGCGCAATTCGCTCGCTTCGCGCGTCGCGCTTTCCAGGCGCGATTCGGCCTGATGGACCCGTTCGAGCATCGTGGCGGTGATCTTCGACACCTCGTCGAACATCGCGCCCTCCAGGCCCGCGCCCGACCGGCGGATGGCATCGGCGCTGGCGGCCAGATCGCGGCCAAAGCCAGCGGTCTCGGCGCGCATCGCCTGGACCATGTCCTCGAACCCTTCGACCTGCATCTGGGTCTGGGCGACCAGGCCGTTGGCCTTTTCGCGCACCTGGCTGGCATTGGCGGGCGCTTCACAGCCCAGCGTTTCGATATCGCGCTTGGTCAGCCGCACGCCGCCATCGGTCAGCGACGCCACCGCCTTGGCCAGCGGGCCGTCGGGATCGTGGAGCAGATAATAGGCAAAGGCGAAGTTGGCCGGATCGGGCTCCAGCCGCTGGTCGAACAGAAATGCGCCGATGCGTTCGTATAACTGCCGCGTCGGATCACCTCCGACATCGGCGGTACGAACTGCTCTCGCCACCCCCATAGTCCCCAATCCCAACTCATTCGGGGAACGCCTGTTCGCCCG
>CADEEK010000092.1 GCA_902826325.1 uncultured Sphingomonadales bacterium
GGCGAGCATCGCGACCATATAAACCTCCCGAATTCAGCCCAAGTGCCGGGAATCCATGGGATTTCCGACGCTTTGGCGGCGAACAAGTTCCATGTCCGCCTGTTGAACTCTTTATGTTCCATTCATGTTCTGATGTCAATCGACAAAAGAGAACAAATATAGATCGAGCGCGTCGATGCGTCAGCGGCGGCATCGCCCGCGCTTGCCTTTGTCGCGATCCTTCGCTAAGCGCGCGCCACTCAACCCCACATGGGAAGCATCATAACCCGGTGCTGCGGGCCATTCGGCCTTCGGTCACTCGCTTTCCAGAGGCACAACCGGAAGGAATTATCCCTATGGCGGCACCTGTCGTCTCCATGCAGCAATTGCTCGAATCGGGCGCGCATTTCGGCCACCAGACGCATCGCTGGAACCCGAAGATGAAGCCGTATATCTTCGGCGATCGCAACGGCGTCCACATCATCGACCTGTCGCAGACCGTGCCGCTGTTCGCGCGTGCGCTCGAATTCGTCAGCTCGACCGTGGCGGCGGGCGGCAAGGTGCTGTTCGTCGGCACCAAGCGCCAGGCACAGGAAGCGATTGCCGATGGCGCGCGCAAGTCGGGCCAGCATTTCGTCAACCATCGCTGGCTGGGCGGCATGCTCACCAACTGGAAGACGGTGAGCCAGTCGATCAAGCGGCTGAAGACGCTGGAAGAGCAGCTTTCGGGCGACACGCACGGCCTGACCAAGAAGGAAGTGCTGACGCTGACGCGCGAGCGCGACAAGCTGGAACTGTCGCTGGGCGGTATCCGCGACCTGAACGGCGTGCCGGACATCATGTTCGTGATCGACGCGAACAAGGAAGAGCTGGCGATCAAGGAAGCGAACACGCTGGGCATCCCGGTCGTCGCGATCCTCGACACCAACGTCTCGCCCGACGGCATCGCCTTCCCGGTTCCGGCGAATGACGACGCCAGCCGCGCCATCCGCCTGTATTGCGAAGCGATCGCCATCGCGGCGACGCGCGGCAACCACGAAGCGCAGATGAGCGGTCGCGATTTCGGCGCCGCCGAAGTCCCGCCGGTCGAGGAAGCGATCGCCGCCCCAGCCGCCGAAGTTGCCGCCGAACCCGAAGCGCCTGCCGCGTCGACCGAGCCGGAAACCGCGGCCGAGGGCGAGCGTCAGATCGACGCGTAACGCTTCGTCATCCAACCGTAATGGGGGCGGGGCAGGGCGCGACGACGCACTGTTCCGCCCCCTGCATATTTAGCTGAACCTGAGGAATTAGACATGGCCGAGATCACAGCAGCAGCCGTCAAGGAACTGCGCGAACTGAGCGGCGCCGGCATGATGGACTGCAAAAAGGCGCTGAGCGAAACCAATGGCGACATGGACGCCGCGGTCGACTGGCTGCGCACCAAGGGCCTGGCTGCCGCCGCCAAGAAATCGAGCCGCACCGCCGCCGAAGGGCTGGTCGGCGTGGCCGTTGCCGGGACCAAGGGCGTGGCGGTCGAGGTCAATTCGCAGACCGACTTCGTCGCGAAGAACGAGATTTTCCAGAATTTCGTGCGCGACGTCACTGGCATCGCCATGGAAACCGGCGACGATCTGGCCGCGTTGAACGCCGCACCGATGCCGCAGGGCGGGTCGGTCGAGGAAGTGCTGACCGCCAATATCTCGACCATCGGTGAAAACCAGGTGCTGCGCCGCGCGAAGAAGGTCGAAGTGGCCAACGGCGCGGTGATCCCTTACGTCCACAATGCCGCCGCGCCGGGGCTGGGCAAGATCGGCGTGCTCGTCGCGCTCGAATCCGATGCGGGCGTCGATGTCCTCGAACCGCTCGGCAAGCAGCTGGCGATGCATATCGCCGCGGCCTTCCCGCTGGCGCTGGACGAGAGCGGACTGGACCAGGACGTGCTCGACCGCGAACGGGCGATCGCGCGTGAAAAGGCGGCCGAAAGTGGCAAGCCCGCCGACATCATCGAAAAGATGGTCGAAGGCGGCGTCAAGAAGTTCGCCAAGGAAAATGCGCTGCTCAGCCAGCTGTTCGTGATGGACGGCAAGACGCCGGTGTCCGACGTCATCGCCAAGGCGGGCAAGGATGCGGGCGCGACCATCGTGCTCAAGGATTATGTCCGCTTCCAGCTCGGCGAAGGCATCGAGAAGGAAGAGAGCGATTTCGCCGCGGAAGTCGCCGCGACGGCCGGTATTTCGCGCTGACCGGATTGGGGAGGGCGGCGCTGGCCGCTCTCCCTGCCATCGATCGGGTCTCGTTCGTTATTCGGGCGACTGCTCGCGGCGCGGATGATATTCCAGCTGGGCGTTCGGCTTGCGGCCCATCACCAAATTCCAGGCGCGCGAATAGGCGCGATGGCGGTTGCGCCGTTCGCCCCGCCGCCGCTTGCGATGGCTACGACGCAGTTTGTTGACCACCATCGCGATCAGCGGCGACAGGACCAGCGCCCCCAGCAGCGCAGCAAACAACAATCGTTCGTTGGTCGAAAGCAGGTCCATCGGCCGCGAATCCCCCTTCGGATGCCGTAACGTCAACCAATATAGCAGCTTTTGACTCTTTCGCACTTGCGGAATCATCAATGCGGTGCCGCATCCGTCCCATTTGCGGGCGTGATCGGATGCCCCATCCGGCCCAACATGCGCACGCCGCCATCGGACGACCAATGCGCAATGGCTTCGGTGCTTGGCATTGCCCGATGCGGCATCTAAGGTCCGCGCGCTTTTCCCAACCCGCAGAATCAAGGGCATGATGACCGCTCCGCGCTTCAAACGCATCCTCCTCAAGCTTTCCGGCGAAGTGCTGATGGGCCAGGGCCAGTTCGGCATCGATCCCGCGACCTGCGAGCGCGTCGCGCGCGAGGTGAAGGCGGCGACCGAAACCGGCCTTGAAATCTGTATGGTCGTGGGTGGCGGCAACATCTTTCGCGGGCTGGCCGGCGCCGCGCAGGGCTTCGAGCGGGCGAGCGCCGATTATATGGGCATGCTGGCGACGGTGATGAACGCGCTGGCGATGCAGAATACGCTGGAGCGGATGGGCGTCGATACCCGCGTCCAGTCGGCGATCCCGATGGCCAGCGTGTCCGAACCCTATATCCGCCGCAAGGCCGAACGGCATATGGAAAAGGGGCGGGTGGTGATCTTTGCCGCGGGCACCGGGCTGCCCTTCTTCACCACCGACACCACCGCCGCGCTGCGCGCCGCGGAGATGAACTGCGATGCATTGTTCAAGGGGACGAGCGTCGACGGCGTTTATGATGCCGACCCCAAAAAGGTCGCGGGCGCGACACGCTATGACGAACTGAGCTTCGACCGGGTGCTGGTCGACAACCTCAAGGTGATGGACGCGACGGCGGTGGCGCTGTGCCGCGACAATGATATTCCGATCGTGGTGTTCAACATTCGCGACGAGGGCAATCTCGCCGCGGTGCTGCGTGGCGAGGGCACGTCCACCATCGTCCGCAATCCACGCGAAAACGCATAAGAGGAAGCTGAAATGGCCGCATATGACAAGGCCGACCTGGAACGCCGGATGGCGGGCGCGGTCGAATCGCTTAAACATGACCTTGCGGGACTGCGCACCGGCCGGGCGAGCGTGACGCTGCTCGATCCGGTGACGGTCGAGGTTTATGGCGCGCATATGCCGCTGGTGCAGGTGGCGACGGTGTCCGCGCCCGAGCCGCGCCTGTTGTCGGTGCAGGTGTGGGACAAGTCCAATGTCGGGCCGGTCGACAAGGCGATCCGGTCGGCGGGCCTGGGCCTCAACCCGATCGTCGATGGACAGACGCTGCGCCTGCCGATCCCCGACCTGACCGAGGAACGGCGCAAGGAACTGGCCAAGCTGGCCGGGAAATATGCGGAAAATGCGCGGATCGCGGTGCGCAACGTGCGGCGCGACGGCATGGACAGCCTGAAAACCGACGAGAAGAAGGGCGAATTCGGCGAGGATGACCGCAAACGCCACGAAGGCGATGTCCAGAAGCTGACCGACGCGACCATCGCCGATATCGACGCGACGGCGGCGGCGAAGGAAAAGGAAATCCTGGGCAAGTGATCCGGTTGGTTCGGTCGTTCCGGCACTCGCCGAAATTGCGCGATCGCAGGGGATAGGCCGTGGCTGCCAATCCCGAAATCGCCCCGATGCCCGACGCGGCGAGCGCGAAGGCGCCGCGCCATGTCGCGATCATCATGGACGGCAATGGCCGCTGGGCCAAGGCCCGGCGGCTGCCGCGCATCGCCGGACACAAACAGGGTGTGGAAGCGGTGCGGCGCGTGTCGAAGGCGGCGCGCGAACAGGGCATCGAGGTGCTGACGCTTTACGCCTTTTCGTCCGAAAACTGGCGGCGACCCGACGCAGAGGTCAGCGACCTGATGGGGTTGCTGCGCCATTTCCTGAAGCATGAGATCGACGATCTGGTCGCCGAAAATGTGCGGTTGCGGGTGATCGGCGATTATCGGCGTTTGTCCCGCGAACTGGTGGCGATGATCGACGGGGCGATCGCGCGCACCGCCACGAACACGGGCGCGACGCTCGTGATCGCGCTCAACTATGGTGCGCAGGCGGAGATCGTGGCGGCGGCGCGGCGCCTTGCCGATGCGGTCAGCGCGGGGGAGATCGAAACGACGCAGATCGATGGCGCGCGGTTCGACGCGGCCCTGGAAACGCATGGCTTGCCACCGCTCGACCTGCTGATCCGCACGTCGGGCGAATATCGCCTGTCCAATTTCCTGCTGTGGCAGGCGGCCTATGCCGAATTGCTGTTCGTCGATACGCTGTGGCCCGATTTCGACGGGGCGGCGCTGGCCGATGCGATCGATCAGTTCGCGCGGCGCCAGCGGCGCTTTGGCGGTCTGTGAATCGCGGCGACCCTTCGCTGGAACGCCGCAACGCCGACCTGCCGGTGCGCGCCGCGGTCGGCATCGCGCTGATCGCGGTGGCGGGTTGCGCCCTGTGGCTGGGCGGCTTTGCCTTCTGGCTGTTGTTGGCGCTGGGCGGCCTGCTGATGGTGCATGAATGGGCCGGACTGCACAGCGCGCGTTTCGAGCACAAACGCCTGTCGCAATATGCGTTGATGGTGCCGCTGGCGATCATGGCGCCGGTTGCCGCAGGGCCCGGTTTTCTGGCGCTGGGCCTGATCGCCGGCGCGGGCTTTTTCATGGCGATCGTGACGCGCAGCGGCGCATTGGGCGCGGGCGTCGCCTATGTCGGCCTGCCGGTGCTGGCGCTATTGCTGCTGCGCGGGCAGGAAAATGGCCTGTTGTTGGCATTCTGGGCGATGGCGCTGGTATGGGCGACCGACATCGGCGCCTATTTTGCGGGCCGCGCAATCGGCGGGGCCAAGCTTGCCCCGGCGATCAGCCCGAACAAGACCTGGGCCGGCTTTATCGGCGGTGTCATTTGCGCGGGGCTGTTCGCGGCGCTGCTGACGCGATGGGGCCTTGCCTGGCCGCTGGTGGTCGCAACGCCGGTGCTGGCGGCGGTGTCGCAGGGCGGCGACCTGTATGAAAGCTGGTTGAAGCGGCGCGCGGGGGTCAAGGATTCGGGCAATCTGCTGCCGGGGCATGGCGGCGTGCTCGACCGGCTGGACGGGCTGGTCCCGGTCGCGCCGCTGGCCGCGCTGTTGGTCGTGCTGGTGGCGCGATGAGGACGGTCACGGTCCTGGGCGCCACCGGATCGGTGGGCGGTTCGACGCTTGACCTGGTCGCGCGCCAGCCCGAGGCGTTTGAGGTGATGGCGCTGACCGCGCATCGCGATGTCGCGGGGCTGGCGAAGGCGGCGCGCGCGGTGCGGGCGCGGCGCGCGGTGGTGGCGGACGACAGCTGCCTCGCCGATCTGCGCGCCGCGCTGTCGGGCAGCGGGATCGAGGCGGCGGCAGGGCCGGACGCGGTGTGCGAAGCGGCGGCGATGGGCGCCGACTGGACGATGGCCGCGATCGTCGGGACCGCGGGCCTCAAACCCGTGCTCGCCGCGCTGGAGGGCGGGGGCACGATCGCACTTGCCAACAAGGAGGCGCTGGTTTCGGCGGGCGCGGTGATGACCGGGGCGGCGGCACGGCACGGCGCGACGCTGTTGCCGGTCGATTCAGAACATAATGCTATATTCCAATGCCTTGAGCCGGATAATTCAGACCGCATCGCACGCATCGTCCTGACCGCCAGCGGGGGCCCGTTTCGCGAACGGTCGCTCGACGAGATGCGCGCGATCACCCCGCAACAGGCGGTGGCGCATCCCAACTGGTCGATGGGCGCCAAGATCAGCGTCGATTCGGCGACGATGATGAACAAGGGGCTGGAACTGATCGAGGCGTTCCACCTGTTCCCGGTGCACGCCGAACAGCTGGACGTGATCGTCCATCGCCAGTCGGTGATTCACTCGCTGGTCGAATATGTCGACGGGTCGATGCTGGCGCAGCTGGGGGCGCCCGATATGCGTATTCCGATCTCGCACGCGCTGGCGTGGCCGCGCCGGATGGCGACGCCATGCGAGCGGCTTGACCTCGCCGCGATCGGACGGCTGGATTTCGAGGCGCCGGACATGGTGCGCTTCCCGTGCCTGCGGCTGGCGCGCGAGGCGCTGGCGGCGGGCGGGGCGCGGCCCGCGATCCTCAACGCCGCGAACGAGGTCGCGGTGGCGGCGTTCCTGGCGGGGCGCGCCGCCTTTCTTGAAATTGCCGCAATCGTTGCCGATACGCTGGATCGCTATGACCCGGCTGCCCCCGCCACGCTCGATCAGGTATTGGCGATCGATGCAGACGCGCGGCGGATCGCGGGCGAGCGTGTGAAGGACTGCGTAATTTGACCGATAATCCGGGCATTTTCTTCTATATTCTCGCCTTTTTCCTGGTGATCGGGCCGTTGGTGTTCGTGCACGAGCTGGGGCATTACGCCGCCGGCCGCTGGTTCGGGATCAAGGCCGAGGCGTTTTCGATCGGGTTCGGGCGCGAGATCGCGGGCTTTACCGACCGGCGCGGCACGCGCTGGAAATTCGGCTGGCTGCCGCTGGGCGGCTATGTCCGCTTTGCCGGCGACATGAACCCGGCGAGCCAGCCGACGCCCGAATGGCTGGCGCTGCCCGCAGCCGAGCGTGCGCAGACCTTCCAGGCCAAGCCGGTATGGCAGCGCGCGATCGTGGTCGCGGCGGGACCGGTGACGAATTTTGTCGTGGCGATCCTGATCCTGGCGGCGTTTTTTGTTGCTTTCGGCAAACCAAACACCCCGCCCGTGATCGCTGCTGTAGAGGCCGGTATGCCCGCCGCGGTTGCTGGCCTTCAAACCGGGGACCGCGTGCTGTCAATCGATGGTCGCGAGGTACATAGTTTTGATGACCTTGCTCGCTATGTCGGTATGCGCCCTTCCGAACAGCTCACTATATCGGTCGAACGTGGCGCCCGGACGATTGAGGTTCCAGTCACTGTCGGCGTTCGCAAGTTGCGCGATCGATTCGGAAACGAGGAGCGTATCGGCGTTCTCGGTGTGCGGTCGGGAGATCGGGAATTCGTTTCGGTCGGTGTTCTTGCGGCCCCCCTTGTGGGCGCGGATTACACCGTTCGCATTGTTCGGATGCAGCTCGACGGTCTTGGCCAGATTATCTCAGGTCGCCGTTCGGTGGACGAACTGGGCGGGCCGCTGAGAATTGCAAAAGTTTCCGGCGAGCGCCTCGTTCTTGGACCTACTGAGTTCGTTTGGTTGATCGCGCTCATCTCGATTAATCTGGGATTCATTAACCTCTTGCCAGTTCCGGTGCTGGATGGCGGCCATCTTCTGTTCTATGCGGTCGAGGCGGTGCGGCGTAAGCCCGTCGAGCCGCAGGTGATGGAATGGGCGTATCGCGGCGGAGTGATGGCGATCCTGGCATTGATGCTGTTGGTGACGTTCAACGATCTGGGCGCCTTTGGCGTGTGGAGAAACCTGGCCGGGTTGATCGGCTGATGCGGTTGGGGCAGGGCGTTGCATCGCCCGTGCTGCAATCGGGACAAACCCTTAAATCCGACTGGGGTGGGATGTGACTGCGACCAAGGTTAAGAAAATCGGCGTGCGCGCCACCGCCCTGATGCTGACCGGCACGATGCTGGCCGGCATTGCCACGACGGCGGACGCGCAGCAGCGGCGCCCCCAATCGGCCAATCGCCCCGTGCCCCGTGCGGCCGAGGCCCCGCCCGTTGCGGCGCCGGTGATCCCGCAGGATGCGAAGGTCATCAAGACGTTGCGCGTCGAGGGCGCCCAGCGGCTGGAGCCGGAAACGGTGCTGTCCTCTACCCGGCTGCGCGTCGGCCAGCCCTATACGACCGAGATTCTCGATCAGGCGATCCGCGACCTGTTGACCGCCGATCTGCTCGCCGATGTCACGATCGAGGGTGTCGAAACCGGCGACATCGTGCTGCGCATCCGCGAAAATCCGATCATCAACCGCGTGGTGCTGGAGGGCAACAAGCGGCTGAAGAGCGACAAGATCACCAAGGAGATCAAGCTCGCCCCGCGTCAGATGTTCACCCGCACCGCGGTTCGTGCCGATGTCGAGCGGATCGTCGAACTCTATCGCCGCCAGGGCCGCTTTGCCGCCAGCGTCGAGCCGAAAATGGTCAGCCTGGACCAGAATCGCGTCGATGTGATCTTCGAAATCCGCGAGGGTGCCAAGTCCAAGGTCCGCCAGATCAACATCATCGGCAACGAAGCGTTTTCCGATGGCAAGCTGCGCGGCGAGATGGTGACGAAACAGTCGCGCATCACCAGC
>CADEEK010000093.1 GCA_902826325.1 uncultured Sphingomonadales bacterium
CAGAATATCCTGCCGATGGGTGGCCGGGTGGGGGAGCGGGCCGGTGCCGTAAACCCACAAAAAACGCCCCGGTGCGGCTACCACAACAAACACGCCAACGCTGCACACCAACAACCCCAAACAGCTGGTTGCGCGCCCGCAATGATTGGTGCAGCCTCCGCCGATCACAGATTGGGGAGGGGAAACCATGAAGGCCGAAATCTTGGACCGGTGATCGCGCTGGTCGGCTGGTCGCTGGTCATGCTTACCTGGCTGGTCATCGCGCGGATGCCCGCGATGAAAAAGGTCGGGATCGACATCCGCACCGTCACCGGCGGCCGCCCCGGCGCGCTCGACGGCATCGTCGACGACCGCGCCCAGTGGAAGGCGCATAACTACATTCACCTGATGGAACAGCCGACGATCTTCTACGCCGTCGCGCTGGCGCTGGCGGTGATGGGCCAGGGCGACGGGATCAACGCGACGATCGCCTGGATCTATGTCGGCCTGCGCATCGCCCACAGCATCGTTCAGGCGACCTTCAACCGCGTCGTCGTCCGCTTCGCGCTGTTCGGCCTGTCGACCCTCGCGCTGCTCGCCCTGACCATCCATGCCGCAATGGCGTTCTGGGGCGGCGGTTCAACCTGACCCGCCCCACGTCATGCCGAACTCGTTTCAGCATCCACCACGCCGCGTGCGACGACGTCGCGACGGGACCGGTCGACGCTGAACCAGGCGCAGCCCCCGCCCACCTCACCCGAACAATCGCGCCAGGCTCCGCTCCAGCATCATCAACTGCCACAATGTCCGGCCATGTTCGGCGCGGCCCGAGCGATGTTCCTCGGCGAGCCGCGCGATCGCGGCGGGCTCGAACCAGCCGCTCGCCGCCAGCACGCGCGATCGCGCCAGTCCCGCCGCCTCGTCCGCCAGCGCCTTGCGGAACCAGGCTGAAACCGGCGTCACGAACCCCATTTTGGGGCGATACAGAATGTCCCTGGGCAGATACGGCTCCAGTGCCTTCTTCATCAGCCACTTGCCCTGCCCGCCCCGGATGCGCATCGACGCGGGCAGCGTCGCGGCGAATTCGATGAAGCGATAATCGAGCAGCGGCTCGCGCGCCTCCAGGCTGACGGCCATGCTGGTGCGGTCCATCTTGGTCAGGATGTCGCCGGGCAGCCAGTGTTTGAAATCGGCATATTGCGCGGCGTCCAGCCCGTCGCGCGCGGGCGCGTTCCGCATCGTTTCGACATAGCGCGTCTCGGCGCGATGCCCGCCCAGCGCGGTCCGCGCCGCATCGGTATAAAGGCCAAGGCGCACCTGCGGCACCGTCACCCCCACCGCCTTGGCATAGGCGGCGCCCGCATCGTCGGCCAGCGCCAGCAACGTCGTTTTCGCACGCAGCGGTCGCGGCGCCCAGTCGGCCTTGGGGTATAGCCGCCCCAGCGTCCCGAACACGCCCCCCCGCACCGCCTGCGGCAACAGGCCGCGCACCCGCTCCTCGGCGGCGTGGAAGCGATAGCGGCGATACCCCGCCAGCGCCTCGTCCGCGCCATCGCCCGACAGCGCCACGGTGACGTCCTCGCGCGCCAGTTCGCACACGCGATAGGTGGCCAGCGCCGAGGCATCGGCGAACGGCTCGTCGAAATGATGGACCAGCGTGTCGATCAGCGCGAAATCGTCCGCCGCGACGGTTCGCACGCGATGCGCCGTCGCGAATCGTTCGGCGATGCTGGCGGCATAGGCGGTTTCGTCATGCCGCGCCTCGTCGAACCCGATCGTGCAGGTCTTGACCGCCGCACGGCTGGTTTCGGCCATCAGCGCGACCACCGCGCTCGAATCCACCCCGCCCGACAGGAAGGCGCCGAGCGGCACTTCGGCGATCATCCGCGATCGCACCGCCGCGCGCAGATATTCGATCAGTTCGGCCTCAAGATCGCTGGCCGACCCTTTCGCCCGGTTCGAAAAGTCGATGTCCCACCATTTGACCGGCGCGGGCACCGGCTTGCCGCGTTCGAGCAACAGGTAATGACCGGCGGGCAACTTCTTCACCCCCGCCAGGATCGAGGCGTCGTCGGGGACATAGCCCAGCCCCAGAAAATCCTCGACCGCGCGCACATCCGGCGTGCGGCGGAACAACGGGTGGGCAAGCAGCCCCTTGATCTCCGAGGCGAACGCCACCGCCCCGTCGGACAGCTCGGCATAATGAAGCGGCTTCACCCCCAACCGGTCGCGCGCAAGCAACAGCGACTGCGCGCGCGCATCATACAGCGCGAACGCGAACATGCCGTTCAACCGGTCGAGCAGCCGCACGCCCCAGGCGCGCCAGCCATGCAGCAACACCTCGGTATCGCTGTGGCTCACAAACACCGCGCCGCCCGCCTCCAGCTCGGCGCGAACCTCCTGAAAATTATAGATTTCGCCGTTGAAGCTGACGCAAGCCGCGCCATCGGGCGTCGCCATCGGCTGCGCCCCGCCGGCCAGGTCGATGATCGACAGCCGCCGATGGCCCAGCCCCACGCCCGGCGCGGTCCACACCCCTGCCCCGTCCGGCCCGCGATGGACCAGCGCGTCGGTCATCGCGCGAACGCGCTGCGGCTCCACCGGCTTGGCGATGGCGGGATAATAGAGTCCGGCAATTCCACACATTCGCCCGCCCTAACCTATCCGGCGCTAATTCCCAGCCGCCGCGCGATCGGCCACCTGGTCGATCGGGCCAAGCGCGCCCAGCAGCCGCTTGATCGCCGCGCGGGTCGGCAGGTCCCCCTTCTCCGCCGACACCAGCACCGCGACCGCGCGCTGCCGCCCGCCCAACAGCTTGGCCTTCAGCGTCTCCGCCTTGACCCGGCTGTCGCTGCCGGTCAGCGTATCGCCGACCAGATACCAGGTCACGACCTCGCGCTCGACCGCGCCGCCACCGGTCGCGGGCGCGGTCATCCGCAGCGCCTTGCCCCCGTCGAGCGGCGGCAGATCGGCGATCCGCACCCATTTGTCGTTTTCGCGAATGGCGCCCTGGCCGAACCCGACCAGCTCCTTGCCCTCACGCTGCGAGCCATAGACGGCGATCGCCAGATCGACCTGCGCACCCATGCCATCGCCATAGCGGCCTATCACGAAATGGTCGGCTCCCGGGAAATTGGGCTTCCACGTCGCGCGGCTGCTCAACGGCGCCTGCGTCCAGCCCGCGACCTGCGGCAGCGCGATCCGCGCGGGCAGCGTATCGGCCCGCGCTGCGACCACCCCGGCAAAGGCGATGAACAGGCTGACGAGGAACAGCCCGGTCGCCGCGACCAGTGCGGGCATCGCCGCCGTCCCCGGCCAGCGCCCCTGCAATGTCGTCGCGTCGAACCACGGCGCATCGGGATCGCGATCGAACCATTTCCAGCCCAGCGCCAGCACGCCCGCCATCACCGCGCCAAAGAACACCCAGCCATACAGGATATGGTCGAACCCCGTCGCCGCCTCGACCGATGTCAGCCACGCGGCATAGACGGTGCCGAACGCGCGCAGCCCATTGGCGATCATCGGCACGATCAGCGCCATCGCCATGAACGCGATCCGCCGCGGCCAGCTGACGAAACAGACATTGCCGACCAGCGCGCCATAGGCGACCATCGCGATCACGAATTTCGCGCCCGAACATGCCTCGGCAACCTCGAAATAGCCATTGGGCGTGGTAATCAGCACCCCGTCGACATGGGCGGGCACGCCGAACAGGTCGAGCAACGGCACCAGGATCGCGACGGTCAGGTCCTGCAACGGCTTTTCCAGCCACTCGCCGAACGGCACCAGCAGGATCATGTAGCACAGCGGAAACAACAGCGCCCGCACGACATTGGGACCCAGCAGCGCGACCACCGCGCCCTGCAGCATCACCATCAGCCCCAGATGGCGGAACAACGCCACCCCCGCCGCATCGCCGAGCAGCCAGCTCCCCGCGCCGCCCGCCACCACCGCCAGTCCCGGCCACCATGCCGTTGGCCGGACCAGCGCCAGTTCGGCCCGCCGCTGCCACACCAGCCAGCCGACGACCGGGGCGATGAACAGGCAATGGCCGAATGTCGTGTTGGTCCAGTAGATCGTGGCCAGATCGCCGACATCGCGATGGAACAGGATCAACAGCGCCGCCCACACGCCCGCGAGCAGCATCGCATGCCGCCGCCAGCGCGTATCGAAGCCGCTGTCGCGCGCGCCGAACGCCGCGCCGGAAAGCGCGATCGTCATGCCGCCGCCGTGCGCCGCGCCTGCGGATCGCGACCCCGGCCAAGGCCCAATATGCCGTCAAGCACCGACAATTTGGCGTTCCAGCTGTAATGATCGATCACCCGCTTGCGCGCCGCCGCACCAAGCTGCGCGGCGCGGACCGGATCGGCGAGCAGCCGGTTGATCGCTTCGGAAATCTCGCCGACACTCTCGCCCACCTCGATCGTGCCGCCATGGTCGATCCCGGTGGCGGCGGCGGCGGATGCGACCACCGGCCGCGCCATCGCCATCGCTTCAAGCACCTTGTTCTGCACGCCGCGTGCAAGCTTCAGCGGCGCGACGACGACCGACGCCGCCTGCAACCATGGCCGCACGTCCGGCACTTCGCCCGTCACCGTCACGCCCGGATGGCGGGCCAGCGCCTGCACCGCCTCGGTCGGCTTGCGCCCGACAATGGCAAAGCGCGCGTCGGGATGGCGCACGCGGATATGCGGCAGGATGGTTTCGACGAACCAGGTCACGCCCTCGATATTCGGGCGATAATCCATCTGGCCGGTGAACACGATCAACTCGCCCATCGTGTCGATCCGGCGGAATTGCGCGCCGGGATCGAACGCACCGGTATCGATGCCGTTCTCGACGCTGAACACCCGGTCGGCGCCGGTGCGTTCGCGGAACAGCGCCGCCTCGGCTTCGCTGACGAACAGGCTGGCGTCGACGCGCGCGGCGACCGATCGCTCATATTGGCCAAGCAGCCGCGCCTCACGCCGCAGCATCCAGCCGTTCAGCCCGCTGCTGTGCTGGCCATAGGTCGCGAATTTGGCCGAATCCATGTCGACGAAATCCATCACCACCCGCTGCCGCGGCCGCACCGGGACATATTGCGCCATCTGGCTCGAAAAGACGTAGATCGTGTCGATCGCATGCCGCGCCAGCATCGTGTCGACCGCCTGGCGCACCTCGCCATTGTCGAACGCGGTCAGCGACAGCGGGCGGTGGGAGGCGAGTGCCTGCACCCCCGCCACCGCCTGCGACTTGCTGCGCCACACGATCTGGCGGTTGCCGGTGATCGCGGCCAGCGCGCCCTTGCGCTTCAAATCGGCGGGATCGTCGGCAAAGGCGATCAGGTGAACCCGCTTCTTGCCCGCCAGATAGTTCAGGATGTTGAACGCGCGGATCTTGTCGCCGCGATCGGGCGGATAGGGCACGCGATGCGCCAGGAACAATATGTCGCCCATCAGCCCAGCCCCCGCGCGATCAACGGCCCGACCTGGTTGGCGATGGCGAGCGGCAGTTTCTGCCACAGCGCCACCTGCAACCGGTATTTGGGATTGAGCGGATTGGCATCGCGGATCGACGCACCATCCGCCACCCGGTCGTAATAGGTCAGCGGCTGCGGCTCGAACCCCCAATTCTTCTTGAACGCCGCCGCGCCGGTGCCGACTTTCGACCGGCCGAAATCAAACCGCGTGCAACCGCGCGCGCGGGCATGGCGCATCAGCTCGAAATACATGCGGTCATTGGCGCGCAACCGCCGCGCCTGCGTCGTGCCGCCGCCCCAATAGGGATAGACCGTTCCGCGCCAATACAAGCTCAATACCCCAGCCACCGGTTCATTGTCGCAACGCACAATAAGCACATCGGCGGCATTGCCGAAAGCGTGCAGCACCGCGCCGAACAGGGCGCGCGGAAACACCGGCGTGCCAAGGTTGCGGACGGATTCGGCATAAACCGCATAATGCGCCGCGACATCGGACGCATCCTGACCGACACTGATCGCCAGCGGACAGTCGAGCGACTTGCGCACCTCCGCCCGCTGCTTGCGCGGAATGGCCAGCAATTCCGCCTCGTCATCCTCGGCAAGATCGCGGGCAAAGCCCAGATAATGCGTGTCGTCGACGCTCCATTGCGGGCCGGGTTGCGGCCCCCCGCGTACCTCGACGCTGGGACAGCTCAACCGCTCGGCCAGCTTCCAGCATTCGTCGGCCAGCGCGCGCACGACCTCCGGCTTGTCCGCCAGAATGCCGCCGCCGACGCCGAACCCGCTCGACGCCAGCACCCGCCCGAACAGCGGCGAATGCAACTCGGTCAGCGGCATCAGTCCGACGATCCCGGCAATGTCCCGCTCGGCCACCAGATAATGCGCCCGCTGCCCGCACCCCGCCGCAACGGCGGTGCACCAGGCGGGCAGGTGAAAGGGCGTGCCATCGCGATGCTCGTGGACATAGGCGCCGATCCGCGCCCGGTCGATCGGATCGTTCAGATCGGCAAGGCGCACGGTCAGCGCGCGGGCGATGACGGGCGCGTTCATGCCAGCCCCGCCGCCTGCGCCGCCGCCACCATATCGGTGCGGCCCCAGCGATGTCCGGCCATCAATGTCCGCATCTTGCCCGCCATTGCCCCCAATCGCGCATAATGGCGCAGTTTCGACTTGAACGGCGCATTGGCGACGCGCGGCTGCCCCGGATCGATTTCCCAGGGGTGGAAATAGAATATCGCCGGTCGCCCCGCGGCATTCAGCCTGCGGATCGCGCGATAGGTCACTTCCCCCGGCAACAGGCGGAAAAACCCGCCCCCGGTCGTCACTTCGCGCCCGGCAAAGCGCGCGGTCGTCACCGGCAGTTCGATCAGGTCGGCGCCAGCGACCGGGCGAAACGCATGGCGCGGCGCGTCGGCCCAGCCATAATGGTCATGCCCGATCGGCGCGACGCTCGATGAATAGCCATAGCCGGCTTCGGCCAGGATCTCATGGGCCCAGGGCGTGCGCGCATCGATCGAAAAGCTCGGCGCGCGATAGCCGGTGACACGCTGTCCGCTCGCATCCTCCAGCGCGGCACGCGCGCGCGAAATATCGGCGCGAAACTGTTCGGGGCCCATGTTGAACACGCGCTGATGGTCCCAGCCATGGCTGGCGACCTCATGACCCGCATCGACGATCCGCCGCATCAATGCCGGATAGCGTTCGGCGACCCAGCCCAGCGTGAAAAAGGTCGCCTTGGCCCCGCCCGCATCGAACAGGTCGAGCACCGCATCGGTATTCGCCTCGACCCGATGTTCGAGCGAATGCCAGTCGTCGCGCGCGATCGCATGTTCGAACGCGCCGACCTGGAACCAGTCTTCGACATCGACGGACAGCGCGTTGATGGGCGTGACGGGCGCGTCCATTTACGCCGCCCCGCGCCGCTGGCCCTTGCCGTCTTCGGTCTCGATGAAATCGACCATCAGCGTCAGCACCCTGCGCAACGCCGCATCCTGTTCCTCCAGCCGCGCCTCCAGCCGCGCAATACGCGCCGCCAGATCGCCAGAAGACAGCGGCGACGCCGACGCCGGTGATTGGGTCTGTGATTGTGATTGTGCTTGGGGCTGGGGCGCCGCATCCGGCACCGCATGGATCGGCGCCGGGGGCGACGCGGCCGCCGCGACGGCGGGCCGTGCGGCCAGATCGGTGTCATGGTCCAGATCGGCGATCACCGCATCGACATCGGCGCCGCTGAAACTGTCAATCTGTTCGATCGCGCCAAAGAGCAGCACGCGGCTCGCCAGCTGGTTCACCTTGCGCGGCACCCCGCCCGACCAGCGATAGATAGCGGCGACGGCATCGTTGGTGAAACGCGGCTTGCCGCGCCAGCCGACCACCGACAGGCGATGGATCAGATAGGGTTCAAGCTCGTCGGCATCCATCGGGTCCAGCCGGTGCATCGCGATCACGCGCTGGCGCAGCTGTTCCATCCGTTCATCGCCCAGCCGCTCGCGAAATTCGGGCTGGCCGAGCAGAAAGATCTGCAACAGCGGATAGCCGCCCGCCTGGAAGTTGGAGAGCATGCGCAGCTCCTCCAGGCTCTCGATCGACAGCGCCTGCGCTTCATCGACGATCAACAACACCCGCTTGCCCGCGCGCGCCGCGCCGTGCAGCCCGCGCTCGATCCCGCCCAGCACCTGCGCCTTGGCCAGACCCGTCGTGTCGATGCCCAGCCCGCCCGCGACCAGCTGCAACAGATCGTCCGCCGCGACCTGCGTCGTCACGATCTTGATGACATGCATCCGTTCGCGGTCGAGCGTGCCCATCAGATGCCCGAGCAGCGTCGTCTTGCCCGCCCCCGGCTCGCCGGTGATGACGATAAAGCCCTCGCCCTGCGACAGGCCATAGCCAAGATAGGCCATCGCCTTGCGGTGCGCGAGCGTATCGAACCAGAATGCCGGATCGGGGGTCAGCTGGAACGGCCGACCGGTCAATCCGTAATGGTCGTCATACATCACCATACTCCGGGGCCATATTCCGGGCAGCCATGCCCTTCAGAATCCATAGCGAAGGCCAAGCAGCGCTTGTGCGGACGTGCTGCTGCCCTGCCCCTCGACATCGAACGTATAGATGCCAAGTGATGCGGTTGCGTTAACGGGGCCGAAACTGCGCATATATGCGCCGTTCGCGCCAGCCCCCAGCACATTGCCCTGCCCGCCGATGCCGCTGTCGAAATAATTGGCATAGACAT
>CADEEK010000094.1 GCA_902826325.1 uncultured Sphingomonadales bacterium
GGAATTCGGCATGCCGCCCTTCTATACGGCGTCCGAGTTCGAGGCGATGGGATACAAGATGGTGATCTGGCCCGTCTCCTCGCTGCGCGTCGCGAACAAGGCGCAGGCGGAGCTCTATGCCTCGATCCGCGAACATGGCGGCACGCACCGGATGGTCGAGCGGATGCAGACGCGGCAGGAACTTTACGACACGATCGGCCTGCACGATTTCGAGGAACTGGACGCCAGCATCGTGCGCACCATCGTGCCACAGGGCATGCCGCAACAGGGGTAGGTCCAGCCCGCGCCGATCGCGATGACGGCCGCGAACATGCGGGCGATGTTGACCGGCTTTGGGTGGTTGTGGCAGGGGGCGATCACATCGCTGCCGATCGGCCCGACGGGCGGATGACGAACGCGATGATGAACTGACGTCAAATCAGTCGGTTGCGGGTATAGCACAATGGTAGTGCAGCAGCCTTCCAAGCTGAATACGCGGGTTCGATTCCCGCTACCCGCTCCACCTTCCCGCATTGCAAGCCATGGCAGGCTTCGTCAGGCACTTGGCGACCCGAACGCGATTTTCGGAAATGGTGCGGCCAAGAAGACTCGAACTTCCACGGGCTTTCGCCCACAACGACCTCAACGTTGCGCGTCTACCAATTCCGCCATGGCCGCACGGATGAAACCCGCCGGCTGTCCCGGCGGCTGGTAAGGCAGCGGCCCCTAGCAAAGCGATTGGGGGGTTGCAACAATTCTCGCCCGCTTTCTTGGCGCGGCACACACCGGCCCGATCGGCGCCGCGGCGGGGCCGTATCGCGCGGCGCAAAACGGCGCTAAGCCCGCCGCCCCATGTCGCCCGCATCCGCCACCCGCGCCGAACTGCGCCGCATCCTCGCTTTGGCCTGGCCGGTGGTGTTGACCACGCTCAACTGGACGATCCTGCACCTGACCGATGTGGTCGTCGTCGGGCTGGTCAGCACGCATGAGGTGGCGGCGCTGGGTGCCAGCCGCGCGCTGACCTTTATCGGCATCGTCGTCGCGCTCGGCTGGCTGACCGGGGTGCTGGTGTTCGTGTCGCGCGCCGATGGCGCGGGCGACCTGCCCGCCACCGGGGCGGTGTTGCGACAGGGGCTGGTGCTCGGCACGATAATCGGCCTGCTCAGCGGCGGGGGGCTGTTCGCCTTTGCCTTGCCGATGCTGCTCGGCATCGGTGTCGATCCCGGCATCGCGCCGGATGCCGCGCGCGTGGTGCGGGTGATGGCCATCGCCTATCCGTTTCAGCTGGTGATTGTCGCGGCGAGCTTTTTTCTGGAAGGGGTCAGCCGCCCGCGCCGGGTGATGGCGGTCAACCTGTCGATCCTGCCGTTCAACGCGCTGCTGGCCTGGATCCTCGCGACCGGGCAGTTCGGCCTGCCTGCCTATGGCGCGGTCGGCGCGGCGGCGGCGACGGTGCTGGCCAATATCCTTGGCGCGGCGGGGATGGTGGTCGCCGCGCTAACCCTGCCGCGCGCCGCCGAACGGGGCGTGCGCGACTGGCGCGATGTGGGGACGCCCGCAATGTGGCGCGGCATCGTGACGCTGGCGCGGTTCGGGCTGGTGCCCGCCATCGCATCGGGGCTGGAACTGGCGGGATTTTCGATCCTGATCGCGCTGTCGACGCAACTGGGTGCGGTCGCGACCCATGCGTTTCAGATCGTGTTCGCGGTCCACAATGTCACCTTTGCCTTTGCCATCGGGTTGGGATCGGCGGCGGGGGTGCGCGCGGGCAATGCGGTGGGGGAGGGCGATGCCGCACTGGCGGGGCCGCGCACGGCGATCGCCGCAGGGCTGGCGATGGCGGTGCTGGGGCTGATCGCGCTGCCACTGATGCTCGCGCCGATGCTGGCGGTCAGCGTGTTTCCGGCAAGTCCGGCGGTGGCGGCGCTGGCGGTGACGATGCTGGCGTTATGGGCGCCGTTCATCCTGTTCGACGGGGTGCAGGTGGTGCTGGCCTATGCGCTGCGCTCGCTCGGCGATCAGGTGGCGGCGGGGATCAACGGCATCCTCGCCTTTTTCATGCTGACCGGCGCGCTGGGGCTGTGGACGGTCCATGCCGGATGGGGACCGGTCGGCCTGGTCTGGGCATCTGGCGCGGGGATGGTTGCCGCCGCGCTGCTCAACGGGGCGCGGATGATCGCGATTATGGCGCGGCTTCGCCCGAAAAGCTGAACTGGATGGTCTTGCCGGTCGGCGGCACGTCGAGCTTGCCGCTGTTGAACTCCAGGCTGCCGCCTGGCGGCAGCGAGCGCGGGCTGGGCGTGATCGTCCAGTTATAGACGATGGTGTTGTTGCCGTCGCGCAGCTCGGCCAGGATGTTGGGCACGCGCTGGTTCGTTTTGGTCGGGTTCATCACCTGACCGCTGACCACGAACAATTCGCCACCATTGAGGCGTGGCTTGCGCTCCACCGTTTGCGCGGTGAAGATCAGCGGCGTGCGCGCATCGCCGCCCGCCAGGCCGAGCTGCGAGGCAAGCCCGGGCGCACCGGTATAGAGAATCGCGCCCGCGCCCAGCGTCATCGACAGGCCCGCGATCACCGCCGCGGCGGTCCAGCGCTTTTGCGGATTGCGGCGCGGGCGGAACGGCGGTTCATGGGCAAAGGGATCATAGTCGCGCGGCCGGTCCGGTTCGGCGGGCGCCGAATAGGCGTCGGCGCGGATCACATCCTTGGCCGCGGCGGCGGGCACGGTTTCGGGCAGCTGATGCCAGCTGTGGCGACAGCTGGCGCAGCGCACGGTGCGGCCATCGGCCCCGATTGCGGTATCGGGGACCAGATAGCGGGTGCGGCATTCGGGACATTCGAGGATCATCGCGGCGCGTCTTGCAGCTTACGGACATCAATTTGCCGGTCCCGAATCTAAACACCGCCCGCGCCCACTTGGCAAGGGGGTCGGTGGCGCGGCTTGAGCCTGTCGGGCGGCTGTGCGATGGCTGCGCAATTCGGGGGCAGCGTTTTGATCGGGAGCGGCCGCGCGGCGGCACATGGCCAATATCGTTCAGTTTGAAAATGTGGGCCTGCGCTATGGCACCGGGGCGGAAACGCTGAGCGATGTCAGCTTCACGCTGAGCGCGGGCAGCTTCTATTTTCTGACCGGCGCGTCGGGCGCGGGCAAGACCTCGCTGCTCAAGCTGCTCTACCTTGCCCAGCGGCCGACGCGCGGCATCGTCCGTCTGTTCGGCGAGGATGCAGGCGCATTGCCGCGCAAGCGGCTGCCGGGATTCCGGCGCCGGATCGGCGTGGTGTTTCAGGACTTTCGCCTGCTTCCCCATCTGTCCGCCTATGACAATATCGCGCTGCCGCTGCGCGTCGCCGGAATGCCGGAGCGCGAGATCGAGGCGCCGGTGCGCGAGATGCTCGCCTGGGTCGGGCTGACCGATCGCGGCTTTGCCAAGCCGCCGACGCTGTCGGGCGGGGAACAGCAGCGGATCGCGATCGCCCGCGCCGTCATCAACCGGCCCGAAGTGCTGGTGGCCGACGAACCGACTGGCAATGTCGATCCCGACATGGCCGAACGGTTGCTGCACCTGTTCGATTCGCTCAATCGGCTGGGCACCACCGTCGTCGTCGCGACGCATGACTTCCACCTGCTCAACCGCATTCCCGATGCGCGGATGATGCGGATTGAAAAGGGGCGGTTGAACGACCCGACCGGCGCGCTGCGCTATCCCCCGGGCGAGGCGCCCGCATGACGATGCTGACCCGCGCCAGGCCCGAGCGGCGGCTGCTCGATGAAAGCCGCCGCACGCGATCGATGCTGTGGATCATGGCGATCATGCTGTTCCTGACCGTGCTGGCGGCGGCGCTGGGGCTGGCGATGGCGAGCGCCAATCGCGCGCTCGAACGCCAGCTCGCCGGACGGCTGACGATCCAGTTGATCGAGGCGGATGCGGCCAAGCGCGACGCGGCGGCGGACGCGGTGGTCGAACGG
The DNA here is from genome assembly GCA_902826325.1 of uncultured Sphingomonadales bacterium. Taxonomy (GTDB): domain Bacteria; phylum Pseudomonadota; class Alphaproteobacteria; order Sphingomonadales; family Sphingomonadaceae; genus Sphingomonas. Next base: position 3,950 of record CADEEK010000094.1, read on the forward strand.
GTCCGCGCGCTGCCCGGCGTGCGGCGGGTGGCGGAGGTGGATCGCGAGCGGCTGGCGCAGCTGCTTGCCCCGTGGCTTGGCGATGCGGGCTATGATGCCGAATTGCCGATGCCGGCGATGATCGATGTCGATCTGGCAACTGGTGAGGATGCCGCGATCGCCGCGGTGACGCGCGCGGCGCAGGCGGTGTCGGCCGACGCGCGGGTCGATCGCCATGCGCAATGGCTGTCCCCGGTTGCGGCATTCCTGACGACGATCGGCTGGTTCGCCGCCGCGCTCGTCGTGCTGATGGCGACGGCGACGACCGCCGTGGTGCTGTTGGCGGCGCGCGCGGGGCTGGACACGCATCGCGACACGATCGCGGTGCTGCACATGCTGGGATCGACCGACCGCCAGGTCGCGCGGCTGTTTCAGCGGCGGATCGCGCTCGATACGCTGATCGGCGGGGCGCTGGGGGCGGGAATCGCTCTTGCTGCGATCTGGCTGTTGGGACGGCAGAGCGCGACGATGCAGTCGGAACTGGTCAGCGGGGTTGCGCTTGGCCGGATCGACTGGGCGGTGCTGGCGGCGATCCCGCTCGTCTTTGCATTGATGGCGATGATCGCCGCGCGGGCCGGGGTGTTGCGCACGCTGGAGCGGACGCTGTGATCGGGCGGATATTGGCGCTGCTTGCGCTCGCCTGGGCGTTGGGTTTTGCGCTGTTCATGCTGTCGCTCGGCAAGCCGCTCGATCCCGGCGTCGCCACCGACGCGATCGTCGTGCCGACCGGCGGGCCGGGGCGGATCGATCGCGGGATCGAATTGCTGCAGGCGAACGCGGCGCGGCGAATGCTGATCACCGGCACCGATCCGGCGGTGCGGCCGATCGAGTTGGCGGTGCAATACAAGACCTCGCCCCGGCTGTTCCGGTGCTGCATCGATCTCGGGCATGAGGCGGTCGATACCCGCTCCAATGGCGAGGAAACGGCGGCCTGGGTGCGCAAACACGGCTATAGGTCGGTGCGGCTGGTGACGGCGGACTGGCATATGGCGCGGGCGCGGCTGGAACTGCGCAACGCACTGGGCGCGGACATCGAAATTCGCGGCGATGGCGTGAAGACGCAGCCGCGCTTTGCGATGCTGTTGCGCGAATATCATAAATATCTGCTGCGGCGGATCGTGCTGATGCTGGGGATCGGCGGTGCGTAACGCGCTGCGCAACCTCGCGTTTCAGATCGTCTTTTACGGCCTGTCGGTGCCGATCGTGCTGGGCGCGCCGATCGCGCCGCTGTTCGGAACGCGGGCGATGCGCGCCTATTGCATGGCCTGGGCGGGCTTTGGCGTGTGGTGCGCGCGGCACATTCTGGGCATTGTCGTGCGGGTCGAGGGGGCGCCGATCGAACGGCCCGCCCTCTATGCCGCCAAGCATCAATCGATGTTCGAAACGCTGGCGCTGGCGCAGCTGCTCGGCACCCCGACGATCGTGATGAAGCAGGAACTGGCCCGCATCCCGCTATGGGGCTGGGCAACGCGGCGCTATGGCGTCGTGACGGTCGATCGGGGGGCGTCGGCGCGGGGGTTGCGGGGGATGATGCGGGAGGCGGAGGCGGCGGTTCGCGAGGGTCGGTCGATCCTGTTCTTTCCGGAAGGGACGCGGGTGAGACCCGGCGAGACGCCGCCGCTGCGTTCGGGCTTTGCGGGGCTGTATCGCGCGCTGAAGCTGCCGGTGGTGCCGGTCGCGCTGGACAGCGGGCATGTGTGGCCGCGCCGGGGGCCCAAGCGGCCGGGGACCGTCACCTTTCGCTTTGGGCCGAGTGTCGAACCCGGTCTGTCGCGCGGCGAGGCCGAGGCGGTGGTGCATGCCGCGATCAACGCGCTGGAAACGCCGCCGCCGCGCCGGATCGCCGACGCCGACGATTAATCCTGTGGCGCGCGGTTGCCGGTTTCGACGCATTCGTCGAGCAGGTCATTGGCCTGGGCGATGAACTGCCGGGTGATTTCCTGGGCATAGGGATTGAGGTTCTGGATCGCGAAGAACAGCTCCTTGCTGTCGTCGCGGATCAGGCCGCACAGTTCGAGCAGATGCTGGTAGCTGCTGGTTTTCAGCTCCCCGTCCGGGATGCGGATATCGACCAGCGTGCGCCCGATCAAATGGGTCAGCGCCTGGACATAGGCCATTTCGCGATCATGCTGTTCCGCGGTCGTCACCGATACGTTGAGGCCGAGTTCGCGCCCGAACGCCGCGACCTTGTGATGCGCATCGCCGCGCACCTGGCATATCACCAGCGGTTGTCCGGCAATGCCGTCGCGCGCGCTTTGCGGCCCGAACAGCGGGTGGGTGGCGACGATGTCGACGCCATCGGGCAGCGTTTCGGCCATCCAGCGCGCCGGGAGCATCTTGACCGATGCGACATCGACCACGATCGCGCCGGGGCGCACCAGCGGGGCGATGGCGGCGATGATCGCTGCCATCGCCTGCACCGGCACGGCGAGCATCACCACGTCGCAGCGCGCGGCATCGGCGAGCGATCCGGCGCGCACGCCCTGCGCCGCGGCGGCGGCGGCGATGTCGCCGGTGTCGGTCACGACGACGTCGAAGCGATCGCGCAGATGCTGCGCCGCGAGCTGTCCGAACCGGCCAAAGCCGATAATGCCGAACTGTTTCACCCCGACATCGCCGCGTTGCGCGCATCGGCGACGAGGTTGTTCAGAATGTCGATCACCGCGCGCGTTTCCGCTTCGGTGCCGATGGTGATGCGCAGGCCATGCGGCAGCCCCTGTCCGGGCAGCCAGCGCACGATATAGCCCGCGTCCATCAGCCCCTGATACGCCGCCTGTGCGGTCAGGTCGCCTTCGAACAGCACCAGCACGAAATTGGCCTGGCTGGGCACCGCGCGCAGGCCCGCATTGCCGAGCCTGGCGATTTCCGCGTTGAACCAGTCGCGCCACTTCGCATTGTGCGCCCGCGTGCGATCGGCGAAGTCGCGATCGTTCAGCGCCGCGATCGCCGCCGCCGTTCCGGCGATGGTGATGCCGAACGGCAGGCGGATGCGGTGCATCGCCTCAATAATCGCGGCCGAGGCATAGCCCCAGCCGATCCGTTCGGCGGCGAGGCCATAGAGTTTGGAGAAGGTGCGCGTCACCAGCACATTGGGCGCGTTCCGGGCCAGTTCCATCGCGCCATCGTCGACCGCTTCGTCGATATATTCGGCATAGGCATGGTCGATCACCAGCAGGATGTCGGCGCGCAGCCCCGCATGGAGCCGCGCAATTTCTTCCCGCGTGGCGAAGGTGCCGGTCGGGTTGTTGGGATTGGCGATGAACACGACCCGCGTGCGTTCGGTGACGCAGGCGAGGATCGCGCCGATATCGGTCGCATAGTCATTGTCGGGCGCGACCACCGGCGTCGCGCCGACCCGCCGCGCGGCGATCGGATAGACCGAAAAGCCGTAATTGACATAGATGACCTCGTCCCCCGGCCCGGCAAAGGCCCCGGCGGCGAGATGCAGCACCTCGTCCGACCCATTGCCGTAGATGATGCGCGCGGGATCGAGATCATGATGTGTCGCCAGCGCATCGCGCAGTTCGTGCGCGGCGGCGTCGGGATAGCGTTCGAGGCTGGTCGCCGCGCGTTCGAAGGCGGCCCGCGCGGCGGGCGAGGTGCCGAGCGGATTTTCGTTTGACGAAAGTTTTACGGCTTTGCGTCCATCATCGGTCGTGGAGCGGCCCGGAATATAGGGCGCGATGTCCAGAACCCAGGGTTTTGCGACAGGTGCGTTCATGGCGCGCGGATGTGGCCGAACCGGACGCGGATGGCAAGGTTTGTGGGCACTGCAACATCGTTGCAGGGCGCGCGCAGGGGAGTGTGATGCGGGGAAGCGAGGCATTGTGGCGTGCATTGCAGCAGGCGCGGCGGCAGTTGCTGGCCGATCGCGGCGCCGCGCCGCCGCGCCCCGGCCCGTCGGGAATCGGCCGCCGCGCGCTGTTGCAGGGGATGGCGGCGAGCGGGATCGCGGCGGGCGCCGGGATGCCGACGCCCGCGCTGGCGCTGCCCAAAGCGGCGCGCGTCGCGATCATCGGCGGCGGGATTGCGGGCCTGTCGGCGCTGCATCACCTGAGCCAGGCGGGAATCGACGCGCGGCTGTATGAAGGGCGCAACCGGCTGGGCGGGCGGATGTTCACCCAGCGTGCCAGCGACGGCCAGCTGTTCGAGGCGGGCGGGCAGCTGGTCAACAGCGACCATGACGACATGCATGCGCTGGCGCGCAGCTTTGGCATCGCGCTGGTCGATCGCAAGCCGGGGGCGCACCAGTCGGTCGTGCTGATCGACGGGGCGGTGGTCGATCCGGCGGAACTGGCGCCTCGCGTCGCCCCGTTCGCGCGGCGCATCGCGATCGATGCCGCCGCGATCGACGCCGATCCGCGGGCGGCGGCGGCGATCGACCGGCTGCCGGTTGCCGCCTATCTCGACCGGCACGCCCCGCTACTCGGCGATGTTCC
>CADEEK010000095.1 GCA_902826325.1 uncultured Sphingomonadales bacterium
GACGTCGCGCTGGAGCGCACGATCAAGCGCTGGCGCGCGCAGGGGCGTTAGAGCGCGGCACCCCTGGTTTACGGCGCCGGCGCGCGAGTCTGTGTTTGTGTTTGCGGCACCGGCCCGCTCCCCCACGGGGTCCCCGCAAAGTAATACTTTGCGGGGCTACCCGCACCCGGCCACCCATTCCAGAATATCCTGCCGATGGGTGGCCGGGTGGGGGAGCGGGCCGGTGCCGTAAACAAGCAAGCGCTGGCCGGGTGGGGGCGTGGGCTGGTGCCGTAAACAGACAAAGACTCGCGCCCGTTTCCTAACCGGTCGGGCCTCGCCGAACCGCCTGAACCAGCTTATTCCTCGGCGGTTTCCGTCGTCGTGGCGCGGGTGCCGCCGACCGGGACGGCCATCAGCTGCGCGAGCTTGGCGCGGAAGGCGCGCAGGTCGTTGCCGCCCAGCTGTTCGACGACCGAGAAGGAGACCGAGCGCGGATTGATCGCGACGCCGTTGCGATAGAGTTCGTAATGCAGGTGCGGCCCGGTCGAAATGCCGGTAGAGCCGACATAGCCGATCACCTGGCCGCGCGCGACGCGCTGGCCCGAACGCACCGCGATGCGGCTCATATGGCCATAGCCGGTGCCCATGCCGCCCGAATGGTTGATGCGGACGAAATTGCCATAGCCGCCATTGCGACCGGCAAAGGCGATGGTGCCGTCATTGGCGGCGCGGATCGGCGCGCCATAGCCCGCCGCAATGTCCAGCCCCTTGTGCATCCGGGTGAAGCGCAGCACCGGATGGCGGCGCAGGCCGAAGCCCGAGCTGATGCGGCCCGACGCGGGCATCGCCATCTGTCCCTTGCGCTCGCCCTTGCCCTTGCCGTCGAACCAGCTGACACGCCCGCCATCTTCCCAGCGGACGAGCTGGACCTTGCCCGCTTTGCCGTCGAGACCGGCGTAAAGAAGGTTGCCCATCTGCACCTCACCGGTCGCGGCGCGGGCCTGTTCGACGATGATGTCGAATTGCGCATCGGCGCCCAGGCGGCTGATCGGCATGCGCGTCGCGATCGAGCGGATATAGGTTTCGACCGCCTTGGCCGGGGCACCGGCGGCGCGGGCCGAGCGATACAGGCTGTCGCCCACCCGGCCACGGATGCGCAGCGGGGTGTGATCGATGGCGATGGGAATTTCGTTGAGCGCCAGTTGGCCATCGGCGCGGATCAGTTCGAGGCTCAGGTCGAAGCGCGCGCGGAACGCCAGTTTTTCGAGCGGGCGCGGCTGTGACTTGTCGGCGCGGCGGCCCAGCGTCAGGTCGATCTGCGTCCCCGATTTGAGGTCGCCGAGCGCGATCGCATCGGCGATCAGATCGGCGGCCAGCGTCGCCTCGCCCCGCCCGACGCCCGATCGTGCCAGCGCGGCGGCAAGGCCCGATCCGGCACCGAGCGTCAGCGTATGTTGCAGGATCGGCCGTTCGGGCGTTTCGCTGAGCGGGGTGACGAGATTTGTCGCGGCGAGCCGCGTGCCGGTGGTCGCGCCCGCCGCGATCGGGGCGATCGCCTGCGCCCGCGCGACATCGGCGTCGCTGCCGGTCAGCGCGCCCGGCACCTTGGCATAAATGGGTCGTTCAAAGCCGGGCGAGAGCAGCACGACCGCGGCGCACAGCGCGGCGCAGGTCGCGGCGCCACGCCACCAGTCCATCGTGCCGATGCGCGAGCCGAGATCCGGCACCGCCTCAAAATCGGGATAGCGTTCGCGAAGCCGGTCGATCAGGCCGGGTTGGCGAACCGGCGAGACGCGGCCAAAGGACAGCGCCGCTGCGCCGCCCGCCTGTTCCAGACCCTGATCGCTGCGCAAGAACAAGGTGCGCTGCCCCCGAAAATGAACCTGTCCGCTTGCCGACCCCCGGCATGGGCAGAAGCGTTGTGGGCACGACATCCTAAAGTCAAATTAAGCAGCCGGTCGGCGATGGCCGATTGCGGCGAGTCGTGCCGGTGCGGGGATGGGGCGTGAATTAACCATAAGGGTTGGGGAACCATTAACGATAAGCGCAAAACGGGCGCTTGAATAACCGGCGAGTCGCGGCAATCTTGGGATCTGTAATGAACGGCGCTTCCAACAGCCGGGTGACGGCGGTGCTCGGCCCGACCAATACCGGCAAGACGCACCTCGCCATCGAACGCCTGATCGCGCATTCGAGCGGTATGATCGGCTTTCCGCTGCGCCTGCTGGCGCGCGAGGTTTACGACCGGGTGGTGGCGATCAAGGGACCCAAAGAGGTCGCGCTGGTCACGGGCGAGGAGCGGATCGTGCCGCCGGGGGCGCGCTGGTTCCTGTGCACCGCCGAATCGATGATGATGGACCGCGAGCTGAGCTTCGTCGCGCTGGACGAGGCGCAGCTGGGCGCGGACCTTGAGCGCGGGCACGTCTTTACCGACCGCATCCTGCATGCGCGCGGGCGCGACGAAACGATGATCCTGGGGTCCGATGCGCTGCGCCCGGTGCTGCGCCAGTTGCTGCCCGAGGTGGAGGCGGTGTCGCGCCCGCGTTTTTCGACACTTCGCTATGCCGGTGCGCGCAAGCTGTCGCGCCTGCCCAAGCGATCGGCGATCGTCGCCTTTTCCGCCGAGGAGGTCTATGCCGTGGCCGAGGCGCTGCGGCGGCTGCGCGGCGGTGCGGCGGTGGTGATGGGCGCGCTGTCCCCGCGCACCCGCAACGCCCAGGTGGCGATGTTCCAGGCGGGCGAGGTCGATTATCTCGTCGCCACCGACGCGATCGGCATGGGCCTGAATCTCGACGTCACCCATGTCGCCTTTGCCAGCCTGAACAAGTTCGACGGGCGGCGTCAGCGGCGGCTGACCATCGCGGAAATGGCGCAGATCGCGGGACGCGCGGGACGGCATCAGCGCGACGGCACCTTCGGCGCGCTGGTCGAGGAAGGGCCGGGGGCGTTCACCCCCGAAGAGGTCGCCGCGATCGAGGATCATGCGATTCCGCGCGCCGAACCTCTCTATTGGCGCGAGGCGGCGCCCGATTTCGCGACGCTCGACACGCTGATCGAAAGCCTGGAGCAACGCCCGCAATCGCCCGTGCTGCGGCCCGCGCCGCAGGCGGTCGACCTGACCGTGCTGAAACGGCTGGCGGGGGAGGACTGGGTGCGCGACCGCGCCCGATCGGCCGCGGCGGTCAAGCGGTTATGGACGGCGTGCGGCCTGCCCGATTTCCGCAAGCTGGGCGCCGATCCGCATGCGCGGTTCGTGTCGCGCCTCTATGGCCATTTGAGCGAGGGCAACGGACATTTGCCGCATCAATGGTTCGCCGACGAGATTGCGCGGCTCGACCGGGTCGATGGCGATGTCGAGACGATTGCGGGGCGGATCGCGGCGGCGCGCAGCTGGGCCTATATCGCACAGCGGCGCGACTGGCTGGCCGATCCGGCGCATTGGGCGGAACGCACGCGGATGCTGGAGGAGCGGCTGTCCGATGCGCTGCATGCCAGCCTGACCCAGCGGTTCGTCGACCGGCGCACGACCGTGCTGTTGCGTCAGATCGGCGCCAATCCCGCCGACCTGCCGGTCAGCGTCGGCACCGATGGCGAGGTGAGCGTCGAGGGGCATGTGCTGGGCCAGCTGCACGGGTTTCGCTTTGCCGTGGCGCCCGATGCGCGGGTGGCGGACAAGCGGATGTTGCTGGCGGCGGCGGAGCGCGGGCTGGCGGGCGAATTGCGTCGCCGGGGCGCGGCGCTGGCCGCCGCCGGCGACGATGAACTGACCCGCATCGACGACCGGATCGAATGGCGCGGCGTGGCCGTTGCGGCGATGGTGCGCACGGCCAATCCGGTTCGCCCCGAGCTGCGGCTCGACCGCGCGCTCAATGTCCTGTCCGCCGACGAACGCGCGGCGGTGCAGGCGCGGCTGGCGCAATGGGTCGCCGACCGGCTGGCGGGCGATCTGCCCGCGCTGATCGCGCTCGATCATCTGAGCCGCTCGCCCGAGGCCGGGGGGCAGGTGCGCTCGCTCGCCGGATCGCTGGTCGAGGCCGGCGGGATGTTGCCGCGCCGTGCCGTCGGCGCGCTGGTCGAAGCGCTGAGCCCGGCGGAGCGCAAGCTGTTGCACAAGGCGGGGGTGACGATCGGCACGCTCGACCTGTTCGTGCCTGCACTGCTCAAGCCGCGCGCGGCGGTGGCGCGACAGGCGCTGCTGGGGCTGGCGGCGGCGCCGGTCGATGCGGCGAGCGTGCTGGCGCGCGGCGATCCGGGCGCGGACCTGCCCTATGGCTTTCGCCCGATCGGGCGGCAGGCGGTGCGCATCGACCTGATTGAGCGGATCGCGCGCCATGTGCATGACCGGCGCAGAGGGCGCGAGCCGTTCGCGCCCGATCCGGCGCTGGCGACATCGATGGGGCTGACCGCCGGCACCCAGGCGCGGTTGATGGCGCAGCTTGGCTTTCGCGGGGTGCGAACGCCGGGTGACGCACCGCCGCGCTGGGCGTGGAAGGGGCTGACGCCGCTGGCCAGGCCCAAGCCGCCGCCGCGCGACAATGCCTTTGCCATGCTCGCCGAGCTGATCGATGAATGATCCCGCGCTGGCGATGCGGCTCGACCGGTTCCTGTGGTTCGCGCGGCTTGCCCGGTCGCGCAGCGCGGCGCAGGCACTGGTGGAGGCGGGCCGGGTGCGGCTCGACGGGCGGCGGATCGAGCGGTCGTCGGCGCAGGTGCGGGTCGGATCGGTGATCGCCTTTGCCCAGCAGGGGCGGGTGCGCGTGCTGCGCATCGACAGCCTGCCGCGCCGCCGCGGTCCGGCGGGTGAGGCGGCGGCGCTGTATCAGGAATTGCTGGCGGGTCCGCAGGGCATGCAGGGTGAGGCAAAGATTGAAAATGTATCGCAGAAAGCGTCTCTTGATTGACGTGCCCCCGGCACGGCCATAGCAGGGGGCAATCGTTATCGCCCGCCGGGCGCCAAAGGGGCCGAACCTGCCATGACCTATGTCGTCACCGACGCCTGCATTCGCTGCAAATATATGGACTGTGTCGAGGTGTGCCCGGTCGATTGTTTCTATGAGGGCGAGAATATGCTCGTCATCAACCCCAGCGAGTGCATCGATTGCGGCGTCTGCGAGCCGGAATGCCCTGCCGACGCGATCCTGCCCGATACCGAAAGCGGGCTGGAACAGTGGCTGGAGCTCAACAACAGCTTCTCCGCGCAATGGCCGAACGTGACGCGCAAGGGCGACCAGACCCCCGCCGATGCCGACGAGCACAAGGGCGAAGAGGGCAAATACGAGAAGTATTTCTCCGCCGAGCCGGGTGCGGGCGACTGAGCGAGCCGGTTTGGGCGGGGTTGCCGTAGCGTCGATCGGTCGATCGCGCCTGCGCGGTTCAAGGCGCGCGCAACCGTCCCGTCACGCGGATTCCGCTGTGGTAATTTTATTGCATCTGTGTTAAACCATAGCTCGGACGCGGGGATTCGCGCTCCGCTGGAGACCCGTGGTTTAATCAGGCCCGATGGCGTTCCTGCCCCCTAATCACGGCGGGCATGTGACGCAATCCGCAATGGGCCGTTTCTTGAAGAAAGGCTTCCCGCACATGGCTGCCAAGGCGCTGTCCTTCGACGTCGGCGATTATGTCGTTTACCCCAAGCACGGCGTTGGCCGTGTGATCGAGCTCCAGAAATCCGAAATCGCGGGCATGCAGCTCGAACTTTATGTGCTTCGTTTCGAAAAAGAGAAAATGACGCTGCGCGTGCCGACCAACAAGGCCGAGAGCGTGGGCATGCGCAAGCTGTCGAGCGACAAGACGTTGAAGGAAGCGCTGGATACGTTGAAGGGCAAGCCCAAGGTCAAGCGGACGATGTGGTCACGCCGGGCACAGGAATATGAGGCGAAGATCAATTCGGGCGACCTGGTGTCGATCGCCGAAGTGGTCCGCGACCTGTTCCGTGCTGACGACCAGCCTGAGCAGAGCTATTCCGAACGCCAGATTTTCGAGGCGGCAGCCAGCCGCCTGGCCCGCGAACTGGCGGCGATGGAGCAGATCGACGAGAAGGCGGCGCTCGAAAAGCTGCTCGACATTCTGCGCGCGGCTGCGGCGATCTATAACAAGGACAAGGTGCCGGCCTGAACGCGGCGCATTGCCTGTCGAAAGGGGCGGCCCCATGCGGGCCGCCCTTTTTGTTTGCGCGATTTCTGTTTGCGTGAGGGTCGATGGTGTATTATTGATACAATACACAGGTGGAGATTGAAGATGAAAGCCCTGCTCGCCCTTGTTGCGATCCTTCCGCTGGCTGCTTGCAACGTCGCCAGCGGCATGAAGGGGGATATTGTCGAGCCGAGCGGGAGCGGCGGGACGCGCAGCTTTGCCGTTGCCGATTTCTCCGCCGTGTCGCTGCGCGGCGCCGACAATGTCGAGGTGAAGGCGGGCAGCGCCTTTGCCGTGACCGCAACGGGTGACAGCGCGCTGCTCGACCGGCTGGAAATCCGCAAGGATGGCGACACGCTGCGCATCGGGCGGCGCGACGGCGAATGGCAATGGGGCGGCGGCAAGGGCGCCACGATCAGCGTCACGCTGCCCCGCCTGCGTGCCGCCGACATCGCCGGATCGGGCGACATGACGATCGCGCGCGGCGAGGGCGATTTCGACGGATCGGTGGCGGGATCGGGCGACATGACCATCGCGGCGCTGCGCGCGGGCAAGGTCAGCCTGTCGATCGCGGGATCGGGCGACATCAATGTCGCTTCGGGTGAGGCGGGGGCCGTCGACATGTCGATCGCGGGGTCCGGCGACGTCAATGCGGCGGGGCTGCGCGCCAAATCCGCCGATGTGTCGATTGCGGGATCGGGCGGGGCGCGGGCGCAGGTGACGGGCGATGCCAAGGTGTCGGTCGTCGGATCGGGCGATGTCGAGCTGACCGGTGGCGCGAAGTGCGCGGTCAGCAAGATGGGATCGGGCGACGTGCGCTGTAGCTGACGCGGGGCGGAAAGGGTGACGCCGCGCGCGCGGCGCTTGCCCGATCGCCCGGATCGGTGCGATGATCGGCCATGCGCTGTCGCCTGATATTCGCCCCGTTGCTGTTGATCGCCACCAGCGCCGCCGCGCCGCAGCTGCGCGAGCGCAGTTTCATGCTGACCGATTTCGATCGCGTGCGGCTCGACGGGCCGTTCCGCGTGGAGATCGTCACCGGTTTGCCGTCGGGTGTGGTCGTCACCGGCGACGGCCGTGCCGCCGCCGAGAAGGAAGCCGCTCAGGGCGGCCAGCAGGAACAATAGGCGACGCATGGCGGCGGCTCCCTCGGCGGTGGATTGCGGTTCCGGATCAGAAGTACGGCGTCACGCCGACCGGCGCGAACATCTTCACGCCGAACCACTTCTCCCAGCTGCGGTCGATGAAGCCGGAGCGGTGCATGTCGAACACCGCGACGTTGAGCCAGTCGGTGAGGGTGCGGCTGTTCTTCGCGACACCCAGGCAGCAGTAGTAGATGTCGACCGGCGTATCGAGCACCTTCCACTTGGTGCTCTTGTAGTTGTTCATGAGCACGCCCACGAAATCGAGCACGTCGACCATCGCGTCGCCGCGGCCCTGCGACATCGCGCGGATCGCGTCGGGATAATTGTCGAGCAGCGTGACCTTGGCCTTCGGCGCGTTGCGCTCGATCCACTGCACCGGCGTCGTGCCGCGCACCTGCACCAGCGAGATCTTCTCGTCGTTGAGCTCCTGCCAGGTCTTGAACGGCTTCCCCTCGGTCGTGAGCACGCCCAGGATCTCGGTGTGGACCGGCACGGTGAAGTCGATGACCTTCGCGCGCTCCGGCGTGCGCGTCATCGCGCCCATCACGATGTCGATGCGGCCCGAGGCGACGAACGGGATGCGGTCGGGCGAGCCGACCTGCACCAGCTCGAGCTCGACGCCGAGCATGCGCGCGATCTCCTTCGCCACGTCGACGTCGAAGCCCTCGAGCTCGTTCTTGTCGCTGAACTTCGCCAGCGGCGGCAGCGTCGGATTGACGCCCACGCGCAGCTTCTTGGTCGAGAGCACCTCGTCGAGCACGCGCGACGACGCGCCCGGCGCCGTCATCGCGAGTCCGGCGAAGGCGCTGCCGCCCAGAAACAGCGCGCGGCGATTCAATTTGGTGTCGACCATCGAAAGCCCCCTTCGTGTCTTGGCAAATGCGTCCGACCTCTCGCCGGCGCTTGCAGGAAAGAAAGCGGTGCGCCGCCTCCGTGTCACGCAAATTCATGGCGCGCGCAGCGCGATCGCTTGCGTCATTGCCTGCTGCCCGATCGCCGGGCAGATTGGACGAAGTCGCGTCATGGCCGAACGCATCTCCGAACTCGACGTCACGCGCGCCAGCGACGTGCGGATCCGTGTCGACGGCGCCAGCATCGGCGCCGTCGAAGGCGTGATGTCGTTCGCGATGGTCTACCACCAGATCG
>CADEEK010000096.1 GCA_902826325.1 uncultured Sphingomonadales bacterium
CACCGGGCGCTGGCCGGGGCGCTGGGGTTGAGTGCGGGGGTCGAGGTTTAGGCGCGCAAGGGCGGCATTGCGGCTCTGTGCCGGACGCCCGCTATGTTGCCGATGTTGATGAAAAAGCGGGACCCCGGCTCAAGGCCGGGGTGACGGGTGCTGCCGGTTCAGCCGCAGCGGGCGGTTTTGATCGTGTTGACGTCGTCGAGTTCGAGGTTCAGCCGGTCGGAGCGGAAGTCCATCGTCACTGCCTGCCCCGGCCGGATCAGGCGCACGGTGCGGGCGCCGGAGCGTTGTTTCGCCACCTCGACCGTGCGTGCGTCGGCTTCGCGACCGACCAGCGGCTGCACGCGATCGGCGTTGCACAGCACGCCGGCTTCCGGCCCCGGCATCGGCGCGCAGGCGGCGGTGAGCAGGGGGAGCGGCGACAGCAGGGCGAGCGCGGGGCGGATCATGGCGACGGTTCCTCGGTCCGGGTCATTTTGAGCTTACCATTGCGGACGGTAAAGCCAAGCTGCCCCTCGACCAGCGCCAGCGCGTCGCGGCCGAATTGTTCGAACCGCCAGCCGTGCAGGATCGCCAGATCCTCGCGCTTGCCTGCCGCCAGTGCCTCGAGATCGTCGGACCGGGCGAGCAGGCGTGCGGCGACGTTGATGTCGCGGGCGCGGATCTTGAGCAGCAGCTTGAGCAGGTCGGCGACCAGCGCCCCTTCCTTGCCCAGCGGCAGCTTGCGGTCGTCGCGCGCGGGCAGTTCGTCGGGCGACATGGCGGTGGCGCCGTCGAGCGCCTCCATCAGCCGTCCGCCGATGTCGTTGCCGCCCCAGGCGGCGGACAGGCCGCGCACGCGGGTAAGGTCGCCCTGTTTGCGCGGCGGGTTGGCGGCGAGGTCGGCGATCGTTTCGTCCTTGGCGATGCGGCCGCGCGGCAGGTTCTTGTTCTGCGCCTCAAGCTCGCGCCAGCGGGCGAGCGCTTTCAGGCGCCCCAGCACATCGGGCTTGCGGCTGGAAATGCGGATGCGTTGCCACGCGCGGTCGGGATCGTTGCGATAGTTTTCGGGATCGGCGATCCGCTCCATCTCCTCGTCCAGCCACGCGCCGCGCCCGGTCTTGCGCAGCTTTTCGAGCATTTTGGGGAAGATCGCGGACAGATGCGTCACATCGGCGATGGCGTAATCGATCTGGCGCTTGTCGAGCGGGCGGCGCGACCAGTCAGTAAAGCGCGCGCCCTTGTCCACGGTGATGCCGAGATAGGTTTCGACGAGGTTGGAATAGCCGATCTGTTCGCCTTGCCCCAGTGCCATCGCCGCGACCTGGGTATCGAACAGCGGATGCGGGGTCTTGCCGGTGAGATTATAGACGATTTCGAGGTCCTGGCCGCCCGCGTGAAAGACCTTGAGCACATCCTCGTTATCGACCAGCAGGTCGAGCAGGGGCGTGAGGTCGAGATCGGGGGCCATCGGGTCGATCGCCGCCGCTTCGTTCGTGTCGGCGATCTGGATCAGGCAGAGTTCGGGCCAGAAAGTGTTTTCGCGCATGAATTCCGTGTCGACCGTGACGAACGGTTGCTGCGCAAGGCGGGTGCAGAGATTGGCGAGACTTGCCGAGTCTTCGATCAGGCCGTGAATATGCATCGCGCGGCCATAGACGTGCGCGGGCGGGTTGACAAAGGGCTGTGTGAAGGGGAAGCGCGCGGCTTGGTTTTTTAAGCTGTCATCCCCGCGCAGGCGGGGGTTCGTTGCCACCGCGAATGGTGAGAATGGATTCCCGCCTGCGCGGGAATGACGGTGTTGAGGAAGTCGAGTCAAACCCATGCACGCCTATCGTTCGCACCATTGCGGCCAGTTGACCGCTGCCCAGGTCGGGGAAACCGTCCGCCTGTCGGGCTGGATTCACCGCAAGCGCGACCATGGCGGGGTGTTGTTCGTCGATCTGCGCGATCATTATGGCGTGACGCAGATCGTCGCGGACAGCGATTCGCCCGCGCTGGCGGTGCTGGAGGGTCTGCGCGTCGAATCGGTCGTGACGATCGACGGGGTGGTCAAGGCGCGGTCTGAGGCGACGGTGAACCCGAACCTGCCGACCGGCGCGATCGAGGTGTTCGCGCGCGGCGTGACCGTGCAGTCGGCGGCGCAGGAATTGCCGATGCCGGTGTTTGGCGAGGCGGAATATCCCGAGGAAATCCGGCTGCGCAACCGCTTCCTGGATTTGCGGCGCGAGGGGCTGCACGCCAATATCATGTTGCGCAGCCATGTGATCGCATCGCTGCGCAAGCGGATGATCGATCAGGGCTTTACCGAGTTCCAGACGCCGATCCTGACCGCATCCTCGCCCGAGGGCGCGCGCGACTATCTGGTGCCGAGCCGGGTGCATCCGGGTAAATTCTATGCGCTGCCGCAGGCGCCGCAGCAGTTCAAGCAGCTGCTGATGGTGGCGGGGTTCGATCGCTATTTCCAGATCGCGCCATGTTTCCGCGACGAGGATGCGCGCGCGGATCGTTCGCCGGGCGAATTCTACCAGCTCGATTTCGAGATGAGCTATGTGACGCAGGACGATGTGTTCGCGGCGATCGAGCCGGTGCTGCATGGCGTGTTCGAGGAGTTTGCCGACTGGCAGGGGAAGGGGCGGACCGTCTCGCCGCTGCCGTTCAAGCGGATTCCATACCGCGAATCGATGCTGAAATATGGCAACGACAAGCCCGATTTGCGCAACCCGATCCTGATTTCCGATGTCAGCGATCACTTCCAAGGATCTGGTTTCGGGCGATTTGCTTCGATCGTCGAGGCAGGCGATGTGGTGCGCGCGATCCCGGCGCCGGGGACGGCGGACAAGAGCCGCAAATTCTTCGACGACATGAACAGCTGGGCGCAGGGCGAAGGCTTTGCGGGGCTGGGCTATGCGACGCGCAAGGGCGGCGAATGGGGCGGGCCGATCGCCAAGAACCATGGCGAGGACAAGATGTCGGCGCTGGCGGACCAACTGGGCCTTGGTCCCGATGACGGCATCTTCTTTGCCGCGGGCAAGGAAGCGCAGGCGGCGAAGCTGGCGGGGCTGGCGCGCACGCGCGTGGGCGAACAGCTGGACCTGATCGACAAGAGCCGGTTCGAATTCTGCTGGATCGTCGATTTTCCGATGTTCGAATATGACGAGGACGCGAAGAAGATCGATTTCAGCCACAACCCATTTTCGATGCCGCAGGGCGAACTGGCGGCGCTGGAGAGCAAGGACCCGCTCGACATCCTGGCGTGGCAGTATGACATCGTGTGCAACGGCATCGAATTGTCGTCGGGCGCGATCCGGAACCACCGGCCGGAGATCATGTACAAGGCGTTCGAGATCGCCGGCTATTCGCAGGCGGATGTGGACAGCAATTTCGCGGGCATGATCAACGCCTTCAAATATGGCGCGCCGCCGCATGGCGGGTCGGCGCCGGGGGTCGATCGCATCGTCATGCTGCTGGCCGATCAGCCTAATATCCGCGAGGTGATCCTGTTCCCGATGAACCAGAAGGCGGAGGACCTGATGATGCAGGCGCCGTCGGCGGTCAGCGAGCGGCAGCTGAAGGAACTGAGCATCCGGCTGGCGCCGGGGGTGACGCTGGACTGACGCCCGGCGGCTTCATTTTCAGGAAGAAGCGGGACCCCGGCGCAAGGCCGGGGTGACGTTATGGCGGCGCTGTCCGGGTATCGGTTCAGCTGCGATAATCGGCGTTGATCGAGATGTAGCCGTGGGTGAGGTCGCACGTCCACACGGTCGCGCGACCGGTGCCCAGACCCAGGTCCACGGCGATGTCGATATCCTGGCCCTTGAGGTGCGCGGCGACGGGGGCTTCGTCATAGCCTTCGACGCCCATGCCGCGTTCGGCGACCTGGATCCCGCCGAAGCTGATGCCGAGCAGGTCGCGGTCGGCGGGTTCGCCCGCCTTGCCCACCGCCATGACGATGCGGCCCCAATTGGCGTCCTCCCCCGCGATGGCGGTCTTGACCAGCGGGGAGTTGGCGATGCTGAGCGCGATGCGGTGCGCGCTGGCGTCGCTTTCGGCACCCTCGACATCAATGCGGATGAATTTCGATGCGCCCTCGCCATCGCGCACGACGAGATGGGCGAGTTGCAGGCAGAGGTCGGCGAGCGCGGCGCGAAAGGCGTCGGCCCCCGCATCTTCCGGGGACGCGATCGGCGCATTGCCCGCCGTGCCTGTGGCGAAGGCGAGGACGGTGTCGCTGGTCGAGGTGTCGCTGTCGACGGTGATGCACGAAAAGCTGGCGCGGTTGGCGTCCGCCAGCGCGGCCTGCAGGAAGGCGGGATCGACCGCGGCGTCGGTAAAGATATAGCCGAGCATCGTCGCCATGTCGGGGGCGATCATGCCGCTGCCCTTGATGATCCCGACCAGATTGACGGTGCGGTCGCCGATCACCGCGCGGGTGACGGCGCCCTTGGCGAAGGTGTCGGTGGTGCCGATGGTTTCGGCCGCCACTTCCCAGTCGCATGGGGTGGCGGCGAAGGCGGCGTCCAGCCCCGCCTCCGCCTTGTCGATCGGCAGCGGGACGCCGATCACCCCGGTCGAGGAGACGAAGATGTCGGACGGGTTGCAGCCCAGATGCGCCGCCGCGCGCGCCGCGATCGCCTCCACCGCCGCGCGGCCGCGATTGCCGGTAAAGGCGTTGCTGTTCCCGGCATTGACGACCAGCGCGCGCGCCTTGCCCAGCGGGAGCGCGTCGCGGCACCATTCGACCTCTGGCGAGGGGCATTTGCTGGCGGTGGTGACACCCGCGACGGCGGTGCCCCGATCCAGCGTGACGAAGGTCAGGTCGCACCGGTCCCATTGCTTGTAGCGGGCGCGGGCGACGCGCAGCGTGACGCCGCCGATTGCGGGCAGGTCGGGAAAGGTCGCGGGGGCGAGGGGAGAGCGTTGCATGGGTTCGTCCTGTCACTGCAATCGTCATTCCGGCCTTGTGCCGGAGTCCACGGTCGGGCGAGCGGTGTCCGCTGGTCTTGCGCACCGCATTTGCCGCGCGGTGAACCCCGGCACAAGGCCGGGGCGGCGGGTTTTCGTCCGAGCGGCCCTATTCCACCGCGCCCGCGGCGCTGAGCACCGCGCGGACGCTGGCGGTGGCGACATCCTCGTCGATGCCGACGCCCCACAGCGTCCGGCCGTCGGGCATGCGGCATTCGACATAGGCGGCGGCCTGTGCGCCCGAGCCATGGCCGATGGCATGTTCGGCATAATCGACGATGTCGAGATCGATGCCGAACCCGTCGCGCATCGCCGCGACGACGCTGGAGATCAGGCCGTTGCCGCGCCCGCTGACTGTCCGTTCGGCGCCGTCGGTCGCGATCGTGCCCGCGAAGATGCGTTCGCCATTGGCGGCGCGGCTTTCGTCATAGGCGCCGAGCGTGAACCGTTGTGGCGCCTCCAGCCGATAGGCGGCGACGAATGCGCCCCAGATGTCCTGCGCGTTGAGTTCGCGGCTGGTGTCGTCGGCCAGCCGCTGAACATGGCGGCTGAAATCGGCCTGCAGCCGCTTGGGCAGCTTCAGCCCCTTGTCCTGTTCGATCACCCAGGCGACGCCGCCCTTGCCGCTTTGCGAATTGACGCGGATCACCGCTTCATAGCTGCGCCCGAGATCGGCGGGGTCGATCGGAAGGTAGGGCACCTCCCACAGATCGTCGTTGCGCGCCGCCTGGGCCGCGAACCCCTTCTTGATCGCGTCCTGATGGCTGCCCGAAAAGGCGGTGAACACCAGATCCCCGGCATAGGGCGTGCGCGGATGGACCGGGATGTTGGTGCAATATTCGACCGTCCGCACGATCTCGTCGATGTCGGAGAAATCGAGACCGGGGTCGATCCCCTGCGTATAGAGGTTGAGCGCGACGGTGACGAGGTCGCAATTGCCGGTCCGCTCGCCATTGCCGAGCAGACAGCCTTCGACCCGGTCGGCGCCCGCCATCATCCCCAGTTCCGCCGCGGCCACGCCGGTGCCGCGATCGTTATGCGTGTGCAGCGAGATCACCGCAGCGTCGCGGTTCGGCAGGTTGCGGCAGAACCATTCGACCTGATCGGCATAGACGTTAGGCGTCGCGCATTCGACCGTGGCGGGCAGGTTGAGGATGATCGGACGATCGACCGTGGGTTGCAGCACGTCCATCACCGCCGCGCACACCTCGACCGAGAAATCGAGTTCGGCGGTGGAAAAGGTTTCCGGGCTGTATTCGAAATGCCAGTCGGTATCGCCCTGGGCGGCGGCGCAATCGCGCATGATCTTTGCGCCCTCGACTGCGATGTCGCGGATCTGGTCGCGGGTCATGCCGAACACGATCTTGCGCCAGGCGGGCGAGACCGCGTTATAGACATGGACGATCGCCTGTTTCGCGCCGCGCAGGCTGGCGAAGCTGGTTTCGATGAGGTCGCGGCGCGACTGTGTCAGCACCTGAACCATCACATCGTCGGGGATCTTGCCGTCGCGCACCAGGCCGGAGATGAAGTCGAATTCGGTCGCGCCCGCGGCGGGGAAGCCGATTTCGATCTCCTTGACGCCGATGCGACACAAAAGGTCGAACATCCGCGTCTTCTTTTCGGCATCCATCGGGTCGATCAGCGCCTGGTTGCCGTCGCGCATATCGGTGGACAGCCAGCGCGGCGCGCGCGTGATGGTGCGCGAGGGCCATTGCCGGTCGGGCAGGTCGATCGCGGGAAAGGGGCGGTATTTGGCGGCGGGGTCGCGCAACATGGTCATGGCATTTCTCTTGCAGAATCTGGATTGGCTTGTGGCTTTGCTTTGCCCTTAGGCCGTGCGCGCCGGATCGATGCCGCGCGGAAACACGCGCCTAAGGGCGCGTAAGTCGTGCAAGTAGAAGCAGGCCATGGATGGCGGTCATGCCAGGGTTCATGGACGAGCATGACCGTGCTGTCCAGTCCCGCCGCCGATTGGCGGAAAAGACACGAAATCTAAATGGTTTAGATGCATTTGGCGGCGGTGCGGAAGAGGCGTGCCACATGTATCAGCTTGTTTACATCAGTTCGGTCACGCCGGGACAGTCGCTATCGGTCGACGACATTCTGACGGTTTCGCGCCGGAACAATGCGCGCGATGCCATCACCGGCCTGCTTTACGCCGACCGGCAGCGATTCCTGCAGGCGCTGGAGGGGCCACAGGAACAGGTGCTGAAAACGATGGCGCGGATCAGCGCCGATCCCCGCCATCGCGCGATCGTGGTGCTGTCGCGCCGCACGATCGCGATGCGCGAATTCGGCGGCTGGGCGATGGCCAGCCAGATGCATGGCGACGACGCGGCGATGATCGCGCAGGTCGGGCGGCTGGTGGCGCACGCGTCGCCCAATGTCCGGGCGACGTTCGAGAGCTTTTGCAAGCTGCGCCGCCCGACCGGCGCGGTGGCGGCTTAGCCCCGTTTGACGACCCTATTTGACGAACGCTGCCGCGATTTTCAGCGTCACCTGGTCGCTGACCATCGGCACCGCCAGCCCCAGCCCGAAATCGCTGCGGTTGAGCGTGCCGCGCGCTTCGAAACCGACCTGTTCCTTGCCGCCGACCGCGCCCGCGCCATAGAAATCGACGTCGAGCGCGATCGGGCGGGTGACGCCGTTCAGCGTCAGGTCGCCGCGCAGCTTCGCGCGGGTGCCGGTGACGTCGACGCCGGTCGAGACGAACCGTGCATCGGCGGGGGCGGGGCCGAAGAAATCGGGCTTGGCGCCATCCTTGCCCGGACGCACCAGATGGGCGGACAGGCCGGGGGCGGCGGTGGCCAGCTTGGCGATCGGGATCGTCACATCGACCTTGGCCGCGGCGGGATTCTTTGGATCGAGTTGGAGCGTGCCGCTGACCTGACCGAACAGGCCCCAGAGCGGCGTGATGCCGAGATGATTGACCTCCCAGCTGACCAGCGTGTGGTTGGGATCGGCGGTATAGCTGCCGCCGGTGATCGCGGTGGTCGATTTGCTGCCCGGCATCTGCTGGGCGAGGATCGGGGCAGCGGTGACGGCGGCGCCGGTGCTGGCAAGGGCGATGGCGGCGATGAGAATGCGCATGCGAATCTCCGGAACGTGAAAACGGACGCGCCCACCCTCGTCCCGGCAGGCGCGTCCGTCAAACTGGCTGTTGGAAACGGATCGTTTCCAACGCCGGGTCGGGATCAGTTCTTGTCCTTGTCCACCAGCTTGTTGGCGCTGATCCACGGCATCATCGCGCGCAGTTCGCTGCCGACCTGTTCGATCGGGTGCGCGGCGGCGGCCTTGCGGCTGGCCTTCAGCTCGGGCTGGCCGGCGCGGTTGTCGAGCACGAAATTCTTGACGAACCGGCCCGACTGGATGTCGGCCAGCACGCGCTTCATTTCCGCCTTGGTCTCGTCGGTGATGATGCGC
>CADEEK010000097.1 GCA_902826325.1 uncultured Sphingomonadales bacterium
CGGGATCGATCGCCGCGACCCCGGCGGCATCCTTGGCATCGAGCCGCCCGCGCAGCGCCGCCAGCCGGTCGCGATCCATATCGGGGGCCAGCTGTTCGACCAGATCGGGCAGGGTGAAGTCGAGCGCAAGGCCCGCGACACCGGCGCGCTCCAGCGCCGCGACCGCGACGGTCACGATCTCGCGCACCGCCGCCACGCCGTCGCGCCCGATCAGTTCGCAGCCCATTTGCCGCGTCGCCCGTTCGGGGCGTAGCTGCGACGCACGCAGCTTGACGATCTGGCCCGAATAGCACAGCCGCACCGGGCGCGGGTGATGCGCCATCCGCGTCGATGCGATCCGCCCGACCTGGGCGGTAATGTCCGGCCGGATCGCCAGCGTGCGGCGCGACGCGGGATCGGTGAAGCGCACCGCGTCCTTGGCGCTCGCCGCCTTCAACCGCTCGCCCAGCGAATCCTCGAATTCCGCCAGCGGCGGATCGACCCGCTCATAACCATAAAGCCGCGCGACATCGAGCACGCGCCGCTCCAGCACCGCCGCCGCATCGGCAAAGGGCGGCAGGCGATCGTGAAATCCCTCGGGAAGCAATCCGTTCATCGTTCCAACCTCGTCACCCCGGCCTCGTGCCGGGGTCCACCACGCCTCATGCAATGTCGCTTGCCGCACTGGGGACCCCGGAACAAGTCCGGGGTGACGATTTGATGGTTCAGAACTTGAGCGCCATCGCCGTCTTGACCCCGGGCAGCGCGCGCACCGTGGCGACCAGATCCGGCGTCACCGCCTCGTCGACCGAAAGCAGCAGCACCGCCTCGCCCCCCGCATCGCGACGGCCAAGGTGGAAGGTGCCGATATTGACGCCCGCTTCGCCCAATGCGGTGCCGATCCGGCCGATGAACCCGGGGGCGTCCTCATTGACGACATACAGCATCGGCCCCGCCAGATCGGCCTCGACCTTGATGCCGAACAGTTCGACCAGGCGCGGCGCCTGATTGCCGAAAAAGGTGCCGGCCACCGAACGCTCGCCCGCCTCGGTCTTCACCGACACGCGCAGCAGCGTGTGGTAATCGCCTTCCTTCTCGGTCTTGATCTCGCGCACCTCGATGCCGCGTTCCCTGGCCAGGAACGGCGCGTTGACCATGTTCACCGTGTCCGAATGGACGCGCAGGAACCCGGCCAGCACCGCACTGACGATCGGCTTCTGGTTCACCTCCGCCGCCGCGCCCTCGCTATGGATCGAGATGCGGTCGAGATTGCCATGCGCCAGCTGACCGACCAGGCTGCCCAGCTTTTCGGCCAGTTCCATATAGGGTTTCACCCGCGGCGCTTCCTCGGCCGACAGGCTCGGCATGTTGAGCGCGTTGGTGACGCCGCCATTGACCAGGAAATCGGCCATCTGCTCGGCGACCTGGATCGCGACATTGACCTGCGCTTCGCTGGTCGATGCGCCCAGATGCGGGGTGGAAATGAAATTGGGCGTGCCGAACAGGGGCGATTCCTTGGCCGGTTCGGTGACGAACACGTCGAGCGCCGCGCCGCCGACATGGCCCGAATCGAGCAGGTCCTTCAGCGCCGCCTCGTCGATCAGTCCGCCGCGCGCGCAGTTGATGATGCGCACCCCCTTCTTGGTCTTGGCGAGGTTTTCGCGCGACAGGATGTTGCGCGTCTGATCGGTCAGCGGCGTGTGCAGCGTGATGAAATCGGCCCGCGCCAGCAACTGATCGAGCTCGACCTTCTCCACGCCCATTTCCACCGCGCGCTCGGGCGACAGGAAGGGGTCGAACGCAACGACCTTCATCCGCAGGCCCAGCGCGCGATCGGCGACGATCGACCCGATATTGCCCGCGCCGATCAGCCCCAGCGTCTTGGCCGTCACCTCGACGCCCATGAAGCGGTTCTTTTCCCACTTGCCCGCCTGGGTCGACTTGTCGGCCTCGGGCAGGTCGCGGGCGAGCGCGAACATCAGCGCGATGGCATGTTCGGCGGTGGTGATCGAATTGCCGAACGGGGTGTTCATCACCACCACGCCCTTGGCCGATGCATTGGGAATATCGACGTTGTCGACGCCGATCCCGGCGCGCCCGACGACCTTCAAATTCGTCGCGGCGTCGAGAATTTCCTTCGTCACCTTGGTCGAGCTGCGGATGGCAAGGCCGTCATAGTCGCCGATGATCGCCTTCAGTTCCTCGGGCGTCTTGCCGGTGATCTCGTCCACCTCGACCCCGCGTTCGCGGAAGATTTCGGCGGCCTTGGGGTCCATTTTGTCGCTGATAAGTACTTTGGGCATGATTGGAATCCTGTGTTTTCACCGTCACCCCGGCCTTGAGCCGGGATCCCGCCTTTTTTGCGGCGGTGCAGAAGAAGCTGGACCCCGGCTCAAGGCCGGGGTGACGAAAATATTAAGCCGCCTTCGCCGCGGCATAGGCCCAGTCGAGCCAGGGACCGAGCGCTTCGACATCGGCGGTGTCCACCGTCGCGCCGCACCAGATGCGCAGCCCCGCCGGCGCGTCGCGATAGCCCGCAACGTCATAGGCGGCGTCCTGCGCCTCGAGCAGCGACGCCATCTTCTTGATCAGCGCCTCGTCCGCGCCCGCGACGGTCAGGCACACGCTGGTCTTCGACCGCGACGCCATGTCGGCGGCGAGATGGCCGAGCCAGTCGCGTTCGGCGACGATCTTGTCGAGCGCGGCGGCATTGGCGTCGCTGCGCGCGATCAGGCCGTCGAGCCCGCCCAGCGATTTCGCCCATTCGAGCGCAAAGATCGCATCCTCCACCGCCAGCATCGACGGGGTGTTGATCGTCTCGCCCTTGAACACGCCTTCGGCGAGCTTGCCCTTGGCCATCAGGCGGAACACCTTGGGCAACGGCCATGCAGGCGTATAGGCCTCCAGCCGCTCGACCGCGCGCGGGCCCAGGATCAGCACGCCATGGCCGCCCTCGCCGCCCAGCACCTTCTGCCAGCTGAACGTCGCGACGTCGATCTTGTCCCAGGGCAGGTCATAGGCGAACACCGCGCTGGTCGAATCGGCAAAGGTCAGCCCTTCGCGGTCGTCGGGAATCCAGTCGCCGTTCGGCACGCGCACGCCGCTGGTGGTGCCGTTCCAGGTAAACAGCACATCGTCGGCGAAATTGATCTGCGACAGGTCGGGCAGCTGACCGTAATCGGCGCGGATCACCGTCGGATCGAGCTTGAGCTGCTTGACCGCATCCGTCACCCAGCCTTCGCCAAAGCTTTCCCAGGCCAGCGTCGTCACGCCGCGCGCGCCGAGCATCGTCCACATCGCCATTTCGAACGCGCCGGTGTCGGAACCGGGCACGATGCCGATGCGGTGCGTATCGGGCAGCTTCAGCATCTCGCGCATCAGATCGATGGCATATTGCAGCCGCGCCTTGCCCAGTTTCGAGCGGTGCGAGCGGCCCATCACCGCGATATTGAGTTTTTCGGGGGCCCAGCCCGGCGGCTTGGCGCAGGGACCGGAGGAAAAGTGCGGACGCACCGGCTTGACCGTCGGTGCAGCGGGTAGTTCAGTCATGTCAGTCTCTCCTTGCAGAGAGCACGCGCGGCGTTGGGACCGCGTGGCCCGTCGGCGGCCCTAAAGATTTGCCGCACTGTGTCAAGGTCGCATGCGCGTTGCGATTTCGCTGGACGTGCCTTCTGGCCAGTCTAGCCTGACGGTCAGGGGAGGATTGGGGCATGGAAGAATTTCGCGATCCGAGCGGTATCGGCAAGGCGGCGGTCATCGCGCTGATCGTCTGGCTTGGCGCCGCATTGTTGTATGGCGGTGCGGCAATCCACATGATCCTGGCGATCGGCGCCGATCAGGCCGGCAACCCGCACGCATGGGCTTCGCTTGAAACGGCCGATCAGGTTTCTGCGATATCCGGCGCCATCTATCTGCTCGCCTATCTCGCCTGTGCGATCGTCATCGGGCGCTGGATCTATCGGGTCAACAAGAATGCCTGGCAGATCAGCGATCACATGACCGTCTCGCCGGGATGGAATATCGGCTTTTTCTTCATCCCCATTCTCAACCTGTTCCGCCCGTTTCGCGGCATTCGCGAAACGTGGCAGGCCAGCCACGCGCCACATGATCCGGACGGCGAGCCGGTGCCCGGCATGATGCGGCTATGGTGGGGGGCATGGCTGATCTCGGCGGCGCTGGGACATCTGTCATTCCGGCTGGGGCTGCGCGCCCAGACACTCGATGACTTTCTGGAGATCGCCTATATCGATCTGGTCGGCACGGCCGTCGATCTGGTCGCGGGCCTGACCTTGCTGTGGATCATCCGCCGACTGACCGACGTGCAGAGCCATCTGCGCGACTATGAAGTGTTCGAATAAGGCCGGATTAACCAAGCGGGGTTAAACCCATGCGCCATGCGATCGCGCCGTTTCATCGCCGCCATGCTCCCGCTGCTGCTTTCCGGCTGCCTGTTCGGCGGCGGGGGTGACGACCGCGCGCCATCGCGCACGCCGATTCGCCCCGATCCGCGCGGCCCGGTGACGCTCAACCTGCCGACCAGCCGCGAAACGCAGCAATGTTTCGCGGATCTTTCGACCGGCGATGTGCGGTTCAGCCCGTTGCCCGATCGCGATTATGGCGGGGGGTGCCGGGTGATCGGCGCGGTGCAGCTGATCGATATCGGCCTGCCCGTGTCGGGCCTCAAAGCCATGCGCTGCCCGCTCGCGCGCACCTTCATCGCCTGGATACGCAACGCCGCCGTTCCCGCCGCGCGCGAACTGCTGGACGGCGAACTGGTCCGCGTCGAAACCTATGGCACCTACAGCTGCCGGGGCATCGTCGGCGGCAGCGCGGCGTCGGCGGGCAAGATCTCCGAACATGGCCTGGGCAATGCCGTCGACGTCGCCGCATTCATCCTGCGCGATGGCCGTCGCGTCACCGTCCAGCATGGCTGGCGATCGAGCGACCCGCGCGAACGCGATTTCCTGCGCGTGATCCACAAATCGGCCTGTCGCCGGTTCGCCACGGTGCTGGGCCCCGATTACAACGCCGCCCATTACAACCACTTCCATTTCGACATGGGGCGCGGGCCGTTCTGCCGCTGAGCTAGTCGGGCCGATAAGGGCCACCGGGCGAAGTCCAGTCCCAGGACGGCATTGGCGCATCGCGATCGAGCGCGGGCGCGCCGGGTTGCGAATTCATCACCGCCAGCCGCGATCCCCATTCGAGATAGCCGGTGAACGACGCCCGGAACTCCGGATCGTCGGCCAGCCCCACCTCGTCGGCCGTATCGAGCAGCAGCGACAGCCAGCGCCGCCGCTGCGCCTCGGTCAACGCGCGGTTCATGTGGCGGGCGACCATCCCGGCGTGGCTGCCGCCCTCCGTCGAATATCGCGCCGGTCCGCCCAGTACCTGCGCCACGAACCGCGCGACATGCGCCGCGTGCGCCGGGTCCATCCCGGCGAACACGGGCGCCAGCACCGGATCGGCCGCGACATGTTCGTAAAAGCGTTCGAACAGCCGATCGAACATTTCGGCGCCGCCCGCCCATTGCGCCAGTGTCGGGTTCGCTTCGCCATCCATCGCCAACCGATAGCAGCCGGTTTGCGCCCGGGTCCATGGTTTCGACCGATACCGATCCCGCTTGGGGTTCGCCGCGATCTCGGCTAGTCGCGCGACAATGAACGACAGGAAGCTTCCCTCGCGCGTGTTCCCGCGTGCCCGGCAGGACGCCGAATCGGCGGCCACCGCGGTCAGCACGCCCCAGACCGAACATCCCGCCTATCGCCTCGCCTTTCAGGACATGGATTTCCTGCTGCGAGAGGATCTGCGCCCCGTGCGGTTCCAGCTCGAACTGCTCAAACCCCAATTGCTGATGGACGAGGCGAACATCGCCTCGATGTTCGTCATCTATGGCTCGGCGCGGATTCCCGAACCGGCCAAGGCCCAGGCGCTGCTCGATCTCGCCACCGACGACCGCTCGCGCGCGATCGCACAGCGGCTGATCGCCAAATCGAAATATTATGACGTCGCGCGCGAACTCGCCCATCTCGCCAGCTGCTACCCGCTCGACGAAGCCGGGCAGCGGCATTTCGTCGTCTGTTCAGGCGGCGGGCCGTCGATCATGGAAGCGGCCAATCGCGGCGCGGCGGACAAGGGGTGCGAATCGGTCGGCCTTAACATCGTGCTGCCGCACGAACAGGCGCCGAACGAATATGTCACCCCTTCGCTCAGCTTCCAGTTCCACTATTTCGCGTTGCGCAAGATGCATTTCCTGCTGCGTGCGCGCGCCGTCGCGGTGTTCCCGGGCGGCTTTGGCACCTTCGACGAATCGTTCGAACTGCTGACCCTGATCCAGACCGGCAAGATCGCGCCGATCCCGGTGCTCTTCTACGGCAAGGAATTCTGGACGCGCGTCGTCAATTTCGAAGCGCTGTGCGAAGAAGGCGTGATTTCCCCGCGCGACCTCGACCTGTTCCACTTTTGCGAAACGGCGCAGGAAGGCTGGGACATCGTCCAGCGCTTCTACGCCGAACGCCCCGAAGATTCAGACAGCTGACGCCTGAAACGCGGGCGACGGAACGCCCGCGCCGCGATTATTCCGCCGCTTCGGCCTCTTCCGCAGCAGCGGGATCGACCGAGGGGGCACCGGATGCCGGGGTTGCACCCTCAGCGGCCTGCGCACCAGCATCGTCCGCCGCCGGTGCGGCATCGGCTGCAGCCGCTTCCGGCGCGGGCAGCGGCAGGTTCGAACCCTGGGCGTTCAGATAGGCGATGACGTTGGCGCGCTCCTGCGGGTCGGACAGGCCGGCAAAGGTCATCTTGGTCCCGGCGGCATATTTGCGCGGCGAAGCGAGCCAGGCGTCCATCGCCGCAAAGTCCCAGTTGCCGGGAACCGCCTTCAACGCATCGGAATAGGCAAAGCCCGCGACATGGCCGTGCGGCTTGCCCATCGCCGCCCACAAATTGGGACCGACGCCGTTCGCGCCGCCCTGGGTGATCGAATGGCATGCGGCGCATTTGGCGAACGATGCCTGCCCCTTGGCGACATCGGCGGCGGCCAGGCGGTTGGCGATCGGTTCGACCGACGCACCGCCGCCCTCACCCTCGGCGCCGTCGGCGCTTTCGACCGGATAACCCGCCTTTTCGGGCGCATGGCTCTTATAGACCATGCCGCTGACGATCGAGAGGCCCAGCGCCGATGCACAGCCAAACAGGACCCAGCCTGCGATCGTATTCATGCGATTGTCCATTGCGCGCCCGTTCTGCCCCAGATGATGACGTAAAGCTTCGTCGTTGCGCGGTTCCTTTAGTGTGGGCTTTGACGCACCGCAACCCAGGCTTGCCCATCGCCCGATAGCCGGTTAATCGCGCCCGCCGATGGACAGTTTCGCAGCGCCCGCCCGCCCGATCGTCGCGCGCATGACCCAGGCCGCACTGGCCGAGCCCAATCGCGCCGTCGCCTTTCAGGGGGCACCGGGCGCCAATTCGCACATGGCGGTGCTCGAAGCGTTCCCGACCAGCCTGCCGCTGCCCTGTTTCAGCTTCGACGATGCGATCGACGCGGTGCGCGAGGGCAAGGCCGACCGCGCGATGATCCCGATCGAAAATTCGCTGCACGGGCGCGTCGCCGACATCCATTTCCTGTTGCCCGAATCGGGCCTGTCGATCGTCGGCGAACATTTTCTGCCGATCCGCTACGCGCTGATGGGCATCGGCGAACGCGCCCAGGTGGTCAAGGCGATGAGCCACCCCCAGGCGCTCGGCCAATGCCGCCTGTGGCTCAAGGCACAGGGCATCGCCCCGGTCAGCTATCCCGATACCGCGGGCGCGGCGGCGGTGGTCGCCGAAACCGGCGACCCCACGCTCGCCGCGCTCGCCCCGCCCGGCGCCGCCCCGCTATATGAGCTCACGGTGTTCGACCATGACGTCGCCGATGCCGACCACAACATGACCCGCTTCGTGGTGCTGGCGCGCGTCGCCGCGCCGCTGCGCGATCATGGCGCGTTCATGACCACCTTTGTCTTCGAGGTGAAGAACGTCCCCGCCGCGCTCTACAAGGCGCTGGGCGGTTTCGCGACCAACGGCGTCAACATGACCAAGCTGGAAAGCTATCAGCGCGGCGGCAGCTTTGCCGCGACCGAATTCTATTGCGACATCGTCGGCCGCCCCGGCGACCCGGCGGTCGACCGCGCGCTCGACGAACTGCGCTTCCACACCAAATCGATGCGCATGCTCGGCACCTACCCCCAGGCCCGCGCCCGCCCGGAATAATCCGTTCGCCAGCGCGCGTTCTTTGTTGGGTTGCGGCACCGGCCCACTCCCCCACCCGGCCACCCATCGGCAGGATA
>CADEEK010000098.1 GCA_902826325.1 uncultured Sphingomonadales bacterium
CTGCAATGGCTCGACTATCGCTGGCTGGCGCGGGCGCATTCGATCGAACTCTATCTGCTGATCGTCGCGGCCGGGTTTCTCGCCATCGGCCTGTGGGTCGGTGCGCGCGTGATCGGCGCCCCCGCCCCGGCGCGCGAACCCGGCAATCCGGCGGCGCAGGCGGCGCTGGGCATCAGCGCGCGCGAGATGGAGGTGCTGCGCCACATTGCGGCGGGCGATGCCAACAAGGAAATCGCGCGCCGCATGGCGATCTCGCCCAACACCGTCAAAACCCATGCCGCGCGGCTGTTCGAAAAGCTGAACGCACGCAATCGTACCGACGCGATTGCCCGGGCCCGCGACCTCGGCCTGCTCGCCTGATCCATTCGGGCGATTTGCGCGGAATCACCCGAATGGGCGATTGCGTGACGACCCGATCCGGCGCCAACCCGGTACGACATTCAATCGCAAAAGGGGGTTCCAGATGTTTCGCACGATCCTGACCTATGGCCTGATCGCCGGTGTGATTGTCGGTGTGCCGTTGTTCGCCATGGGCGTTTTCATGGCCGACAATCCGCCCGGCAACGCCGTCGGCATGGCGATCGGCTATCTGACGATGCTGATCGCCTTTACCGCGATCTTTGCCGGGGTGAAGCGGCATCGCGACGTCGCGCTGGGCGGCGCGATCCGCTTCTGGCCCGCGCTCGGCATGGGGCTGGCGATCGCGGCGATCGGCAGCCTCGCCTATGTGCTGGTGTGGGAAGCGGTGCTAGCGATCAATGGCGGTGACTTTATCGCGGAAATGAGCGCGCGGATGCTGGAAGAACAACGCGCTGCGGGCGCGAGCGCCAGCGAACTCGCCGCGTTTCAGGCCCAGATGGCACAGATGCAGGCCCTTTACGCCAATCCGCTGGCGCGCGTCGCGATCACGCTGACCGAAGTCCTGCCGGTCGGCCTGGTCGTCGCGCTGATTTCCGCCGCGCTGCTGCGCAATCCGCGCTTCATGCCGCTGACCCGTCGATAGGCGGATGGCGACGTCGCGTCGCGGAGGCGCTCAGCGCCGCGATTTCATCAGCGGCTGGATATGGGTGCCGAACGCCTCCACCCCCTCGACGAAATCGTCGAAGGTCAACAACACGCCGCCGGTATTCGGCACCTGTGCCATCTCGTCCAGCATCCGTGCGACATTGGCATAGCTGCCGACCAGCGTGCCCATATTAATGTTCACCGCCCCTTCCGGTGCGGCAAGCTGGCGGACATTGGTGTCGGCATTCACCTTGTCCTTCGCCCCCTGTTCGGCCAGCCAGGCGATCGCGTCGAGATCGACGCCGTCATTATAGGATTTCCACTTGGCGAACGCCGCCGCGTCGGTTTCCGCGGCGATGATCATCACCAGCACGAACACCGAAACGTCCCGCCCGGTTTTCGCCGTCGCCAGCGCCAGCCGGTCGTTGTTGGACGCAAAGGCCGTCGGCGTATTCACCCCCTTGCCCAGGCAAAAGGCATAGTCCGCCCATTTCGCCGAAAAGGCGAGCCCGTCATCGGACGATCCCGCGCAGATGATATTCATGTCGCCCGATGGCTGCGGGCGCACCAGGCAATCGTCCATTGTGTAATAATCGCCCTTGAAGTCGCTGCGCCCCGTCTCCCACAGTTCACGCAGGATATGGGCATATTCGTCGAGCATCTTGTAACGATTGCGAAAATGCTCGTCGCCCGGCCACACGCCCATCTGCGTATATTCGGGCGGTTGCCAGCCGGTGATCAGGTTGAGGCCGAACCGCCCATGGCTGATGCTGTCGATCGTGTTGCACATCCGCGCGGCAAAGGCGGGCGGAATGATCAGCGTCGGGCAGGTCGCATAGATCTTGATCTTCTCGGTCACGGCGGCCAGCCCCGCCATCAGCGTGAAGCTTTCCAGCCCATATTCCCAGAACTGCGTCTTGCCGCCGAACCCGCGCAGCTTGATCATCGACAACAGGAAATCGAGCCCGTGTTTTTCGGCGCTTTGCGCGATCGTCTTGTTGAGATCGAACGAGGGCATGTACTGCGGCGCATTCTCGCTGATCAGCCAGCCATTGTTGTTGATGGGCACGAAAACGCCGACCTGCATGGCTTAGCTCCTCAGAAAATCGAGTGTGATGCGATTGAAGGTGTCTGGGTCGGTGACGTTGCAGGCATGGGCGCCGTTCACCATGATTTCGAACCGCGCGCCGGCCAGTTCTCGAGCCAAACGTGATCCAGCGCCGCTGGGCACCAGCATGTCGTCCGCCGCAGCGAGCACGAGCGTTTTCGTCCCCAACGCGCCCAGCCGGCCCCGCACATCGAATGCGGCGAGCGCGGCAATCCGCTTCTCCATATTCTCAGGTCCGGGAAAGTTCGCGACTTGATGCGGCAATTCGGCATCCAAGTCGGTGGCGTGAACACGGATCCAGTCCGCCGGGTAGAGGAAGATCGGTTGCGCCTTGAGAAACGCCTCGACCCCCGAATGCCGTAGCAGGTTGAGCCTTGCCTCGAAGCAACGCAGGAAATGCGGGTCCGGGCTGGCCCAGCCGTTGACGACGACGAGCCGGTCGAGCCGCGCCGGCGCCTTCAGCCCAAGCGCGAGGCCTGCGACACCGCCCGCCGCATGGCCGACGATGCTCGCGCTGGCCCAGCCGGCCGCGTCCATCAACATCAGCATGTCGTCGGCAAAGTCATCGACCGTGACCTTGTCCGGCAGTATCCGGTCGCTGCGTCCGGTCCCGCGGTGGTCGTAAAGCAGGACGCGATGACGTTCGGACAGCGCGGCAAGGTTCGGCGCCCAATAGCCCGCCGATCCGCCAAGGCCCGACGACAGGATCAGCGGCGCGCCGTCTGCGGGGCCGTGCAGTTCGTAGTAAAGCCCCCCGGCCTCCATCAGCCGATATGCGCGATGGAGGCGATTTCGATCAGGCAGTCGGGCTTGACCAGTTCGGTCCGGATGCAGAAGCGTGCCGGCTTGGCCCCTGGAAAATATTCGGCATAAACCGCGTTGAAGGCGGCGTAATCGGCGTAATCCTTGAGGAAGATGTGGTTCATCGCCACATCCTCAAGACGGGCCCCGGCGGCTTCCAGCGTGGTCCTGATCACCTCGAGCACGTGCCGCGTCTGCGCCGCCGCATCGCCGACATGCAACACCACCCCGCCCTCGCCCAGCGCCAGCACGCCGGAAACGTAAACCGTATTCCCTGCCTTCGCGCCCGCCGAATAGGGGGCGATCGGGGTCGGAAATTCCGGCGGGTTGATCGGTTCGAACGGCATTGATCTACTCCCTTGGAAGCTGGCCCAACGCACCGCAGAAGTCGGGCACGGTGCTGACCCAGCCGAAGAATTTCTCGACATTATAGACGCTCGCCGCCTGCATCTGCGGCGGGCCCAGATGATGCGTCGCATCCTCCAGCATCACCCCGAAATATTCGAGGTGGAACCCGTCGCGCAGCGTGCTTTCGACGCAGATATTGGTGGCGATGCCGACGAACACGATCGTGCGGATGCCGCGCGAGCGCAGCACGCTGTCCAGCTGCGAATTGAAAAAGGCCGAATAGCGCGTCTTGTGCAGCGTGATGTCGCCCGGTTGCGGCGTCAGCCGGTCGACCAGCGCATAGTCCCAGCCGCCGCGCGCAAGCAGCTTGCCCTGCAATTCGGGCTGCCTCCGCATCGTTTTGAGCGCGTTGGACTTGTGCCAGTTGGGGGAGCCCGGCCCGCCCGCCTCGACATAGTCGCCGTCCCAGCCATTCTGGAGATAGACGACCTGCACCCCCGCCGTCCGCGCCGTTTCCAGCACCCTGGCGATCCGCTCGATCGTCGCCGCCGCGCCTGAAATGTCGAACCCGGCCCGGTCGACATAGCCGTCGCGCGAGGCATAGGCGTTCTGCATGTCGATGACGACAACCGCGGTTTCGGCGGGGTCGATCCGCAGCGATTCGGGACGAGCGGGAAGTGTTATCCCGCCTTTGCCGACCGTTATGTCG
This sequence comes from uncultured Sphingomonadales bacterium, assembly GCA_902826325.1. Classification (GTDB taxonomy): domain Bacteria; phylum Pseudomonadota; class Alphaproteobacteria; order Sphingomonadales; family Sphingomonadaceae; genus Sphingomonas. The sequence goes on from CADEEK010000098.1 coordinate 3,972, forward strand.
CCCGCTTCGTCTGCCATCGCGTGATGTTTGCGCGCCAGCGCGCGCGAATCAAGCGGCCTCCAGCTTGAAATCCTTGAACTGTTCGCGGAGCGCGGTCTTGAGCAGCTTGCCGGTCGCGGTGTGCGGCAGCGATTCGACGAATATGATCGCGTCGGGCAGCCACCATTTGGCGACGTGCCCCGCCAGATGCGCGCGGATCTGCTCGGCGCTCACCTCGCTGTCCGCCTTGCGCACCACCACCAGCAACGGGCGCTCGTCCCAGCGCGGATGGGCGATGCCGATCGCCGCCGCCTCGGCCACGCCGGGGCAACCGACCGCGGCATTTTCCAGATCGACCGAGCTGATCCATTCGCCGCCCGATTTGATCACGTCCTTGGCCCGGTCGGTGATCTGCATCACCCCATCGGGATGCAGCACCGCGACATCGCCGGTGTCGAACCAGCCGTCCTCGGTCAGACAGGGGCCGCTCTCGTCCCTGAAATATTGCTTGATGATCCACGGCCCGCGCACCTGCAGATTGCCGGAACTCTTGCCGTCGCGCGGCTGCACCCGCCCCTCGCCATCGACCACACGCAGTTCGACGCCGAACGGGGCGCGACCCTGAAACACCGTCTGGTCGACCTGTTGCTCGAACGACAGATCGTCCCAGTCCCAGCTTGGCGCCCCCATCGTCCCGATCGGCGAGGTTTCGGTCATGCCCCAGGCGTGATTGACGCGCACGCCCATCTTCATGATCCGTTCGACCATCGCGCGCGGCGCCGCCGATCCGCCGATGGTCACGACCTTCAGATGTTCGGGCGCCGCACCGGTCGCATCCATATGCTGGAACATCGCGAACCACACGGTCGGCACGCCTGCGGAATGCGTCACCTTTTCCCGGTTCATCAACTCGCACAGCACGCTGGCTTCGTTGATCGCGGAAAAGACCAGCTTGGCGCCCACGATCGGCGCGGCGAACGGCATCCCCCAACCGACGGCATGGAACATGGGCACCACCGGCAGCGCCACCGTTTGCGCCGACAGGTCGAACACCGATGGCTGGATTTCAGCCAGCGCATGGATCATCGACGATCGGTGCGAATAGAGCACCCCCTTGGGATTGCCGGTCGTCCCGCTGGTATAGCACAGCATGCACGGATCGCGCTCGTCCCCCTCGACCCAGGCATAGTCGCCATCCTCGCGGGCGATCACCGCCTCGAACCCCTGATCGCCACCCGCGTCCGCGTCGGGATCGAACACGATATACTGTTCGATCGTGGTCCAGTGCGGCTTCATCCGGTCGACGATCGGCTGGAACACCCGGTCATAGATCAGGACGCGATCCTCGGCATGGTTGGCGATGAAGGCGAGCTGATCGTCGAACAGGCGTGGGTTGATCGTGTGGATGATCCCGCCCATGCCGATCGTGCCGTACCAGGCGACCAGATGGCGGCTGTGGTTCATCGCCAGCGTCGCGACGCGATCCCCCGGCTTCACCCCCATCCGCTCGAGCGCCTGTGCCAATCGCCGCGAATCCCGCGCGATCCCGGCCCAGTCGGTGCGCGTCTCGCTGCCATCGGCCCAGCGGCTGACGATTTCGCGCGCGCCGTGATCGCGCGCGGCATGTTCGATCGCACGGGGAACCCGAAGTTCGAAATCCTGCATCGCGCCCAGCATCGCTCTCTCCATCGCCGCATCTGTTTTCGTGCGTGACGGGCATCCTGCGGATTCGAGCCGGCGGATGCAAGGGGGCGTCGGATGCCCGGGGCGGGCGTTCAGCTGGCCAGCGCGAGCGGCGCCTGTTGCGTCGGGTCGAGCGTGACGCGGGTGACGCCGGGCACCGCCTCGATCCGCGTCGCCAGCTCGCCGTCCAGCCGGAAATCGCGGCCAAGCATCAGCTCGGCGGTCCCGCCATCGCCCAGCGGCACGGTCAGCATCACCTCGCACCGCCCGCCCCGCGCTTCGGCCAGCAACCGCGCGATAATGGGGATCGCCACACCGTCGCTCACCGCGATGCGCATCGTCAGCCGCACGTCGCGCGCCATATTGTCGAACGGCTGGATCTTTCGCACCGTCACGCGCGGCGTATCCTCCCCCACCCGCCGGTCGAGCTCGACCGTCAGCAGGCCGCAGCCGCCACCACGCGCAGCCTCCTCCATCTCTTTCGCCGTGCCCTCGTCGAAACAGGTGCAGCCGACCGTCCCGCTCGCATCCGACAGCGTCGCCATCAGATATCGGTTGCCGCGCGCGGAGGTGCGCCAACGCGCATCCTCGATCAATGCCGCGACCGTCGCCCCTGCGCGGCCACCCGGCGCGATATCGATTTCGCCAAGCGTCGCGATGGCGCGCGCCGAATGCAGTCGCGCAAGATGCTGGAACCGGTCGAGCGGGTGCGCCGAGAAGAAAAAGCCGAACGCCTCCTTTTCCGCCTCGATCCGCTGGCCCAGCGTCCAGTGGGCGCTTTTGGGCAGCTGGATCGCCACGCCGACCGGTTCGGCTTCACCGAACAGTCCGCCCTGCCCGCTGGTGCGGTTGGCATGGGTGCGCTGCGCCACCGCCAGGATCGTCTCGGCGGCCGCATGCACGCCGGCGCGATCGGGCGCGACACCGTCGAACGCGCCGGCGCCCGCCAGCGCCTCGACCTGTCGCTTGTTGAGCAGGCGCGGGTCGACGCGGCGCGCGAAATCGTCAAGGCTCTGGAACCGCCCCTTGGCCGCGCGCTCCTCGACGATCTGGCCCATCGCCTTTTCGCCGACCCCTTTCAGCCCCGCCAGCGCGTAGCGCACCGCAAAGCCGTCATCGCGCGTCTCGACCGCGAACTCGGCTTCGCTGGCATTGATGTCAGGCGGCAGGCAGGCGATGCCGAGCCGCTTCATATCCTCGACAAACACCGCCAGCTTTTCGGTCTGCCCCAGTTCGAAGCACATCGATGCGGCATAGAATTCGTTGGGGTAATGCGCCTTGAACCAGGCGGTGTGATAGGCGAGCAGCGCATAGGCGGCGGCGTGCGACTTGTTGAAGCCATAGCCGGCGAACTTGTCGATCAAGTCGAACAGTTCGTTCGCCTTGGCCTCGGCGATGCCGTTCACTTTGGCGCAGCCTTCGACGAACAGCGCCCGTTGCGCGTCCATTTCCGCCTTGATCTTCTTGCCCATCGCGCGGCGCAGCAGATCCGCGCCGCCCAGCGAATAGCCCGCCAGGATCTGTGCCGCCTGCATCACCTGTTCCTGATAGACGAAGATGCCATAGGTTTCGGCAAGGATGGTTTCGAGCAGCGGGTGCGGATATTCGATCGGCTCCTGCCCCTGTTTGCGGCGGCCGAACGCGGGGATGTTGTCCATCGGACCCGGACGATAGAGCGAGACGAGCGCGATGATGTCGCCGAAATTGCTCGGTCGCACCGCCGTCAGCGTGCGCCGCATCCCTTCGGATTCCAGCTGGAACACCCCGACCGTATCGCCACGCTGCAGCAGTTCATAGACCGCCGGATCGTCCCAGCTCAACGCCGCCAGGTCGATCTCGATATTGCGCGCGGCGAGCAGGTCGACCGCCTTTTGCAGCACCGACAGCGTCTTGAGGCCAAGGAAGTCGAACTTCACCAGCCCCGCGCCCTCGACATATTTCATGTCGAATTGGGTGACGGGCATGTCCGAGCGCGGGTCGCGATAGAGCGGAACCAGTTCGGCCAGCGGGCGGTCGCCGATCACCACGCCCGCCGCATGGGTCGAACTGTGGCGCGGCAGCCCCTCCAGCCGCATGGCGAGGTCGATCAGGTGACGGACATCCTCGTCGCCGTCATATTCCGCCTTGAACTCGCTGACCCCGTTGAGCGATCGCGACAGCGTCCACGGATCGGTCGGGTGGTTGGGGACGAGCTTCGCCAGCCGGTCGACCTGGCGATGGCTCATCTGCAGCACCCGCCCGGTGTCCTTGAGCACGGCGCGCGCCTTCATGGTGCCAAAGGTGATGATCTGCGCCACCTGATCGCGACCATATTTGGCCTGGACGTAGCGGATCACCTCGCCACGCCGCGTTTCGCAGAAATCGATGTCGAAATCGGGCATCGACACGCGCTCGGGATTGAGGAAGCGCTCGAACAGCAGGCCGAGCGCCAGCGGATCGAGATCGGTGATGGTCAGCGCCCAGGCGACGACGCTGCCCGCGCCCGATCCGCGCCCCGGCCCCACCGGAATCCCGTTCTGCTTTGCCCATTTGATGAAATCGGCGACGATCAGGAAATAGCCGGGAACTCCCATCTGGATGATGATGTCGGTTTCGAA
>CADEEK010000099.1 GCA_902826325.1 uncultured Sphingomonadales bacterium
CGTGGAAGGGCCATCGCTCAACGGATAAAAGGTACGCCGGGGATAACAGGCTGATGATTCCCAAGAGTCCATATCGACGGAATCGTTTGGCACCTCGATGTCGGCTCATCACATCCTGGGGCTGGAGCAGGTCCCAAGGGTTTGGCTGTTCGCCAATTAAAGTGGTACGTGAGCTGGGTTCAGAACGTCGCGAGACAGTTTGGTCCCTATCTGCCGTGGGCGTCGAAATTTGAGAGGAGTTGACCCTAGTACGAGAGGACCGGGTTGAACATACCTCTGGTGTACCTGTCGTCGTGCCAACGGCGCAGCAGGGTAGCTATGTATGGACGGGATAACCGCTGAAAGCATCTAAGCGGGAAGCCTCCCTCAAGATAAGATTTCTTAGGACGGTGGTAGACCACCACCTTGATAGACTGGATGTGGAAGCGCGGTAACGTGTGGAGCTAACCAGTACTAATTGTCCTATTCGCGCTTGATGAGTCCCGCCATCAATGACAGCCCTGGTACTGAACCAGCGCCTGTTGTTGAGGTTGTTGACCTCGAAAGCCTTGATCTCATCGTCCAGATGAGAACCACAAATGTGGTGCACGCATCGATTTGAAACCCACCTACACCCGCTTCATTGCTTGGTGACCATAGCGTCAGTGACCCACCCGATCCCATCCCGAACTCGGCCGTGAAACCTGACTGCGCCGATGGTACTATTGCTTAAGCACTGGAAGAGTAGGTCGTCGCCAGGCATTGCAGCCGGTGCAGGTGGAAAACCCATTCACAATGTCAAAGACGCAAAACGCGCGTCGCGCTGTCCGGCGCGGCGCGTTTTGCTTTTGGGGCGATATGCTCCGTTGATGGCGCGGGGTGGAGCAGCCCGGTAGCTCGTCAGGCTCATAACCTGAAGGTCGTTGGTTCAAATCCAACCCCCGCAACCATCGAAACCCGCACAGATCCGCGATGTTCAAGCCGTCCTTTGGGGCGGCTTTTTGCGTTCTGCGCTTTTTTGGATGTCGAAATTCCGGCTTGCAGTGCGGGCGCGGCTTTGCGCCGCTGGATGGCGCGCCTTGAAGCGATGCCGCGATCAGCCTCGCGGCCGGGTGGCGATCAAGGGCGCACACGCGGGGCGGGCAGCTTCGTGCGCAGGGCCGCATTCGGCAAGGCAGGTTATCGGCCATCAAGCGTAAGCGCATCGCTGGCGCTGACGGGCGGCGTATGAACCGCCCATCCAACCCCCGGTGATCAATTTCCCAACCGGCAGGCGCTACCGATCAGTGCAGCTTGGCGATCGTCAGCCCGTCCGCCCGCGCACGATCCTTGACCGACTCCTCACTGCGCGTCAGCGCCCTGGCGATGGCCTTGAGCGCCATGCCCTTTTTGGCGAGGACATGCAGCTTCTGCACCTCGTCCGCCCGCCACGGCTCGCGATGCCGTTCGAACTTCGCCTTGCTCATCGGATGTTCCGGCGATCAGGCATAGGGCGGATTATGCCGCCCGGTCGGCGACATGGTAAAGATCTCGCACCCCGTTTCGGTGATCCCGATCGAATGTTCGAACTGCGCCGACAGCGATCGGTCGCGCGTCACCGCCGTCCACCCATCGTCGAGCAGCTTCACGTCCGCACGCCCGATATTGATCATCGGTTCGATGGTGAAGAACATGCCGGGGCGCAATTCTGGCCCGGTGCCGGGGCGGCCGACATGCACCACTTCGGGCGCGTCGTGGAACACCCGGCCAAGGCCGTGGCCACAGAAATCGCGGACCACGCCATAGCGATGCTGTTCGGCATGGCGTTGAATGACATGGCCGATATCGCCCATCGTGTTGCCGGGCTTCGCCTGTTCGATGCCGAGCATCAGGCATTCATGGGTGACATCGACCAGCCGCCGCGCTTTTAACGGCACATCGCCGACCAGATACATGCGGCTGGTATCGCCATGCCAGCCATCGAGCAGCGGGGTGACGTCGATATTGACGATATCGCCATCCTTCAGCGTCTTGGCGCCGGGAATGCCGTGGCACACGACATGGTTGATGCTGATGCAACAGCTGTGCGTATAGCCGCGATAGCCCAGCGTTGCGGGTACGGCGCCGCCATCCAGCGTCATCTGGCGGACGATGTCGTCCAGTTCCTGCGTCGACACGCCCGGAACGACATGCGGGACCAGCGCATCGAGGATTTCCGCCGCCAGCCGTCCGGCGGCGCGCATCCCGGCAAAGCCGTCCGGGCCGTAAAGCTTGATCGATCCATCGCGCGCGAAATTGGTGTCGGCCGTAACCGTCTGATACTGCGTCATGGCTCACCATATAGGCGACGGCGCCCGCTTTGGCGAGCGTCAACCCGCCCCGGCCCGCCCCCGTCCCGCGTGCCGCGCCATGGCATCACCGCCATTGCCGCACCTGACCCCGGCCCCTAAAGGCAGATTCATGAACGAGCGCATCTGGACCGCTGGCCTTGTGGTGATCGGCGACGAGATCTTGTCGGGCCGCACCCAGGATAAGAATGTCGCGCAGCTCGCCGTCTGGCTGAACGTGCAGGGCATCCGCCTCGCCGAAGTGCGCGTCGTCCCCGATGTTCAGGCGCGGATCGTCGCGGCGGTCGATGCGCTGCGCACCGGCTATGACTATTGCTTCACCACCGGCGGGATCGGCCCGACGCATGACGACATCACCGTCGATGCGATCGCCGCCGCGCTGGGCGTGCCGGTGGTCATCCATCCGCAAGCGCGGGCGATGATGGCGCGCTATTACGAAACGCGCGGCGGGCTGACCGAGGCGCGGCTGCGCATGGCGCGGGTGCCACAGGGGGCCGAACTGATCCCCAATCGCATGTCGGGCGCGCCGGGAATCCGCATCGCCAACCTGTTCATCCTGGCCGGGGTGCCGCACATCACCGCCGGGATGCTCGACGCGCTGACCGGCACGCTGGAAGGCGGCCGCCCGGTGGTCGGCACGACGATCGGCTGCTGGGTCGCCGAAAGCGAGATCGCCGACCTGCTCGCCGCGGTCGAACGCGCGCATGCGGGGGTGGCGATCGGCAGCTATCCCTTCTTTCGCGAAGGACGCACCGGCGCCAATTTCGTCGTCCGCGCGACCGATCAGGCGGTGGTCGACACCTGTGTCGACGATCTGACCGGCCAGCTTGAAGCGATGGGTCGCCCGGTGATCGCCGGCGGCATCTGACCCCGCGCCTTTACGCCTGCTTCACCCTGCGCTGATAGGGTGCGTGTCCCATGCAGCCCGCACCGGCCATCTCTGTCATCATGCCGGTCTATAACGGCGCGGTGCTGCTCGGCGAAACGCTGGACAGCCTGTGGCGGCAAAGCTTCGACGATTTCGAATTGCTGGTGGTCGATGACGGATCGACCGACGGCACGCGCGACCTGCTCGCGGCACAGGCCGATCCGCGCCTGCGCGTCATTCTGAACGACCGCAATATGGGGCCGGTGGCGGCGCGCAACCGGGCGGTGGCGGTGGCGCGCGGACGTTATCTCGCCGCGCTGGATGCCGACGATCTGTCCCTGCCGATGCGGTTCGAACGTCAGGTCACGCTGCTCGATGCGCGGCCCGATGTGGTGATGGCGGCGGGGGCGGGCGATCTGCTGCTTGACGGCAGGCGTCGCCCCTCGGTCGTGCCCCGGCAGACCACGCCCGGCCTGATCGACTGGATGCTGGGCTTCAGCAACCCGATCCTGTGGTCGAGCGTGATGGTGCGGGCCGACGCGGTCCGGCGCCTGTCCGGCTTCATGGACCCGGCCCGCGTCTATGCCGAGGATTTCGATTTCCACCATCGTATCCGCCGCCTCGGCGCGATCGTGCGGATCGACGAGGTGCTGATCCACTATCGCTGTCATTCGGGCGGTATTTCCCAGATCAATCGCGCGCGCATGGCGGCCCGGTCGGCGGCGGTGCTGGCAGAGGCCAATGCGCCTTATTGGCAGGACGATGCCGCCGACCTTGCCGATATCGTCGTGCGGCATGTGATGCTGGGCGATCCGGTGGCCGATGCCGTGACGATCGGCCGGGTGATGGCCGCAATCCGCGCGCTGCCGATGCCTGCCGATGCGGACAGCGCCGCGCTCGCTTATGCCCATCTCGACGGGCTACGCCACGGCCTCGCCCGATCGAGCGTGCGTGGCGGCCATGCCGCGCTGCGCGACGTGCGACGACAGGGTGGCGGCGATCTGAAACTGGCCGGAATCACCGGGCTCGAATGGCGTGCGGTCGGCACGCTGCGTGCCGCCTATCGCCGCCGCTTCGAACTCGCTGTGCGCGCCCAGCGGCTGTTGCCCGCCATCGCCGCCTGCACGGTGCTGTGACGCCGTTGCCGCTGCGGCGAAGCGGGCGCGCGCGACCTGGCGCCTGCCCGGTCAACCCTTGGCCTGTGGCCTGCGGCGGCTGTTGCGGCTCGCCTGCATCGCTTCGCTGAACGCGGCCGCCAATATGCCCGTCGGCATCGCGATCAGGCCGATGCCACAGATCGCGACAAAGGCGGCGACGATCTTGCCGCCGACGGTGATCGGATAGGCATCGCCATAGCCGATCGTGGTCAGGGTGACGATCGCCCACCACAGCGCGCGCGGGATGCTGCCGAACTGATCGGGCTGAACCCGCCCCTCGATCCAGTAGAGGGCGGTCGCGCCAAAGATCAGCAGCCCGGTGGCGATCACGCCGGTCAGCGCGAGTTCGAGCCGCCGCGAGGCGATGGCATGGACCAGATGCTGCATCGCCGACGACATTCGGCCAAGCTTGGCCAGCCGCAGGATGCGGAACAGGCGCAGCAACCGCAGCATCTGGCCATTGGCCAGCACCAGCGGCGCGAAACTGACCAGCACGACCAACAGGTCGATCAGCGACCAGGGCGACAGGATGAAGCGCAACCGCGCGCGCCACGCCGAACCCTCGCCCGCATTTCCGGCGGCGGTCCACAGCCGTGCGAGATATTCGAGCAGGAACAGCGTGCCGAATCCATATTCGATCGCCCGGAACGTCGCCCGATGCCCGGCCATGATCGTGGGTTCGGTTTCGACGATCGCGGCGAGCGTCGCGATCAGGATCACCACCACCAATGCCGCGTTGAGCGGCGACAGGCCGCGCCCCGGCCACAGGGGCGGTTCCAGCTGCGCATGCAGCGCGCGGCGAAATCGTCCGATCATTGCTTCCCCCCGTGGCGCGGCCTGGCCGGTCGGGCGGGTTTAGCCAATCGCGGCGGCGGCACGCAAATCGCGGTCGCATCGCCATGAAAAAGGCCGCCGTCCGAACATCGGGCGGCGGCCTTTTCTGTGTCGCGGCAGCTTGCTGCCGGGGCGATCAATCTTCCTTGTTCAGATATTCGCCCGCGGCTTCGTCGCTGCCATCGCCCGAGGTTTCGACCTTTTCGAGCGCGTCGCTGGTCACCATCGCATCGACCGGGTCCTGCGCCAGCTCGGCGGCATGTTCCTCCGCCGCCGATGCCGGGGCGATCAGCGCTTCCTGCAGCTTGCGCTGCTGGGCGCGGAGCGCGGCGTCGCGGCTGGTCGCCGCAATCCGCATCCGGTTCATGCCCGCGCCGGTCCCGGCAGGGATCAGGCGACCGACGATGACGTTTTCCTTGAGGCCGATCAGCGTGTCCTGCTTGCCCTCGACCGCGGCCTGCGTCAGCACGCGCGTGGTTTCCTGGAACGACGCCGCCGAGATGAAGCTGCGGGTCTGCAGCGACGCCTTGGTGATGCCGAGCAGGATCGGCTTGCCCTGGGCGGGCTGCTGATTCTTCTCCAGCTTCTCGTTGATCGCGTCCATTTCCTCGCGATCGACCTGTTCGCCGGCCAGCAGCGTGGTGTCGCCGCCATCGGTGATCTCGACCTTTTGCAGCATCTGGCGAACGATCACCTCGATGTGCTTGTCGTTGATCTTCACGCCCTGGAGTCGATAGACTTCCTGGATTTCCGCGACGAGATATTCCGCCAGCGGCTCGATGCCGAGCACTTCGAGAATGTCGTGCGGATCGGGCGAGCCGCCGATCAGATTGTCGCCACGCTTGACGTAATCGCCTTCCTGAACGTCGATCACCTTCGACTTGGGGACGAGATATTCGACGATCTCGCCGCCATCCTCGGGCTGGATGCCGATCTTGCGCTTGGCCTTATAGTCCTTGCCGAACACCACCCGGCCCGAAACCTTGGCGATGATCGCATTTTCCTTGGGCTTGCGCGCTTCGAACAGCTCGGCGACACGCGGCAGACCGCCGGTGATGTCGCGGGTCTTGGCGGATTCGCGGGCAACACGGGCGACCACGTCGCCGGCCTTGACCTGCGCCCCGTCCTCGACCGACAGCACCGCGCCCGGCGCCAGCATATAGCGTGCGCTTTCGCCCGACCCCTCGTCCAGCAGGGTGATCCGCGGACGCAGATCCTCCTTCTTGGCCGCCGCGCCACGGTTTTCGATCACGACGCGCTGGGCGATGCCGGTGGCTTCGTCGACCTGTTCGGTCATCGTCTTGGTGTCGATCAGGTCCTGATATTTCACCGTGCCGCCGGTCTCGGTGATCACCGGCATGGTGAACGGATCCCATTCGGCCATGCGATCGCCCTTGGTGACGATATGCCCGTCATCGAACAGCAGATGCGCGCCATAGGGGATGCGATGCACCGCCAGTTCGCGGCCATCATCGGCCAGGATGGCCAGCTCGCCCGAACGCGACAGCACGACGCGGCGGCCGCGCTGATCCTCGATGATGCGCAGGTCGCGGAACTCGGCCTTGCCGTCCACCGGCGCTTCCAGGTTCGACTGTTCGTTCAGCTGCGCCGCACCGCCGATGTGGAAGGTGCGCATGGTCAGCTGCGTGCCCGGCTCACCGATCGACTGGGCGGCGATCACGCCGACCGCTTCGCCGATATTGACCGGCGTGCCGCGCGCCAGATCGCGGCCATAGCATTTGGCGCAAACGCCGATCTTCGCCTCGCACACCAGCGGGCTGCGGATCTTCATCCCCTGCACGCCCAGCGCCTCGATCTGCGCGACCGCCGCTTCGTCGAGCAGCGTGCCGGTCGGGATCGCGACATCGCCGCTCTTGGGATCGACGACATCTTCGGCCGTGGTGCGGCCGAGGATACGCTCGCCCAGCGACGCGATGGTGCTGCCGCCCTGAACGATCGCCTTCATTTCCAGCGCGCGTTCGGTGCCGCAATCCTGCTCCATCACCACGCAATCCTGGGACACGTCGACCAGACGGCGGGTCAGATAGCCCGAATTCGCCGTCTTGAGCGCGGTGTCGGCCAGCCCCTTGCGGGCGCCGTGGGTCGAGTTGAAATATTCAAGGACGGTCAGGCCTTCCTTGAAGTTCGAGATGATCGGCGTTTCGATGATCTCGCCCGACGGCTTGGCCATCAGGCCGCGCATGCCCGCCAGCTGCTTGATCTGTGCCTGCGAACCACGCGCACCCGAATGGGCCATCATGTAGATCGAGTTGATCGGCAGTTCGCGGCCCGTTTCCGGATCCTTCTTCACCGCCTTGATCTCGTCCATCATCGCGTTCGCGACCTGATCGCCGCACCGGCTCCAGGCGTCGATCACCTTGTTGTATTTTTCCTGCTGGGTGATCAGGCCGTCCTGATATTGCTGCTCATAATCCTTGACCAGCGCGCGCGTCTCATCGACCAGCGGCTCCTTGGCGTCGGGGATGATCATGTCGTCCTTGCCGAACGAAATGCCCGCCTTGAACGCATGCTGGAAGCCGAGCGTCATGATGCCGTCGGCGAACAGCACGGTCTCCTTCTGGCCGGTGTGGCGATAGACCTCGTCGATCACGTCGCCGACATCCTTCTTGGTCAGCAGGCGATTGATCGTTTCGAACGGCACGCGGTGCGATTTGGGCAGCTTTTCGGCGAGCAGCATGCGACCCGGCGTGGTCTCGACGCGCTTGAGATACTCATTGCCGTCCTCGTCCGTCTGCGGCACGCGGGCGGTGATCTTCGAATGCAGCGTCACCGCGCCGGTATCCAGCGCCTGATGCACCTCGGCCATGTCGCCCAGGATCATGCCCTGGCCCGGCTCGCCTTCCTTTTCCATCGACAAATAATACAGGCCCAGCACCATGTCCTGCGACGGCACGATGATCGGCTTGCCGTTGGCGGGGCTGAGGATGTTGTTGGTCGACATCATCAGCACGCGCGCTTCCAGCTGCGCCTCAAGGCTCAGCGG
>CADEEK010000100.1:0-3055 GCA_902826325.1 uncultured Sphingomonadales bacterium
CCCACCCGGCCACCCATTTCAGAATATCCTGTCGATGGGTGGCCGGGTGGGGGAGCGGGCTGGTGCGGCAACCTAACAAAGAACGCGAGAGCGGGCCGGTGCGGCAACCAGCGGGCGCAGCCCGCTGCGACAAGCAAGCCACCCGCTGCGACAAGCAAAACGCCCGGTGCGGCGACCTAACAAAGGGCGCCCCAACCCCCACCATCCCGCTCACCCCGCTTGAACCCGTTCCCGCGCGCGCCTAACAGCAGCGCGATGTCTGACGATCAGCGGTTCGGCCTTGCGCGCCATGTCGTTTTGCCCGGGCCGCTGCGGCTCGATGGCGGCGGGCTGTTGGCGCCGGTCGAGATCGCCTATGAAACCTATGGCACGCTGGCCGCCGATGGCGGGAATGCGGTGCTGATCTGTCATGCGCTGACCGGCGACCAGCATGTCGCGTCGAACCATCCGGTGACGGGCAAGCCGGGGTGGTGGACGCGGATGGTTGGCCCCGGCAAGCCGATCGACCCGGACCGCCATTTCATCGTCTGTGCCAATGTGCTGGGCAGTTGCATGGGATCGTCGGGACCGGCCAGCGTCGATCCGGCGACGGGTGCGCCCTGGGGCATGGGTTTTCCGGTCATCACCATCCGCGACATGGTGCGGGCGCAGGCGATGCTGCTCGACCATCTGGGCATCGCGCGGTTGCGGGCGGTGGTCGGCGGATCGATGGGCGGGATGCAGGCGTTGAGCTGGCCCGCGACCTTTCCCGACCGGGTCGAGGCGGCGGTGGTGATCGCATCGACGGCGCGGCATTCGGCGCAGAACATCGCCTTTCACGAGGTGGGGCGTCAGGCGGTGATGGCCGATCCGCGCTGGCGGGACGGCGCCTATTATGACGGCGAGCCGCCCGCCGCGGGGCTGGCCGTCGCGCGGATGGCGGCGCACATCACCTATCTGTCCGAAGCCGGGTTGACCGAGAAATTCGGGCGCAAGCTGCAGGCGCGCGAGGCCAAGACGTTCGGTTTCGACGCCGATTTCCAGATCGAATCCTATCTGCGGCATCAGGGGTTGAGCTTTGTCGACCGGTTCGACGCCAACGCCTATCTCTATATCACCCGCGCGATGGACTATTTCGACCTGGCCGAGGAACATTGCGGGTTGCTGGCCAATGCCTTTCGCGCGACGCGGGCGCGGTTCTGCATCGTCAGTTTCGATACCGACTGGCTGTATCCGACGCGCGAATCGCGGGCGATCGTCCATGCGCTGAATGCGGCGGGGGCGCCGGTCAGCTTTGTCGAATTGAGCTCACCCTATGGCCATGACGCCTTTCTGCTGGAGGCGCCGGAGTTGAACCGGGTGGTCGACGGGTTTTTGAGGGCGGGCGGATGAACGGCCTGCGCCCCGACCTCGCGATCATCGCCGCCAATGTCGCCACGGGCAGCCGCGTGCTGGACGTGGGGTGCGGCGACGGGGCGCTGATGGCGGCGCTGCGCGATCATCGCCAGTGCGATGCGCGCGGGCTGGAGATCGAACCGGCCAATGTGGCGGCTGCGGTCGCGCGGGGGCTGTCGGTGATCCAGGGGGATGCCGACACCGACCTGGCCGATTATCCCGATGCCAGTTTCGACTATGCGATCTTGAGCCAGACGCTGCAGACGACGATGCGGCCGCATGTCGTGCTCGACCACCTGTTGCGGATCGGCGAGCGGGCCGTCGTGTCCTTTCCCAATTTCGCGCATTGGCGGGTGCGGCTGTCGCTGATGTGGGGCGGGCGGATGCCGGTGACGCGGCTGTTGCCGGTCAAATGGTATGAAACGCCCAATATCCATCATGTGACGGTCGACGATTTCCGTGCTTATGTGCGCGAGCGCGACATTCAGGTTGAGCAGGCGTGGTTCCTGTCGGGGGATCAGCGGACGACGTCGGCGGGGGCGAATTTCTTTGCCGAACATGCGGTGTTCCTGCTGCGGCGGTGATCGCGGGACCCATTTTGGGTAGGGCGATACATCCATATTGAATGCTTCTTTAACCACTGGGCGGCAGAGATTTGCCGATGTTCCAGGGGTTTGACAGGTTCGGCCAGGGCGAGGCGGGTGGGCCGGCATTGTCGGGACGCAGCGATGCCGCGTGGCAGGCCATCTGTCAGTCGCAGGCGGTGATCGAGTTTTCGATCCAGGGCGAGATCCTGTGGGCGAACGACCGGTTCCTGACGATGATGGGCTATACGCTCGACGCGCTGGTTGGGCAGCATCACCGGATTTTCTGTTCGCCCGAACAGGTTGAATCGCCCGACTATGCCGCGTTCTGGCGGGCGCTGTCGGATGGGCGGTTCCATACCGGGCAATATGGGCGCCGGACGCGGTCGGGGGAGAGCGTGTGCCTGCAGGCGACCTATGCGCCGGTGCTGAACGCGCAGGGGCGGCCCGAGCGTATCCTGAAGATCGCGTCCGATGTGACGCAGGCGCGGCGGGCGCAGGCGGAGTTCGAGGCGCGGTCGAGCGCGCTCAACCGGTCGCAGGCGGTGATCGAGCTGGATCTCGACGGGCGGGTGCTGGACGCCAACGACAATTTTCTGGCCGCTTTCGGCTATGGTCGCGACGAACTGGTCGGGCGGCATCACCGGATGTTGTGCGATCCGCAGGATGCGGCGGCGCCGGCCTATCATCAGTTCTGGCGTGCGCTGGCGCGGGGCGAATTTGCTTCGGGCCGCTATCGCCGGCGCGCGCGCGATGGGGGCGAGGTGTGGATCCAGGCGACCTATAACCCGATTTTCGATGCCGAGGGGCGGCCGTGCAAGGTGGTGAAGTTCGCGAGCATCATCACGCGCGAGGTGAGGCTGGAACAGGAGGCGCAGGCGCGGCTGGCCGAAAGCGAGCGGCTGCAGGCGCAGTTGCAGGCGGGGACCGAGCGGCTGCAGGCGACGATGGACGAATTGTCCGACATCGTCGCGACGATCGGCGATATTGCCGCGCAGACCAACATGCTGGCACTGAACGCGACGATCGAGGCGGCGCGCGCGGGCGATGCGGGGCGCGGGTTCGCGGTGGTGGCGGGCGAGGTCAAGAAGCTGGCG
>CADEEK010000100.1:3065-7981 GCA_902826325.1 uncultured Sphingomonadales bacterium
TACGGCGGCGGCCTGACGCGCGCTATTCCGCCGCCATTGCGACAGCACCGCCGAGGTCCACGCTGACCAGCCGGGAAACCCCCTGTTCCACCATCGTCACGCCGAACAGGCGGTGCATCCGGCTCATCGTCGCGGCATTGTGGGTGACGATCAGATAACGGGTCGCGGTTTCGCGGGTCATCGCGTCGAGCAGGTCGCAGAAGCGTTCGATATTGGCATCGTCGAGCGGCGCGTCGACCTCGTCGAGCACGCAGATCGGCGCGGGGTTGGTCAGGAACAGCGCGAAGATCAGTGCGACGGCGGTCAGCGCCTGTTCGCCGCCCGACAACAGGGTCAGCGATTGCAGCTTCTTGCCCGGGGGCTGGGCCATGATTTCCAGCCCCGCCTCCAGCGGATCGTCGCTGTCGATCAGCGCGAGATGTGCCTGACCGCCGTTGAACAATGTGGTGAACAGCCGCCGGAAATGCTGGTCCACCGCCTCGAACGCGGCGAGCAGGCGTTGGCGTCCCTCCCGATTCAGCGTGCCGATACTGCCGCGCAGGCGGTGGACCGCCTGGATCAGCTCGTCGCGTTCGGCGGCATTGGCGCACGTCGCCTGGGTCAGTTCGGCGAGTTCGGTATCGGCGACCAGATTGACCGGGCCGATCCGTTCGCGTTCGGCATTGAGCCGTTCATGCGCCGCCGCCTCGTCGGCGGGCGCGCGCACCGTATCGGCGGCGAACCCGCCGCGTTCGGGCAGCAGCGGCGGCGGACATTCGAACCGTTCGCCCGACAGGCGGCCCATCTCCACCCGCCGCAATTCCTGATTTTCGAGCCGCGCGACCGCGCCCGCCCGTGCTTCGCGCGCCTGCGCCAGTGCCTCGGCAGCGGCGCGCATATCGCTTTCGGTCGCGCGCAGCGCGGCTTCGGCCTGTTGTTCGGCGAGTTGTGCGGCGGAACTCTGGCCGCGCAGCGTTTCGCTCGCCACCTCGGCCTCGCCAACCGCAGCGTCGAGCGCGGCAGGCTTGGCCGCCAGGATCGCGCGTTCCTCGGCCAGATCGACGCCGCGCCGGTCCATTTCGGCGATCCGCCGCGCCGCTTCGCCCGCGCGCGATTTCCAGCCCTGCGCCTCTGCCTGTGCCGCCGAGGCGCGTTCGCGTGCGCCCGCAATCTCGCGCTCCAGCGTGGCGCGATCGGCGCGCGCGGCGGCGGCGGCGGTGCGGCGTGTTTCGGCCTCGCCCGACAGCGCCGCGACCTTTGCCCCGGTGGCGCTGCCATCGGGCAGCGCGGCGTGCGCCGCCTGCGCCCGGGCGACCTCGCCATCGGCTTCGTCGCGTTCGGCGGCGGTGCGGGCGCGGCGCGCGTCGAGATCGGCGCGTTGCCCCGCCAGCCGTTCGAGCGCGGCGGCGGCGCGATCCTCTGCCCGGGCGGCGTCGCGCGCGATGCTTTCGCCATGGTCGAGCAGGCGGCGGCAATCGGCGGCGGCATGGCGCGCGGCGTCGATCTCACCCTCGATCCGCGCGAGTTCGGCGTCGGCCGCCTCGACCGCGCGAATCGCGGCGGGCCGTGCCTGTTCGATCGCATGGAGCCGGTTGACCCGTTCGAGCCGTTCGGCCGCCGCCGCCCCGCCGCTGCGCGCGACATAGCCGTCCCAGCGCCGCAAGCCGCCCGCCAGCGTCACCAGCCGCTGGCCGACCGCGAGCGGCTGGCCGCCATCGGTATCGGCGACCAGCACCTGTGCCAGCCGCCGCGCCAGCGCGGGCGGCGCGGTGACATGCGCGGCGAGCGGCGCGGTGCCGCCGGGGGCGCCGGGATCGTCGGCGCCGATCGCCGCGCCCGCCCAATGGCGTTCGGCGGCGGCGTCAAGCCCCGCCTCCAGATCGTCGCCAAGGGCAGCGGCGAGCGCGCGTTCATAGCCGGGGGTGACGTTCAGCCGATCGAGCAGCCGGTCCTTGCCGCTGGGCCGGGTTGCCTTGGCGAGCGCGGCGGCCTCGCTGTCGAGCTGGGCGAGTTCGGCATGGGCCTGTGCGCGTTGCGACTGGGCGCGGGTGCGCGCGTCGATCGCGGCGCGTTCGGCGGCGTCGGCACGGGCGAGGCCGGT
Source organism: uncultured Sphingomonadales bacterium (assembly GCA_902826325.1). Lineage (GTDB taxonomy): Bacteria > Pseudomonadota > Alphaproteobacteria > Sphingomonadales > Sphingomonadaceae > Sphingomonas. The sequence continues at coordinate 5,146 of CADEEK010000100.1, forward strand.
GCGCGCGGTTTCGACCTGTTGCTGCGCGCGGGCGCGGCCCTCGGCAGCGCGGGCGCGTTCGGCCTCCAGCGGCGCGGGATCGCCCAATGTCCGCAACTCCGCCTCGACCCGCGCGGCGTCGCGACCGGCGCGATCGGCACGGCTGTGCGCGGCGGCGAGTGCGGCCTGCGCCACCCGCGCCTCGGCCGCTTCGGCGGCCTGGGCGGCGAGCGCCTGGGCCAGCGCCACTTCCGCATCGCGCGCGGCGCGTTCCGCCTCGGCCAGCGCGCTGTCGAGCCGGGGCATGCGGGCGCCCGCTTCGGCGATCCGCGCGTCGAGCGCCTTGCCCTCGTCATCCAGCCGCGTCAGCGCCTGTGCCGCGTCATGCGCCAGCGTGCCTTCGCGCGCCTTGTCGGCCTCAAGCCGGGTCGCGGCATCGGCCAGTTCGCCGATCCGCCGGTCGATCGCGGCGCGTTCGCTACGCAGGCCGGCCAGCCGGTGCTGCGCCTCGCTCGTCCGGTCGCGCAGCGTCAGCGCATCGGCGCGCAGCCCCGCCAGCGCTTGCGCCGCCGCCTGTTGCGCCGCCAGCGCCCCCTCCTGCGCCGTTGTGCATTGCGCCACCTGGGCCTCGGTCGTTGCCGCCGCCTGCTTCGCCGCATCGGCGGCGGCGGCGGCATCGCGCCAGCGGGCGAAGATCATCCGCGCTTCGGCGACGCGGATGCGGTCGGACAATTCGCGATAGCGTTCGGCCTGTCGCGCCTGACGCTTCAAGGCATTGGCGCGATTTTCCTGATCGGCGATCACCTCGTCCAGCCGGGTCAGGTTCGCCTCGGTCGCGCGCAGCCGTTGTTCGGCATCCTTGCGCCGGACATGCAGGCCGGAAATCCCGGCGGCTTCCTCCAGCATCGCGCGCCGTTCGCCGGGTTTGGCCTGGATGATCGCGCCGATCCGCCCCTGGCTGACCAAAGCGGGCGAGTGCGCCCCGGTTGCCGAATCGGCGAACAGCAGCGCGATATCCTTGGCGCGGACATCGCGGCCGTTGAGGCGATAGGCCGACCCCGCACCGCGTTCGATGCGGCGGACGACCTCCACCTCTTCCGCCTCGCCGACCTGTTCGGCGAGGATCGAGACTTCGGCGAAATCGCGCTGCGGGCGGGTGGCGGTGCCTGCGAAGATCACGTCTTCCATGCCCGCGCCGCGCATCGATTTGGGCGAGTTTTCGCCCATCGTCCAGCGCAGCGCTTCAAGCAGATTGGACTTGCCGCAGCCATTGGGGCCGACGATGCCCGTCAGCCCCGGTTCGATACGCAGATCGGCGGGATCGACGAAGCTTTTGAACCCCGTCAGGCGCAGCCGCTTGATCTGCACCGCCCCGCGCCCCCGCCCGCCGCGATCAGGCGCCCGCGGCCTTCAGCGCCGCTTCGACCTGGGGCCAGGTGCCGGTATTTTCCAGCACCTTGCCATTGAGGATGAAGGTCGGCGTGCCGGGGATGTTGTACTGTTTGGTCGCATCCTCGTTGCTCTTGACCAGCGCTTGCGTCGCCGCGGCATCGGCGAGGCACTGGCGCGCCTGTGCCTCCGGCACGCCGCGTTCCTGGACGAAGGCGAGATAGCCGAACCGTTCGGCGAGCGCGGCGACGCGCTGTTGCGGGTTCATCGCTTCAAGCTGTTTGGTGAATGGATCGTCCTGTGCCGGGCCGTTCTTCAGCAAGTCCGCCTGCTGCGCATACATCTGGTCCATGATCGGAAAGAACGGGCCGGGGCCCGCGCACTGGCCGAGCAGCGCGGCGCCGAGATCGATCGGGTTGAGCAGGAAATCGCGAAACTCGAAACTGACCTTGCCCGAGGCGATATAGGCCTTCATCGGCTCCATCGCGCTGGTGGCAAAGGCGGCGCAATGGCCGCAGGTGCGCGAGCCATATTCGATCAGCTTGATCGGCGCGGCGGGGTTGCCCATGCGAAACCCGCCCTCTGCCGTCTTTTCGACGGTATCGACCCATTGCGTGCCGCCGGGTGCCGCCGCGCCTGCCACCGGATCGGCCGGGGTGGTGGTGATGTTGCCGCTTTCACCGCCGCCACAGGCGGCCAGCGTGGTGGACAAGGCAAGGGCCGAAACCAGGCCGATGGGCAAACGCATGTGCTTACTCTCCACAGGGATTTTAAGGCGGTCAATTCGCGCCCGCGGCGCGCAATCGGGGTTCAAGGCTCGGCCAGTCGCTGCCGTCGACCGGCGCGCCGTTGACGGTGAAGCTGGGCGTGCCGCGGATTGCCTGCCACGCGGCATCGGCCATCGCGGTCAGCTTGTCGAGATCGGCGGCGGTCGCGAAACACTGGTCGATCCGCGCCGCGCTCATTCCCTGGCCCTGCATCAGCGCGGCGAGGCCCGAGGCGGTGGCGACGCGGCGCAGCCGCACCCGTTCGGGTTGCGATTGCAGCGTGGCGGCATTGCCCTGCCACCAGCTTGCGCCGCGCGAATACCAGGTCGCCTGGGTGGCGAAGATCGCATCGCTGGCCGCCGCGAAACGCGGGCCGCCGCTGCACCGGGCGAGCAGCGCGGCGGTGAGGTCCAGCGGATCGCGGATCGCGTGCCTCACCTCGACCCGCACGACGCCGCGCCGGACGAGGTCGTCGTGCAGCGCCGCCTTTGATTCGGCGGCGAAATGCGCGCAGTGCGAACAGCTGTAGCTCAAATATTCGACCAGCTTTACCTTTGCCGCAGGGTTGCCGATCTGGAACGCGCCGGACGGGGCCTGCACGACATGGGTGCGCCAGTCGCGCGGTTGCTGTGCCGGGGCGATCGCGACGGACAGCGCGGCGGCGAGCAGCGCGAGGGCGAGGTAGAACAGCCGCATCAGTC
>CADEEK010000101.1 GCA_902826325.1 uncultured Sphingomonadales bacterium
CTGTTCATCCGCCGCTCATCGTCGCGGGCGCACCTCTGGCCGCCCCCGCAACGATCCGAGTCAGACGTCATGAAACGCACCACCTCGCTCGTCAGCCTGTCGCTGTTGCTCACCGCTGCGGCACCGCCGCCGGTCCAGTTGCGCGAACGGCCGTCCCGTCCCGCCCGCGCCGACAATGACTCGCCGGTGCGTTGCAATGTCGCATCGGACAGATACCGGCCGCGCGGCGTCGTCGGAACGCGCCGCACCCATGCCGCGCCGCCGCCCGCTTATGCCCCGCCGCCCCCGCCGCCGCCACCACCGCCGGCGTTGCAGGCGCCGCGAACCCCGGCCCCAGGCACGGCGGAGATGGCGCGCCCGCAACTTCGCGCCGGAATGATCGCCGCGGCGCCGACCGCCCCCTATACCGCCCCCTATGGCGCCCCCGGCAATCGCGAACGTTATGAGGGCAAGGAGGTCGCCAGCGTCCAGTCGGTCGCCGCCACGCCCGTCTCCACCTTTTCGATCGATGTCGATACCGGCAGCTATTCCAACGTCCGCCGCTTTCTTCAACAGGGCCAGACGCCGCCCGCCGCGGCGGTGCGGACCGAGGAAATGGTCAATTATTTCCGCTACGACTATCCGCTGCCCGCCACGCGGCAACAGCCGTTCAGCGTCACCACCGACGTGTCGACGACGCCATGGAACCCCGACACCCGCCTGCTGCGCATCGGTCTGCGCGGCTATGACGTGACGGCGCAGGGCCGTCCGGCGGCGAACCTCGTATTCCTGGTCGACGTGTCCGGATCGATGGGCAGCGCGGACAAGCTGCCGCTGGTCAAGCGCGCGCTGACGATGCTGGCCGATCAGCTGACCCCAAAGGACCGGGTGTCGATCGTCGTCTATGCCGGTGCAGCGGGCGTCGTGCTGGAACCGACATCGCGCAAGGAAGATGTGAAGGCCGCGCTCGACTGCCTCGAAGCGGGCGGATCGACCGCCGGCGCCGCGGGCATTCAGCTCGCCTATAATCTCGCCGCCGCCAATTTCGTGAAGGGCGGGATCAACCGCATCTTCGTCGCCACCGACGGTGACTTCAATGTCGGGATCAGCGACAACAAGGCGCTTGAGGCGCTGGTCCGGCAGAATCGCGACCGCGGCATCACGCTGACCACGCTCGGCTTTGGCGAAGGCAATTACAACGAGGCGCTGATGGAGCGCATCGCCGATCTGGGCAACGGCAACTACGCCTATATCGACAGCGCGATGGAGGCGCAGAAGGTGCTGGACGACGAACTGTCCGCCTCGCTGTTCACCATCGCCAGGGATGTGAAGGTCCAGATCGAGTTCAACCCGGCACAGGTCAGCCAGTATCGCCTGATCGGCTATGAAAATCGCGCCTTGGCGGAAGAGGATTTCGACAATGACGCGGTCGATGCGGGCGACATCGGCGCCGGGCATCAGGTGACGGCGATCTATGAAGTGGTGCCCATGGGCGCAAAGGGCTGGCTGCCCGACCGCCGCTATGTCGCCAATCGCCCGGTCGCGCCAGGCGGGCGGGGCGCGGAAATGGCGCATGTCCGGCTGCGCTACAAATTACCGGGCCAGGACGCCTCGCGATTGATCGAACGGCCGGTCGCCGCCAGCCTGTTGCGCACCGCCGCCGCGCCTGCCGGCGACATGGCCTTTGCCTGCGCCGTGGCGGCGTTCGGGCAAAAACTGCGCGGCGACAAATATCTCGGCCGCTACAGCTATGCGGCGATCCGCAGCCTGGGCGGCAATCCGCACGGCTATTGGCGCAACGAGTTCCTCAAGCTGGTGCAACTCGCCGCCGCGCAGGAGGGGAAGCGCGGCGCCGGAAGCTAGGCGCCGCGTCGGCCCGCCGCCCCGGCCCGGTGCCGGGATGGCGATCAGTCGTCCTGCCCCGGCCCCGCCATTTCGCTGACCAGCAGCTTGTCGATCTTGTGGCCGTCCATATCGACCACTTCGAACCGCCAGCCCTGTTCGGCAAAGCTTTCGCCCTCGTTGGGCAGCCGCTTGAGAATGGCGAGCGCCAGCCCCGCGACCGTCGCATAGTCGCGATCCTCGGGCAGCTCGATCCGGATCCGTTCGGCCAGCGCATCGGCGGCCAGCTGTCCCGATACCAGCAGCGATCCGTCGTCGCGCACGGTGATCGCGGGATGCTCGCCCGGATCGGCGTCGGACGCGAAATCGCCGGCGATTGCGGCGAGCAGATTGGCGGGGGTCACGATCCCCTCGAAATGCCCATATTCGTCATGGACGAACCCCATCGGCACCGCCGCCCGGCGCAGCGCGCCCAGCGCGTCCATCGCATCGACCTGATCGGGCAGCACGGGCGCGGTCTGCATCAGCGCGCGCAGGTCCAGCGCCTCGCCACGGAGCAACGCCGCGACGACATCGCGCGCCTGCACCACGCCGATCACCGTATCGACCGATCCCTCGGCCACGGGCAGGCGCGTGTGCGGCGTTTCCATCAGCGCGCGGCGAATCTCGTCATCGCCCAGATTGACGTCGATCCAGTCGACTTCGGTGCGCGGCGTCATCACCTCGCGCACCGGCCGATCGGCCAGCCGCACCACGCCGGAGATGATCGAGCGTTCATGCTCCTCGATCACACCCGAATGCGTCGCCTCGGCGACCAGCATGTGCAGCTCCTCCGCCGTCACCCGGTTTTCCGATTCGCGGTTGAGGCCCAGGATGCGAAACACCAGCGCGCTGCTGCGATCGAGCACCCAGACGATCGGCGCGGTCACGCGCGCCAGCCCCCGCATCGGGATCGCCACCAGCGCCGCGATCGGTTCGGGGGAGCGCAGCGCGAACTGCTTGGGCACCAGCTCGCCGACGATCAGCGAGGCATAGGTGGTCAGCGCGATGACGATCGAAAAACCGATCGTCTGCGCGCTCTGCGCTTCGACGCCCAGCGCCGCGATCCGCGCCGCCGCCGGTTCGCCCAGGCTGGCGCCCGAATAGGCGCCCGCGACGATGCCGATCAGGGTGATGCCGATCTGCACCGTCGACAGGAACTTGCCGGGATCGGCGGCCAGGTCGAGCGCGGTGCGCGCGCCCCGGCTGCCGCCCCGCGCCATCGCCTCCAGCCGCGCGCGCCGGGCCGACACGATCGCGAGTTCGGACATGGCGAACACGCCGTTGAGCGCGATCAGCGCCAGGATGATCGCAATATCGATCCAGGGAATGGGGGGAAGCGGGTCCATCGGCCTGACGTTTCCATAAGCGCAATTGCCGCACGCACACAATCGCAGATTGCACCGGAGCGACCCGGCGGCCCGTGCCGCTTCGCCCGCAACTCGATGCGCAGACGGAACAACAGCCCGCCCGATCCGTTGGCTGCGTCAGGTTCACATGGAGATTGAAATGCGTATTCCCGCCAACTGGCCCCTTATCCCCGCCATCGCCGCGCTGGCGCTGACCGGCGCCTGCGTCACCGATCCGGTCACCGGCGAACAACGGATTTCCAAGGCCGGGATCGGCGCGGTCGGCGGCGCGCTGGGCGGCTATCTGCTCGGCGACATCGTCGGCGGGCGACAGGATCGCACCGAAAAGATCGTCGGCGCCGGGATCGGCGCGCTCGCGGGCGCGGGCATCGGCGCCTATATGGACCGGCAGGAGCGCGAAATGCGCGAACGCACCGCGGGCAGCGATGTCGAAGTCGTGCGCCGCGGCGACGAACTGATCCTCAAAATGCCGTCGGGCATCACCTTCGCCACCGACAGCTCGACGATCCAGGCGCAATATCGCCCGACGCTGGACAAGGTTGCCAGCGTGCTCGATCGCTACAACCAGACCTATGTCGACGTCTATGGCCACACCGATTCGCGCGGATCGGACGCCTATAACCAAAGCCTGTCCGAACGCCGCGCCCGCGCGGTCGCCGATTATCTGGTGATGCGCGGCGTCGAATCCGCCCGCCTCGAAACGCTCGGCTATGGCGAAACCCAGCCGGTCGCGACCAACGACACCGAAGAGGGCCGCGCCCAGAACCGCCGGGTCGAGATCAAGATCGTCCCGATCCGCGAAAGCGACATGCGCTAAAAACCGCCAGAGGCGGCGCCGCCCGACCGGCGGCGCCGTCACGGCGGGCCGGACAGGCCCCAGGCGGCAACGACATCCATCAGGAACAACGGGCGATAGGCGCGCATTTCCGCCTGGGCGCTGGCGGTAAAGCCGGGAAAGGTGCGCAATCGTTCGAACGCGCCGCCCTGCGCCTCACGCAACAAGGCGCGGATTTCGCCCGACCGGTCGCCGCGAAAATAAAGATGGATGGCCAACAGTCCGGCGGCATTGATCGTTTCGGGCCGCGCCGCGCCCTGCGCGCGCCAGATCGTCAGCGATCGCCGATAGAGCGGCTCCGCCTCGGCATGGCGGCGCATGCGATCCAGCACCCCGGCCAGGTTGCTGGCCGACACCGCGATCGACGGGTGCATCGCGGGAAAGGCGGCCTCCTTCATCGCCAGCGCGCGGCGATATAGCGGCTCGGCACTGCGATAGCGGTGCTGCGACATCAGGTTGAGCGCGAGATTGTTGAGCGCCTGCGAAATATCGACATGGCCGGCTGGCCGCGCGCGCTCGAAAATGGCGAGCGACCGGCGATGCAGGGGTTCGGCCTCGCGCGGTCGATCCTGCTCGTCCAGATTCGATGCCAGATTGCCGACCGACAGGGCGATGTCGGGATGATCGGGCGGCAACGCCCGTTCGCGCTGGGCCAGCGCCGCGCGGTGCAGCGCTTCGCCTTCGCCAAAGCGGTGCTGGTCGTCCAGATTCGCCGCCAGATTGCTCAGCGTCGTGGCGATATCGGGGTGCCCGTCCGGCAATTTCGCCTGCCGGATCGCCAGCGTCCTGCGATAGAGCGGGTCGGCTTCGACGAACCGCCCCTGTCCGGCAAGGTTATAGGCAAGATTGCTGTAGCCGACGGCCACCGACAGATCCTCGCTGCCAAAGCGCGCTTCCCAGATCGCGATCGCCCGCCGCAACAGCGGTTCGGCCTCCTTGTAACGGAATTGCTTGCCCAGCACCGAAGCCAGGCCGTTCAGGCTGCTCGCAATATTGGGATGTCCGGCGGGGAACAGCTGCTCGCGAATCGCCAGTGCGCTGCGATAGAGCCGCTCGGCCTCCTCATACCGCCCCAGTTCGTTCAGAATTTTCGCCAGATTCCGCTCGCCAACCGCGATCGCCGCATGCTGCGCGGGATAGATGCGCCGCAACCGCGCCAGCGCCTCGCGATAAAGCGGCTCGGCATCGCCCGCGCGACCCTGTTGCGACAGATTGCTGCCCAGCCGCACCATCGCCGCCGGGATGTCGGGATGACGATCGGGCAGGATGCGGCTCGCAATATCGAGCGTCCGGCGGGCATAGGCTTCGCCCGCCGCCAGATGAACGGCATCGGTCGCCGCTCCGGCCAGGTTGTAAAGCAGGGTCAGGCACGAATCGTCCCCCCGGCCCGCCGCCTCGCACGCCGCCAGATCGGCCTTCAGCGCGATTTCCGCCGCATGATGGTCCCGCGCCGCCAGCGCCGCCTTGGCCGCATCGCCGATCGGCCAGCGCTGCGCGGATGCGGGCGATGCGGCAATCGCCGCCGCCGCCCCGGCCAGCACGATCAGGCGCCGCACCATCGACGGCAATCGCGCGACCCGGACGATCGAGGGGCAGTGCGTTCGCATGGCCCCACCCTATCGTTTGAGCGCCGCAACAAAAACCGCCTAATTCCGACAGCGATCACCGCCGTGCCGCGAAAAAGGCGCGCAGCAATTCGCCGGCCTCGCGCTCGCCGATCCCGCCATAGATTTCGGGGCGATGATGACAGGTCGGCTGGGCAAAGAACCGCCCGCCATGCTCGACCGCGCCGCCCTTTTCGTCCGCCGCGCCATAATAGAGCCGCGCGATCCGGGCATGGGCGATCGCGCCCGCGCACATCGCGCACGGCTCCAGCGTCACCCACAGGTCGCAATCGGTCAGCCGGTCGCGGCCCAGCTTCGCCGCCGCCGCGCGAATCGCCAGGATTTCGGCATGGGCGGTGGGATCGGCAAGCGCACGGGGCGCATTGGCCGCCACCGCGATCACCGCGCCATCGTGGATCACCACGGCGCCCACCGGCACCTCGCCCGCCGCCGCCGCCGCACGGGCGGCATCGAGCGCGGTTCGCATCGGATCGGGCAACGGGAACATCGCCCGCCTATGCCCGATCGCCACCCGCCCCGCCATGGGGCGCGTGGCGACGTCGCAATGCCCGATATGCCCGGTTATTGCGCGGCGGGTGTCGGCTCGGCCTTCTGCACCTCGACCGTCGGCACCTGGATCGTCTTGTTTTCCATGGTGATGGTCGGCACCTGGATCGTCTTGTTGGTCGTGCCCATGCCCACTTCGCCGACATCGGCCTTGACCGACGGGGCGGCGCCGCCCTCGAACTTCACGGTGGGCAGCGATCCGGGCTGCATGTTGACGGTCAGCATCCCCAGCGACATCAACACGACCGCGACAACCGCCGCTAGGCCCAATATGGCAAGAATGGCACGCATCGGGTTCTTCTCCCTGTCGAATCGTTTGCGTAATAACGCTCCGTTCACCATAGGGGTTGCATCGGACCGGGGGAACAAGGTTGACGAAATCGACCTGTCCCGTTATCGGCCCCCACTTTCCGGGCTGACCGGAACAGGCATAACCTTAGGATTACAGCGATGTCGCGCATTTGCGAGCTGACCGGCAAGGGCCGGCAGGTGGGTCACAATGTTTCCCACGCCAACAACAAGACCAAGCGCACCTTCCTGCCCAACCTGCAGAATGTGACGCTGATGTCGGAGGCGCTGGAGCGTTCGATTCGCCTGCGCGTGTCGACCCATGGTCTGCGTTCGGTCGAACATAATGGCGGCCTCGACAACTGGCTGCTCAAGACCGGCGACGACAAGCTGTCGCTGCGCGCCCGCCGCCTCAAGCGCGAAATCGCGAAGAAGGTTTCGGCAGCCGCCTGAACCCACGCATCGGGTTTGCCTTTTTCGACCGGCCCGCGCCCCACGGGGTTGCGGGCCGTTCGTCGTTATCGCCCCGGCGGCGCCCGCCGATCGTTCAGGCGGAATTTGAGCAGCAGCGATCGCTGGAAAAACGCCTGATTGTCGTCCGACGCAATCCACAGCATCGTCGCCCCAGCCTCCTGCGTCACCGCCAGCGCCTCGAAATTGTCGTGGACGACGCTGCCTTCGAATCGGGCGATCTCGCGCCCCTGCGCAACCTTGCCCGCGCGGATCGCCGATCGTTCGACCAGCGTGACGCTCGCGGTGAACAGCGTGCGCAGCGAAAAGCGGCGGTTGAGCACGATCAGCCGACCGTCGGGCAATTCGGCCAGATCGACCGGCCGGAATCCCGGTGGCGGGCGATAGCTGAACCGCACCGCGCGCGAAGGCGCGACCGTCGGATCACCCGCGAACCAGATGCCCTGGCGCGTATCGGGCCGCGTCCCCCTGGCATCCTCGCCCAGCACGATGAAGGTGCCATCGCGCAGCCGCACCATCGCCTCCGCCCCTCCATTTTGCGCCCATCGCGCCATGGTCGGCGGCGCGGCCTGCGCCTGTGCGCGACCAAGGTCGGGCGAATAGCGCCAGATCTGATTCGCGGTTTCGAACCCGATCCAATATCGGCCCGTGACGGGATCGCGGGTCAGCGATTCGCTGTCCCAGTCCGATTTGTGCCAGCCGATCCCCGGCCCCTCGGGCAGCGCCCCGAACCGCACGTCGCGCGCCTGCCAATCGCGACCCATCCGGAATTGCACGATAGCTCCCGCATCGCTCAACAGGGTAAAGCGATCCCCCGCCACCGCCATCGCCGAAAACCCGCCAAAGGCGCGACCCGACCCGGTCAGCTCGACCCCGCCCAAATAGGTCAATTCCCCCAGATCGCGCCGATCG
>CADEEK010000102.1 GCA_902826325.1 uncultured Sphingomonadales bacterium
GGTCAGTGGCGGGGTCGCGGGGCTGGCGGGCATCGAGGCGGTGGCGGGACAGGCCGGGATCGGGGGCGTGATTACCGGCCGCGCACTGTATGACGGGCGGCTGGATCTGGCGCAGGCGCTCAAGGCCGCCGCATGACCGTCCGCGCGCGCGTCATTCCCTGTCTCGACGTGGCCAACGGGCGCGTGGTGAAGGGGGTGAACTTCGTCAATCTGCGCGATGCGGGCGATCCGGTCGAACAGGCGCGCGCCTATGATGCGGCGGGGGCGGACGAACTCTGCTTCCTCGACATCACCGCCAGCCATGAGGCGCGCGGCACGATCATCGATGTCGTGCGCCGCACCGCCGAAGTCTGTTTCATGCCCGTGACGGTCGGCGGCGGGGTGCGCAGCGCCGAGGATGCGCGGGCGTTGCTGTTGGCCGGCGCGGACAAGGTGGCGGTCAATTCCGCCGCGGTGGCGCGGCCGGAAGTGGTGGCGGAGATTGCCGACCGGTTCGGCAGCCAGTGCTGCGTCGCGTCGGTCGATGCGCGGCGGATGGCGCCGGGGCGGTGGGAAGTGTTCACCCATGGCGGACGCAAGCCGACCGGCATCGACGCGGTCGAACATGCGTTCAACCTCGCGCGGCTGGGGGCGGGGGAAATCCTGCTGACCTCGATGGATCGCGACGGGACGCGCGATGGCTATGACCTCGACCTGATCCGGACCGTCGCCGACGGGGTGAGCGTGCCGGTGGTGGCATCGGGCGGGGTCGGCGACCTGCATCATCTGGTCGAAGGGGTGGTGCAGGGCCATGCCAGCGCCGTCCTTGCCGCCTCGATCTTTCATTTCGGGCAGGCGAGCATCGGCGATGCGCATGCCGCGCTGGCGGCCGCCGGCATTCCGGTGCGGACCGTCGGTTAAGTTTACACTTACCTTGTCCGTTCGGCGGGCATTAACCTTTTTTTCCGCGGAAAACCGGGGGATCGGCGCAATTGGCCGGGTTGTTGCGTGGGGTGGTGGCGTCATCGCCACAGGAGGATATGCCATGACCACCGCCACGACCCGCCTTGCGATCGCCGCAGCCGCATTCGCATTGCCCGCCGTTCCGGCGCTGGCCTATGATGCCCCGCCCAGTTCGTCGACGCCGCCGAGCAGCAGCGGAAGCACCACCGGTTCGTCAGGGGGCAGCCCGACCTCGATCCCCGAACCGGCCGCGATCGGCCTGTTCGCGCTGGGCATTGCCGGGGCGGCGGTGATCCGCCGGCGCCGCCGCAAGGCCGATTGATCTTCACCTTTTGTCAGGGTCGCACGGCTAGAGCGGGGGCATGATCCGCGCGCTGACCCTGACGATGCTTGCCGCCGCGCCCGCCCTTGCCGCGCATACCGGCGAGGTGACGCGGCGGTCGATGCCCGAACTGTCCGACCTGGCGCTGGCCGCGCTGGCGGCGGGCGGGCTGTGGCTTGCCCAGCGCGCGATGCGGCGGCGCAAGCGCCGGTCGCCCGAGGATTGACGTCCAAGCATTGACACGGAAACATTGACAGGGCCGGCCCGCTGCCCGAGGGCTGCGCCATGGCCGATATGCTCGATACGCTGGAACAGGTGATCCGTGCGCGGCGCGGTGCCGATCCCTCAACCTCCTATGTCGCGAAGCTGACCGCCAAAGGCCGCGCCAAGATCGCGCAGAAGCTGGGCGAGGAAGCGGTCGAGGCGGCGATCGCCGCGGTGCAGGACGATCGCGCGGGCCTGACCGGCGAGGCGGCGGACCTGGTCTTTCACCTGCTGATCCTGCTGGCCGATATGGGCCTGACGCTGGACGATGTCCGTGCCGAGCTGGCGCGGCGTGAGGGCGTGTCGGGGATCGACGAAAAGGCCGCGCGCCAGGGAGAGTGAGCCATGCCGATCGACGCGACCCGGCCCTATGACGATCAGAACATCTTTGCGAAGATCCTGCGCGGAGAAATTCCGTCGACGCGGGTTTACGAGGACGAGCATGCGATCGCCTTTCACGACATCAACCCGCAGGCGCCGACGCATCTGCTGGTGATTCCGCGCGGCCCCTATGTCTCGTGGGACGATTTCAGCGCGCGGGCATCCGATGCCGAGATTGCCGGGTTCGTGCGCGCGGTCGGCGCGGTGGCGCGGGCGGCGGGAGCGGTCGCGCCGGGCTATCGCCTGATGGCCAATATCGGCGCGGATGGGGGCCAGGAAGTGCCGCATCTGCATGTCCATGTTTTCGCCGGAAAGGCGCTGGGGCCGATGCTGGCGCGATAAGCTGTGCCAAGGTGCGCGATTGGGGGGATTGCGCCGCCCGGAATTGCGGTTAGGTTCCCGCGCAATTCGCAAGCACGGCGATTGTCGGTGACGGCGCCGGATCGGGGGACCATCGCATGATTTTGGGGCGCGTTAAGCCACTGGACGCCATATTGGCGACGGCGGAGAAGAAATCGCTGCATCGCTCGCTCGGCGCCATTCAGCTGATGCTGTTCGGCATCGGCTGCATCATCGGCACCGGCATTTTCGTGCTGACATCGGTCGGCGCGCAAAAGGCGGGGCCGGGGCTGATGCTCGCCTTTGCCATTGCCGGGGCGGTCTGCATCGTCGCGGCGCTGTGCTATGCCGAAATCGCCTCGATGATCCCGGTCGCGGGCAGCGCCTATACCTACAGCTATGCGACGATGGGCGAGTTTCTCGCCTGGACGGTCGGCTGGGCGCTGATCATGGAATATGCGATCGCCGCCGCCGCGGTTTCAGTGGGTTGGTCGGGCTATTTCACCGGCACGATATTGAACGAATTTCTGGGGTTCCAGCTGCCGCAGTTTCTTGCGGCAGGACCGCTGGCGTTCGGGGGCGAGGAAGGCGGGCTGATCAACCTGCCGGCGATGGTCATCGCGCTGCTCGTCACTGGCCTGTTGATCGTCGGCACCAGCGAAAGCGCCAAGTTGAATGCCGTGCTGGTGGCGATCAAGGTGACGGCGCTGACCGCGTTCATCGCGTTGACGCTGACCAGTCCGGCGTTTGATGCCGAGCGGTTCAACCCGTTCCTGCCCGCCGGGATCTTTGGCGGCTGGGGCAGCGGCGTCGGCGCGGTCGGTGCGGCGGCGACGATGTTCTTTGCCTATGTCGGGTTCGACGCGGTGTCGACTGCGGCGGAGGAGACCAAGAATCCGCAGCGCAACGTGCCGATCGGGCTGGTCGGATCGCTGTTGTTCTGCACCGTTTTCTACATTCTGGTCGCGGCGGGCGCGATCGGCACGATCGGCGGCCAGCCGATCATGGATGCGGTCGGCTTTCCGCTGGAGGCCGGATCGACCGAGCTGGCGCGGCAGTGCGCGATGCCGGAATATGCCGCGGCGCTGGTCTGTTCGGACGAGGCGCTGGCGCATGTGCTGCGCCAGATCGGCTTTTCGGGCATCGGCAACATGCTGGGCATCGCCGCGTTCCTGGCGCTCCCCTCGGTCATCCTGGTGCTGTTGTTCGGCCAGACGCGCATCTTCTTCGTGATGAGCCGCGACGGCCTGTTGCCCGAGCGGCTGAGCCGGGTGCATCCCAAGTTCAAGACGCCGCACATCGTCACGGCGATCACCGGCACCGCGGTTGCGGTGGCCGCCGCCTTCTTTCCGGTCGGGCGGCTGGCGGATATTTCGAATGCGGGGACGCTCTATGCCTTTTTGATGGTCGCGGTGGCGGTGATGATGTTGCGGCGGACCGATCCCAAGCGGCTGCGCAGCTTCCGCGTGCCGGCGATCGTCATCATCGGGCCGCTGACCATTGCGGGCTGTATCTTCCTGTTCCTCAACCTGCCGGTCGGCGCCATGCTGTTCCTGCCGATCTGGAGCGCGATCGGGCTGGTGATCTATTTCCTCTACAGCCGACGCCAGAGCCATTTGGGGCGTGGCATCGTCGAGGTGCATGAATCGGAGATTCAGGACATCAATCCGGCGATTCCCGGGGTGGACGATCTCGACCGGAAGTGAGTTGGGTCGGGTTTGAACAAGGGGGCCGGGGAGCGATGCTTTCCGGCCCCTTTTCTTCGGCTTGTTGACGGCGATGAAGAAGCGGGACCCCGGCTCGGGGCCGGGGTGACGGGCGGGGGAGCGTCTATTCGCCGCGTTCGCGGGCGACTTCGCGCCAGCCGATGTCGCGGCGGCAAAAGCCGGTGGGGAAATCGATCGCGTCGACCGCGCGATAGGCGGCCTGTTGCGCCTGGGTGACGGTGGCGCCGGTGGCGGTGACGGCGAGGACGCGGCCGCCCGCGGCGACGAGCGTGTCGCCGTCCATTCGCGTTCCGGCCTGAAACACCTGCGCCCCGGTTTCGTCGGCGGCGGCGAGGCCCGAAATGGCGCCGCCGGTCTGGGGCGTGCCGGGATAGTTTTTTGCCGCCATCACCACGGTCAGCGCGGTTTGCGTGCCGAAGCGGGGCGCGGGGCGGTCGGCCAGCTCGCCCGCCTCGGTCGCCAGCATCAGGTCGAGCAGATCGTGTTCGAGGCGCAGCATCAGCACCTGACATTCGGGATCGCCAAACCGGGCGTTGTATTCGATCAGCTTGGGGCCGGTCGCGGTGAGCATCAGGCCTGCATAGAGCACGCCGCTATAGGGCGTGCCCGCCTTGGCCATGCCCGCGACGGTCGGTTCGATGATCGTTGCGATCGCCTGTGCTTCAAGTTCCGGGGTCAGCACCGGGGCGGGGCTGTAGGCGCCCATGCCGCCGGTATTTGGGCCGGTATCGCCGTCGCCGACGCGCTTGTGATCCTGGGCCGAGCCGATGGGCAGGATGTTGGTGCCGTCGGACAGGACGAACAGGCTGGCCTCCTCGCCTTCCAGAAATTCCTCGATCACCGCTTCGCCGCCGGGTTTTTCGAAGATTGCGGCAATTGCGGCTTGCGCTTCGTCCTCGGTCATCGCGACGGTGACGCCCTTGCCCGCGGCGAGGCCATCGGCCTTGATCACCACCGGCCGGGGGAAATCGCGGGCGAGCGCGGCCTTGGCGGAGGCGAGGTCGGACACGCGGACATAGGCGGCGGTGGGGATGTGTTCGCGCTGGCACAGGTCCTTGGTGAAGCCCTTCGACCCTTCGAGCTGGGCGGCGGCCTGGGAGGGGCCGAACACGCCGATGCCGGCGGCGCGAAGGCTGTCCGACAGGCCGTCGACCAGCGGCGCTTCGGGACCGATCACGACGAAGGTGACGGCATGGGTGCGGCAAAAGGCGATGATCGCGGCGTGATCGGTGAGCGGCACGTCGTGGCAGCGCGCATGCCGGGCGATTCCGGGGTTGCCGGGAATCGCGTGCAGGCTATCCAGCCGGGGCGATTGCGCGAGTTTCCATGCGAGCGCATGTTCGCGACCACCCGAACCCAATAGCAGGACGTTCATGCCAGACCCCTTTGACGATGATGTTTCGGCCCGGCTCGTAGCCGAGGGGCGGGATGGGGACAACGCCGCACCGCTGTCGGTCGGCGAATTGTCGATGAAGCTGAAACGGATGGTGGAGGGCGAGTTCGGCCATGTCCGGCTGCGCGGCGAGATTTCCGGGTACAAGCGTGCGGCTTCGGGCCATGTCTATCTGGCGCTGAAGGATGCCGATGCGGTGATCGACGCGGTGATGTGGCGGGGGCAGGCGGATCGCGTGCCCTTTACCCCGCAGGACGGGATCGAGGTGATCGCAACCGGCAAGCTGACCACCTATCCCGGCCGGTCCAAATATCAGATCGTCGTCGAGCGGATGGAGCTGGCGGGCGAAGGCGCACTGATGGCGCTGTTCGAGAAATTGAAGGCGCAATTGAAGGCCGAGGGGCTGTTCGATGGCGAGAAACAGAAGCTGCCGTTCGCGCCGCGCACGATCGGCGTCGTCACGTCGCCCACTGGCGCGGTGATCCGCGACATTCTGCACCGGCTGGCCGATCGCTTTCCCACGCATGTGCTGGTGTGGCCGGTCAAGGTGCAAGGCGAGGGGGCCGCGGCGGAGGTGGCGGCGGCGGTGCGCGGGTTCGATGCCATGTCCGCCGATGGCGCGGTGCCGCGCCCCGACCTGGTGATCGTTGCGCGGGGCGGCGGGTCGATCGAGGATCTGTGGGCGTTCAACGAGGAGGCGGTGGTGCGTGCGGTGGCGGCATGCCGCATCCCGATCATCTCCGCCGTCGGGCATGAAACCGATACCAGCCTGTGCGACTTTGCGGCGGACCGACGGGCGCCGACGCCGACCGCCGCTGCGGAAATGGCGGTGCCGGTGCGCGCGGACTTGGCCAATGCCATCGCATCGATGGGGCTGCGCGCCGAACGGTGTGCGCGGCGCTATCACGAACGGGGCGGCGAGCAGCTGGCGGCGCTGGTCCGCGTGTTGCCGCGCCGCGACGCGCTGTTGGGACCGCAGCGGCAGCGGGCGGACGACATGGCGGCGCGGCTCGACCGTGCGCTGGAGCGGCGGGCGGGGCGGGCGCAGGCGGAATTGCAGCGCGTTTCGGGCGCGTTGCGACCGGCGTTGCTGGCGCGCAGGCTGGACGGATTGCAGCACCGGTTGGACGGGGCGTCGCGGCTGCTCGAATCGGTGCATCCCGACAAGCCGCTGGCGCGCGGCTATGTCCGGGTGGGCGCGCGGCTGAACGGCAAGGTGGTGGCGAGCGCCGCCGATGCGCGGGCGGCAGGGGCGCTGACGCTGCATTTCCGCGACGGAAAGGTCGATGCGCGGGTTGAGCGGGCGGGCGGCAAAGCCTATGCTGGCGACCAGCCGGAACAGCCGGACCTGCCGCTTTGAAACGAGCCATTTTGTGAAACGAGTCCTGCCATGCTGATGTCCCCCAACAGCCCGCGTGCGGCGCGGCTGCATTATCTGGCGAACGGGTTTCGTGTGCTGACCAATGGCGACCATGTGCTGTGCGCGGTGACGGGGGAGAAGATCCCGCTCGACGCGCTGCGTTATTGGGATGTCGCCAGGCAGGAACCCTATGCCTCGGCGGAAATTTCGACGCGCGCGGCGCTGGGCACATGAGGAAATTGGGGGGGATCGTTACCGCGACCGTCACGCTGTTGCTGATGGGGACGTGCAGCATGGCGCCGCAGCCGCGGCTGGCCGCGCCCGCCATTGCCGAACCGGCGCCGCCGCCGGTGGCTGTTCCAGTGCCGTTGCCGCAGGCGCGGGTGACGCCGCCGTCGCGCAACGATTTCAGCTTTGACGGGCCGATGATCCAGGGCGGCACGGTGCTGGGCACGGCGCCCGCGCTGACCAGCAGGATCAGTTTCAATGGCCGCAACGTCCCGGTTGCCGCCGATGGCCGCTTTCTGATCGCGTTCGACCGCGATGCGCCGGACAGCGCGACGCTGGTGGCGACGCGGGTGGATGGCAGCGAGCTGCGCCGCACGCTGGCCGTGCAGCCGCGCGCGTGGCGGATCGAGCGGCTGAACACGCTGCCGCGTATTTCGCAGCCGAGCGCCGAGTTCCAGCGCCGCCGCCCCCCCGAACTGGCGCAGATCAACGCCGCGCGCGCCAGATCGAACGACGTCGACGGGTGGCGACAGACGTTCATGTGGCCGGTGACGGGGCGGATTTCCGGCCTGTTCGGATCGCAGCGCATCTATAAGGGCGAGCCGGGGTCCTATCATTCGGGGGTGGATGTCGCGCGGCCATCGGGCACGCCGGTGCTGGCGCCTGCCGATGGCGTGGTGATCCTGGCGGCGGCGGCGCCGTTCACGCTGGAAGGGCGGCTGTTGATGATCGATCACGGCATGGGCCTGAACAGCGCGTTCCTGCATCTGTCGCGGATCGATGTCGCGGTCGGCGATGTCGTGCGGCGCGGTCAGCGGATCGGTGCGGTCGGCATGACCGGGCGGGCGACCGGCCCGCACCTTCATTGGGGGATGAATGGCAATGCGGCGCGGATCGACCCGCTGTTGCCCGGCGGG
>CADEEK010000103.1 GCA_902826325.1 uncultured Sphingomonadales bacterium
GGTCAGGATCGCCATCGCGGCGTCGAAGCTGTTGTCGGGAAAGGGCAGGGCGGCGGCGCTGGCCCTGATTACCGGGGCGGCGTCGGGGCGACGCTTGCGGATCATTTCGATCGAGGGTTCGACCGCGATCACCTCGCGATCCGCCGGTTCGTAGGATCCCGTCCCGGCGCCGACATTCAGCACGCGCGCCGCATCGCCCAGTGCCGTCGCGATCGACGCGGCGATGCGCGGGTCGGGCCTGCGCAGTTCGGCATAGTTGACGCCGATCAGGTCGTAATCCGCCGCCATTCCTGTGGCTTAATGTCAGTCGTTCGAACCCGCAACGCGGCGCGAGAGAGCATCGGGCGCGACGTCCGGTTGCGGCCCCATGCTGCGCGTGCTAACGGCGCGCGTTCTTGCAACGGACAGGCATTGGTCGCATGACCCCTCGCTTCCTCGCCACGGCACGCAAAGTTCTCCCGTGAGTGAGTCCAACGGCAGCGCCGAACCGGCAGCCGACCTGACCCCAGCCGACCAGCATCACCCGCATGGCCGCGAGGCGGCGCTGTGGAAGCTGGCCGTCGGGGCGATCGGCATCGTATTCGGCGATATCGGCACCAGCCCGCTTTACGCCTTTCGCGAGACCTTTGCGGGGCATCATCCGCTGGCGCTCGACCGGATGCACATATTGGGCGTCATCAGCCTGATGTTCTGGTCGATGCTGGTGGTGGTGCTGCTCAAATATGTCACGATCATCATGCGCGCGGACAATAAGGGCGAGGGCGGGAGCCTTGCGCTGCTCGCGCTGATCAACCGGTCGAGCGGGCAGAAGAAATGGACCGCCGGGATCGTCATCCTGGGCGTGTTCGCCACGGCGCTGTTCTATGGCGATTCGATGATCACGCCCGCCGTGTCGGTGCTGTCGGCGGTGGAGGGCATTGCGGTGGCGGCGCCCGGTTTTTCGGGCTGGATCCTGCCGATCGCGGTCGCGATCCTGGTGTTCCTGTTTTCGATCCAGCGCACCGGGACGGCGCGGGTGGGGGCGATGTTCGGCCCGATCATGCTGCTCTATTTCGCGACCATCACCACGCTGGGCCTGATCAGCGTCGTGCAGTCGCCCGAAGTGCTGTGGGCGCTGTTGCCGACCTATGCCGTCCAGTTCTTCCTCGTCGACGGGCTGGCGGCGTTCCTGGCGCTGGGGTCGGTGGTGCTGGCGGTGACGGGGGCCGAGGCGCTGTATGCCGATATGGGGCATTTCGGGCGCAAGCCGATCCGCATTTCCTGGATGTGGTTCGTGCTGCCCGCGCTGATGTGCAATTATATGGGGCAGGGGGCGCTGCTGCTGCGCGACGGGACCGCGCTCGCCAGCCCCTTCTACCTGCTCGCGCCCGAATATCTGCGGCTGCCGCTGGTCGGCATCGCCACGCTGGCGGCGATCATCGCGTCGCAGGCGGTGATTACCGGCGCCTTTTCGGTGACGCAGCAGGGGATCCAGCTCGGTTTCATCCCGCGCCTGCGCATCACCCATACCAGCGCGACGACGGCGGGGCAGATCTATATTCCGCTGATCAACTGGCTGTTGCTGGCGATGATCGTGCTGCTGGTGCTGACCTTCCAGACCTCGTCCAATTTGACCGCCGCCTATGGCATTGCGGTGACGGGCGCGATGCTGATCGACAACTGTCTGCTCGCCGTGGTGCTGTTCAGCCTGTGGAAGTGGAAGAAACGCTATGCCATTCCGCTGCTCGCGCTGTTCTTCATGGTCGATCTTGCCTATTTCAGCGCCAATCTGACCAAGGTGCCCGATGGCGGCTGGTTCCCGCTGCTGGTCGGGGTGATCGTCTTCACGCTGCTGACCACCTGGGCCAAGGGCCGCCGGTTGATGGTCGAGCGGATGCGCGAGAGTGCGATGCCGATCCAGGTGTTCATCCAGTCCGCCGCCAATTCGGCCACGCGGGTCAAGGGGACGGCGGTGTTCATGACCTCGACCCCCGAAGGGGTGCCGCACGCGCTGCTCCACAATCTCAAGCACAACAAGGTGCTGCACGAACGGGTGATCCTGTTGACGGTGAAGATCGCCGACCAGCCCTATGTGCCCGAAAGCGAGCGGGTCATGCTCGACGATCTGGGCATGGGATTCCATCGCGTGAAGATCATCTATGGCTTCATGCAGGAAGCCGACGTGCCCGCCGCGCTGACCGATTGCCAGGCATGCGGCGGCGCGTTCAACATGATGGACACGAGCTTTTTCCTGTCGCGCCAGACCTTGCTGCCGTCCGACCGGCCGGGGATGCGCATCTGGCGCGAAAAGCTGTTCGCCTGGATGCTGCGCAACGCGGAAAGCGCGATGGAGTTTTTCCGGCTGCCGACCAACCGGGTGGTGGAACTGGGCAGTCAGGTGGAGATTTGAGGGGGGGAGCGGGCTGGTGCGGCTACCCAACAAACAACGCGGGAGCGGGCTGGTGCCGCAACCCAACAAAAGCGTGCGGGACGCGCAGGGCTGGCGTCGCATATCTTCGGACCGGCGGCGCCGTGGACCCCGGCACGAGGCCGGGGTGACGGTCCCAGGGTGAGTTCGCCGGCGCCTGGTCCCGCCCCGATCATCGTCACCGCGCTGTTCGGCCGGGCCGATCAGGCGGCGTTCGATGCGTTGCGTCGCGCGCATTTTCCGCCCGAGCGCAACGTGCTGGCCGCGCATCTGACGCTGTTCCACCATTTGCCGCCGTCCGCCGGGCCGGAATTGCGGCGGCGGCTGACCGATGCGACGCGCGGCGTGCGTGCGCCGGTGGCGCGGGCGAGCGGGTTGATGTCGCTGGGCCGGGGGGTGGCGGTCCGGATCGAGTCGCCGGGGCTTGCGGCGATCCGGCGCGATCTGTGCGAAGCCTTTGCCGGATCGCTGACGCCGCAGGATGCGGGCGGGTGGCGGCCGCATGTGACGGTGCAGAACAAGGTTGCCCCATCGGTCGCCCGATTGCTGTTGCAGGCGCTGTCGCGCGATTTCGCGCCGCGCGAGGTGACGATTTCCGGGCTGGCCTGCTGGTATTATCGCGGCGGGCCATGGGAAGCGATTTCGCGGCACATGTTCGCTTGACCGGCCGAAACCATCCCCCTATGTGGCCCGCTCTCGCGCGCCCGATGCGCCGGGAACGCCTGGGTAGGGCGGAGTAGCTCAGTTGGTTAGAGCACGGGAATCATAATCCTGGGGTCGGGGGTTCAAGTCCCTCCTCCGCTACCACAATATCGGCAATGACGGTTTTGCGCGGCTTGGCCCTTGCCTCGCGGCGCGCACGCGCCTAGATCGGCGATGTTACGGCCACCCGGTGAGGGTGGCCCTTATTGTTTCTGGAGAAGATGACGTGGCCCAGCCGCTCATGCCGCACGCGACCGCATCCTGGCTGGTCGACAATACCGCGCTTTCGTTCGAGCAGATCGCCGAGTTTTGCGGCCTGCACATCCTGGAGATCCAGGCGATCGCCGACGATACCGCCGCGACCAAGCTGACCGGGCGCGATCCGGTGCGCGCGCACGAACTGACGATGGAGGAAATCGAAAAGGGTCAGGCCGATCCCGATTACCGCCTGAAGATGAGCAAGGGTCCCGAACAGGTCCGCCGGACCAAGGGGCCGCGTTACACGCCGGTGTCCAAGCGGCAGGACAAGCCCGACGGCATCGCCTGGATCATCCGCAACCATCCCGAAATTTCCGACGGCGCGATCGGCAAGCTGATCGGCACCACGCGCAACACGATCGCCGCGATCCGTGAGCGCAGCCATTGGAACATCGCCAATATCACGCCCAAGGATCCGGTGACGCTGGGCCTGACGACGCAGCGCGAGCTGGACGCGGCGGTGGCGAAGGCGGCGAAGGCCGCGGGGCTGGAAGCGCCGGTCGACACCCGGCTGGAGGGCGATCGCGAAGCCCTGATCGAACAGCTGCGCGCCGAGCGCGAGGCGGCGTCGCGCGATGTCGAGGCGGCGGGCGACGACGTCGGTTTCGTGGACCCGTTCAAGCGCTGATCGTGCGGGGCGGCGGGGGACGACAGGCGCGTTCGGCGTCGTCATTGGACTGAAAGATGGCCGATCGCTCGCTCGCTCCCGATGTTTCGCTGACCCAGGATCAAAGCTTTGTCGCGACCAGCCATCGCGGCCTGCACTATCCGCTGGGCGACCGGCGGCCGCAGCCGGGTGAGGCGATCGCGATCGGCGGCGGCGTGCATTGGGTGCGCACGCCGATGCCGGGGCCGCTCAACCATATCAATTGCTGGCTGGTCGACGATGGCGCGGGCACGACGCTGGTCGATACCGGGCTGAACGTGCCGATGTGCCGCGATGCGTGGCAGCTGCTGCGCGCCGGGGCGCCGTTGGACGCGCGGCCGGTGTCGCGGGTGATCTGCACCCAT
The DNA here is from genome assembly GCA_902826325.1 of uncultured Sphingomonadales bacterium. Classification (GTDB taxonomy): domain Bacteria; phylum Pseudomonadota; class Alphaproteobacteria; order Sphingomonadales; family Sphingomonadaceae; genus Sphingomonas. The sequence continues at coordinate 4,379 of CADEEK010000103.1, forward strand.
TTCCACCCCGATCATATCGGCCTGGCCGGTTGGTTCGCGCGCGAATATTCGGCGCCGATCTGGATGACGCGCGGCGAATGGCTGACGGCGCGGGTGATCCTGGGCGATGCGACGGACAGCGCCCGCGACGAACAGCAGGCATTCTGGCGCGCCGCGGGGTGGGACGAGGCGCAGCTCGCCGCCGCGGGACAGGGCGGCATGGGCGGGTTCAAACGGATCGTCGCGCCGATGCCCGCTGGTTATCGCCGGATCGTCGATGGCGAGGTGATCCGGATCGGCGATGCCGACTGGCGTGTCGTCACCGGATCGGGTCATTGCCCCGAACATGCCTGCCTGCTCAACGAAGCCGACCGGCTGCTGATCGCGGGCGATCAGGTGCTGCCGCGGATCAGTTCGAACGTATCGCTGAGCGCGGGCGAGCCGGACGCCGATCCGCTGGGCGAATGGCTGGCGTCGATCGAAAAGCTGCTTGGCCTGTCCGACGATCTGCTGGTCCTGCCGGCGCATGGCGATCCGTTCACCGGGCTGCATGTCCGATTGAAGGCGTTGCGCAGCGAACATCTGGAGCGGCTGGATCAGCTTCACGCCCATCTTGCCGAACCGCGCCGCGCGGTGGACTGTTTCGGCGTGATGTTCCGGCGCAAGATCACCAACGACATATTGGGCATGGCGAGCGGCGAGACGCTCGCCCATCTGCGGCGGCTGGAGGTCGAGGGGCGGGCGGTGCGTGAGACGCGCGACGGCCTGTGGTGGTATCGCGCCGCCTGATCGGCGCCCGATCGACGAATGCGCCATTGCCGGTCCCTGCATCACGCCCTAGTCTGACGCGGTCCGGGGGGATGCGAATGGAGAGCGCGCCATGTGTGACGAACTGACCGCTGCGGAAAACGAGAAATTTCTGGCCAATCTGTCGCGACGCGATTTCGGCGCGCTGGCCGGGGCGGCGGGGCTGGCGGCGATGCTGCCCGCGCCGGCCAATGCGATGACGGTCAAGACCCGCGACGTCACCTTCACGACGCCCGACGGGACCGCCGATGCCTATTTCGCCGCGCCGACCAGCGGCAAGCATCCCGCCGTGCTGGTGGGGCCGGACGTGATGGGGCTGCGCCCCGCCTTTCGCCAGATGGGCGAGCGGCTGGCGCAATCGGGCTATGCCGTGCTGACGATCAATCCCTTTTACCGGTCGGTCAAAGGCGAGTTTCTGAAGGAAGGCGAAAATTTCGGGATGCCCGAGGTGCGCGCGCGGATCGGTCCGTGGCGCGCGCTGCTGCAGCCCGATGCGGTGGTGCGCGACGCCATCGCCAGCTTTGCCTTTATCGACAAGCAGGCAGAGGTCGATGCGACGCGCGGGGCGGGCACCACCGGCTATTGCATGGGCGGGCCGTTCACGATGCGCACCGCCGCCGCGCTGCCCGGTCGGGTGCGGGCGGGGGCGTCGTTCCATGGCGGCGGGCTGGTGACGCCTGCGCCCGACAGCCCGCACCGGCTGATCCCGCAGATGCAGGCAAGTTATCTCGTCGCGATCGCCGAAAATGACGATCAGCGGTCGCCCGACGACAAGACCGCGTTGCGCGCGGCGTTCGAGGCGGCGAAACTCGAAGCCGAGATCGAGGTATATGCTGGGGCGATGCACGGTTGGACCGTGCCGGGTGGCCAGGTGTATAACCAGGCGCAGGCGGAAAAGGCCTGGGCGCGGCTGTTGGCGTTGTTTTCCAAGGCGTTGTGAACGGTGCCGAGGCGCGCTTGCGCGCCGTTCCGGGCTTGAACGAGGGGCGAAACCCATGTCGTTGACGCTATACACCAACCCCATGTCGCGTGGGCGCATCGCCCGCTGGATGCTGGAGGAAACCGGGGTCGAATATGACACCGTGCTGATCCAGTGGGGGGCGCCGAGCGCGGATTTCCTGGCGGTCAACCCGATGGCCAAGGTGCCCGCGCTGGTCCATGACGGCCAGGTCGTGACCGAATGTGCAGCGATCTGCGCCCATCTGGCCGATGCCTTTCCCGCCGCCGGGCTGGCGCCGCCGGTCGACCGGCGCGGCGCCTATTATCGCTGGCTGTTCTTTGCCGCCGGACCGCTGGAACAGGCGGTGACGAGCCGGACGATGGGATGGGATGCCGGGAATGATCCGCGAAAGCAGGGCATGCTGGGCTTTGGCAGCTATGACCGCACGATCGACACGCTGGAGGCGGCGATCAAGGCGGCGGGCGACGGATGGCTGGCGGCGGACCATTTCACCGCGGCGGACCTGTATGTCGGCGCGCATCTGGCGTGGGGCACGCAATTCGGGTCGATTCCCGGGCGCGACGCCTTTGTCGCCTTTGTCGCGCGGGTGACGGGGCGCGCCGCGGCGGTGCGGGCGGCGGCGAAGGACGATGCCCTGCTGGCCGAACAGGCGCCGCAACCGGCCTGATCGTCAGGCGCAGACGATCCGGAACGCGGGATCGCGGGCGGGATTGGCGATGCGTTGCGTCGGGCGCTTGTCCGCCGGAAACACCCGTTCACGGACCAGCTTGCCCTGGTGAAAGGCGCGTTGCGCCCGAATTTGCGTGATCCCTGCCTTACAGTTCATCGCCAGCACGCCGATGATCGACCCGGGCATGCCGAGCGATGTCGTGCGGGTGCGGAACACGCGCCAGTCGCCCTCTTTGCGGATACTGTCGAGATCGATCGACAGCGTGGCATTGGCGCCGCCGGGCACCTGGCGCCAGCGTTGCGCCGTGGCGGGCGTCGCGGCGATCGTGCAGGCAAGGGTCAGGAGGACGGCGCGCCTCATAACGGCTTGCCTGCACAGGCGAAGTCGAACAGGCGCCTGCCGAACGGATCGTCGATGCCCATCGGCTTGCGATCCGCCTCGGCAATCTCAGTGACCTGTGCCGCGGCGCCGTCCTTCACCGCGGTCAGGCGGATGATCCAGCCGCGTTTGGCCGCGCAGTCGAACGAAATGTCGATCCATACGTCGCTCGTCGCCGACGTTTCGGCGGTGTCGAGCAGCCGTATAACCTTTTCGCCGCCTTCGTCGTGCAGGCTGGTCGGATCGACATAGACCGGGTTGTTGCCGGGTGCCGCGAACCGCACCCATGGCGCCCCCGGCTCGCGATCGGCGGCGTGCGCCGATGCGAGCAGGGACAGCGCCATGGCCCAGTTCATCGCATCACCCTCATTTGGCGAGGTTGCGCAGGACGTATTGGAGGATGCCGCCGTTGAGGAAATATTCCAGTTCGTTGACGGTATCGATGCGGCAGCGGGTCAGGAAGGTTTCGGTCGTGCCGTCGGCGCGGACCAGCTTGACCTCGACATCCTGACGCGGGCGCAGCGACGACACGCCGGTGATGGTGAAGGTTTCATCGCCCTTCAGCCCCAGCGTTTCGCGGGTCACGCCTTCGGCGAACTGCAGCGGCAGCACGCCCATGCCGACCAGGTTCGAGCGGTGGATGCGCTCGAAGCTCTCGGCGATCACCGCGCGCACGCCGAGCAGG
>CADEEK010000104.1 GCA_902826325.1 uncultured Sphingomonadales bacterium
CCCTACGGGGATCGAACCCCGCCCAGGCCGGCTGTTGCCGGTCTGGCCAAAAAAGACTCACGGGTTCGCGGAGCGCCTGACCTGGATGGTGACCCCTACGGGAATCGAACCCGTGTTTCAGCCGTGAAAGGGCCGCGTCCTAACCGCTAGACGAAGGGGCCATGAAGGCGAGCGCGCGCACTAGGCAAAGCGGGGCGGCGGGTCAAGGGGCGTTGTTCGCTGATCGGCACCGAACGCGGCGTTCAGCCGACCCAGGCGGCATCCTCCAGATGGATTTCCGCCGCCGGACGTGCGCCCCAATCGTCGATCTTCGCCCGCCCCGCGATCCACAATTTACGATCGCGCGGGGCGGCGAGCAGCGCCTGGCCGAGCGCGGTATCGGCGGCGCGGAACGCCACGCATTTCAGGCTCCCGCCATCATCGCCCGCCACGATCGCGCGGACATGGCCGTTGCCGACAATGTCACATTTGACGATCCGCACGGGCCCTGTGGCAACGCGCGGCGCGGGCCAGCCCATGCCATAGGGGCCGCCCGCCTCCATCGCCTCGACCAACATCGGGTTGACCCCGGCCGGCGCCAGCACGGCATCGAGCAGCAGCGCGCGCTCGCCCGCTGCGCGTTCGACATGCGCCGCCAGCTTGTCGTCCAGAAATGCGGCCAGCGCGCCGATCTGCGCCTCTGCCACGGTGATCCCCGCCGCCATCGCATGCCCGCCGCCCGCGATCAGCAACCCCGCTTCCTTCGCCGCGATGATCGCCGCGCCCAGGTCGACCCCGGCGACCGACCGCCCCGATCCCTTGCCAACCCCATCCTCATCCACCGCGATGACGATGGCCGGACGCCCCAGTTTCTCCTTGAGCCGGCCCGCGACGATCCCGATCACGCCGGGATGCCAGCCGCGCGCGGCGACCACCGCGACCGCGCCACTGGTCTCGATCGCCTCGGCCGCCGCCTGCACCTCCGCCTCGATCGCGCGGCGTTCTTCGTTCAGCCGGTCGAGTTCGGCGGCGATGGTCCGCGCTTCATCCGCATCCTGCGTGGTCAGCAGCCGCACGCCCAGGTCCGACTTGCCGACGCGCCCGCCCGCATTGATGCGCGGCCCCAGCGCAAAGCCAAGATCGGTCGCGGTCGGCGCGCGGGTCAGGCGGCTCGCCTCGATCAGCGCGTTGAGGCCGATATTGCGCCGCTGGCCCATCACCTTCAGCCCCTGTGCGACGAACGCGCGGTTAAGGCCGCGCAGTGCCGCGACATCGGCGACGGTGCCGAGCGCGACGATGTCGAGCAGGTCGAGCAGCCGGGGTTCGGCGCGCCCCGCGAAATAACCGCGTTCGCGCAGCACCCGCACCAGCGCCGCGCCCAGCAGCCACGCGACGCCCACCGCCGCCAGATGGCCGTGCGCCGCCCCTTCCGCCTCGTCCAGCCGGTTGGGGTTCACCAGCGCGAGTGCGGCGGGCAGTTGCGCCGCGCATTTGTGATGATCGACGACGATCACCTGCGCCCCGGCGGCATTGGCCATATCCAGCGCCTCGAACGCCATCGCGCCGCAGTCGACCGTGACGATCAGGTCGGCGCCCGCCTGTTTCAACCGCACCAGCGCCTCCCCCGACGGGCCATAGCCCTCCATCAGCCGGTCGGGGATATAGGCGGCGGGGTCGAGGCCCAGATCGCGCAACAGCCGGATCAGCAATGCTGCAGAGGTCGCGCCGTCGACGTCATAATCGCCGAATATCGTCACCGCTTCGCGGCGTTCGACCGCATCGGCCAGCCGCTGCGCCGCCTTGTCCATGTCGCGGAAGATCGACGGATCGGGCATGAATTCGCGGATGCTGGGGCTGCGATGCGCGTCGAGCGCCTCGCGCGGGCAGCCGCGCGTCAGCAGCAATTGCGTCACCAGATCGTCGGGCACCATCCCCCCACGTCCGTCCGCCGCCAGCCCGCGCCAGTGCCAGGGCTGGTCGAGGATCGAGCGGTGGACGTTGAGCACGGGGGTCATCGGCGGGCTTTAGCCAAGATTGCGGGCGAAGGGAATCGACTGCCGCCCGCCTTCCGTCATGCTGGACCTGTTTCAGCGTAACGGCTGGTGGGGACGGCGACGTCGCTCAATCCTCCAGAATCGCGCTGTGCGTACGGGTATCGCGCATGCGCAGATAGACGAGCAGCGACACGCCGATCATCGCGGTGACATAGAGGTAGAAACCGCGTTCGAACCCCGCGCCCTTGAACCACAGCGCGACATATTCCGCCGTCCCCCCGAACAGCGCGTTGGCCAGCGCATAGGGCAGCGCGACGCCGAGCGTGCGGACATGGGCGGGGAACAACTCCGCCTTCACCACTGCGTTGATCGAGGTATAGCCGGTGACGATCACCAGCGCGCCCAGCATCAGCGCAAAGGCGGCGGCGGGGCTGGTCACGGTTTCGAGCGTGGTGAAGATCGGCCAGGTGCACAGGACGCCGAACACGCCGAAACCGATCATCAGCGGCTTGCGCCCGATCCGGTCGGACAGCGCGCCCGCCAGCGGCTGCAGGCACATGAACACGAACAGCGCCGCCGCATTCACCTGTGACGCGGTTTCGCGGTCGAAGCCGGAGGTGTTGACGAGGAATTTCTGCAGGTAGATCGAATAGGCGTAAAAGGCGAGCGTGCCCCCAGCGGTGAGCGCCATCACGAGGGCGAATTCGCCGGGATGTTCCCTGAGCAGCGCGAGCGCGCCGGTCCGGCGCCCCTGGGCCCGGGCATTGTGAAAGCTCTGCGTTTCGGCAAGGCCGCGCCGCAGCCAGAAGACGATCACTGCCAGCGCGCCGCCGATGAAGAAGGGGATGCGCCAGCCCCAGCTTTCGAGATCCGCCTCCTGCATTACCGCCTGCAGGATCAGCAGCACGCCGAGCGCGATCAGCTGCCCGGAAATCAGCGTCACATATTGAAAGCTGGAAAAGAAACCGCGCCGCCTCCGGCCCGCCATTTCGGACAGATAAGTGGCGCTGGCGCCATATTCGCCGCCGATCGACAGCCCCTGCACCAGCCGCGCGAACACCAGCAATGCGGGCGCGAGCCAGCCGATCGTTTCATAGCCCGGCGTCACCGCGATCAGCAGCGATCCGGCGCACATCATCGACACCGAAAGCGTCAGCCCCGCCTTGCGCCCATAGCGATCGGCATAGACGCCCATCAGCCACCCGCCGATCGGCCGCATCAGGAACCCGACCGCGAACACTGCGGCGGTGTTCAAAAGCTGGGTCGTCTGATCGCCCTTGGGAAAGAAATGCGGCGCGAAATACAGGGTGAAGGCGGCATAGGCATACCAGTCATACCATTCGACCAGATTGCCCGCCGATCCGCCCAGGATGGATTTGATCCGTCCGCGCATCTCGACCGCTTCGCCCGCCTGCGTCATCCCCGCCCTCCCCGTTCGGGTTCGACCTTAGCGGCTTGCGTCGATCAGAACAGCCCCGGCACCTCGCGCTGGGGCGTGGTCGGGCGCTGCGGGCGCAGCAATTCCATCGGCCTGGCGGCAAGCGCCGCCGATCCCGCCTGCGGGGTGGGTCCGGACCCGTCGGCGACGTCGCCGCCCGGGGCCGCGAGGATCGAGGTGCAGGCGCGACCGGCAAGGAAATCGAGCGCGGCGCGCGTCGACGCTTCCGCCGGATCGCCCAGCTGGCGGCTGAGATCGTCGCTCGCGCGGCAGGTCGCGCCCATGAACGCGGCGAGGCCGTTATAATAGGCGCCCTGGCGCGCCGCATTTTCGAGCGCGAAGGCAACGACGCGCAGCCGGTCGTCGCAGGTTGCCCGGTCGAGCGCGATCTGACCCACCGGCTTGCCATAGGTGTTGGTGCCGATCAGCGCCGATCGGTTGCCGAGATAGGGGATGAAGGTGTTCATCACCAATTCGCTCGCCGATGCCGACCCGCCGGTGCCGATAAAGGCGATGCGCGTCGGGGCGATCGACTGATCCTGGGGCGTGAAATAGACCGTCTCGTTCTGCGCCGATTGCGACGGGCGGAAGGTCACATAATTGGCCACCGTGCTGGTCGTGCGGTCGCGCGCCAGCAGATTGTTGACCAGATCGGCGATCGAAACCAGCCCGCCGCCATTATAGCGCAGGTCGATGATCACCTCGCTGATCCCCTGTGCCCGGAAATCGGCAAAGGCGTTGCGCAGCGGCGTTTCGGCGGTGTTGATGAAGGTGCGCAGATTGACATAGCCGACCTTGCGCCCGCCATCGTCGATCACCTTCGCGCCGTAGCGGGTGGAGACCGGGGTCAGGGCATAATCCGCCTTGGTCACGCTGACCGTTCGCGTGCCCGCCGCGTCGCGGATCTGAAAGGCGCGCGTCACGCCGGGGTCGGACGGGCCAAGCGCATCGTTGAGCGCATTGGTCCCGCCGCTGGCGAGCAGCGAGCTGACCGTCACCAGATTGGCCGAAGTCGTGCCGATCGCCAGTATTTCCGTTCCGCGGTCGATGCCGACCGCCAGCGCGGGCGCGCCCTCGAACGATTCGCTGACCAGCAGCCGGTTCGACGCATCGAGCGCGAACCGCACGCCGAACCCGGCGCTCGACCCCGAATTATAATAGGCATTCTCTTCGGCGATCGAGGTGATGTAGGTGAAATAGCGGTCCTTGCCCTGCGCCCGCGCGGTCGCGGTCAGCGCGTCGATATAATCCTGAACGCTGGCATAGCCCGCAGGGCTGAGGTTTGCGGGCAGCGTTTCGGGGAACAGATACCAGCTGTCGAGCTGTTGCGCCGCCCAGGTCTGGCGGGAATTCAGCGAGCAGGCACTCGACACCGGGGTCGGCGTCGGCGTGACGGTGCCGCCGCCACCCCCGCTGGACGATGTCGTGCCGCCACCGCTGCACGCGGCGAGCGTTGTCGAAATGGCGGCGAGGGCGAGCGTGAACGCGCGCGATCGGGGATACCGGAACATTTGTTACCAATAGCTGATCGCGGATCGGTATGGCAATCATGCTAACGCGCTGCGTTCAAAGCGATATTTCGTTCATCGGCAATATTGTTCGCGTCCATCCATCGCGCCACCGCTGCGATGGCGTCGGCATCGAGTTGCAGCCCCAACTTCGATCGCCGCCACAGCACGTCCTGCGCCGTCGCCGCCCATTCGTGCGCGACCAGATGGCGCAGCTCCGCCTCATACAGCCCCGCGCCGAACGCGATGCCAAGATCGCCCGCGCACCGCGCATCGCCCAGGATCGCCAGCGCGCGCGACCCATAGCTTTGCGCCAGCCGCCGCACCGTCGCCGCATCCAGAAACGGCGCGGACTGCGCGATTCGCGCGATCAGCCCGTTCAGCCCGCCCGCCCCGACATCGCCGCCCGGCAGCACCGCCGCACCGGTCCAGGCAGGGCCCGTGCCGTCGACATGCGCGTGCAGCCGGTCCATCGCATGTTCGGCGAGCGCGCGATGGGTGGTGATCTTGCCCCCAAACACCGACAGCAGCGGCGCACCGCCATCCGCCGTGTCGAGCGCCAGCACATAGTCGCGGCTGACTTCCGATGGATTGGCTTCCGCATCGTCGTGCAGCGGACGCAATCCGGCATAGCTCCACACCACATCATCGGGCGTGATCGGCGTCGCGAACCAGCGATTGACCGCCGCGCACAGATAATCCGTTTCGTCGGCATCGATCGCCACCTGGTCCAGCGGCCCATCCCACGGCACGTCGGTGGTGCCGATCAGCGTGTAGCGATCTTCATAGGGAATGGCGAAGATCACCCGCTTGTCCGGGTTCTGCAACAGATAGGCGTGATCGCCGTCGAACAGGCGGCGGGTGACGATATGGCTGCCCTTGACCAGCCGCACCTTGTCATGCGCGGTGATCGAGGTGCGCTCCGCCAGGAAACGCTGCGCCCAGCCGCCGGTCGCATTGACCAGCGCGCGGGCGCGGACGGCACGGGTTTGGCCGTCCGCCGGCGTCACGCGCACATCCCAGCCGCCCGCCACCCGTTCGGCATGGTCGAGCCGGGTGCGCGTCGCGATGTCCGCCCCGCGCGCCGCCGCGTCCTGGGCACAGGCGACCACCAGCCGCGCATCGTCGCCCCAGCAATCCGAATAGAGATAGCCGCGCGTCACGCCGTCACGCAGCGGCGCGCCATAGGGCGTGCCCGCGAATCGCGCGGCCAGCGATCGCGGCAGGCGGCTGCGCCCGCCCAGCCGGTCATAAAGGAACAGGCCGATCCGCATCATCCAGCCGGGCCGCATCCCCGGCGCATGGGGCAGGGCGAATCGCAACGGCCGGATCAAATGCGGCGCGGCGGCCATCAGCCGCTCGCGCTCGGCCAGCGCCTCGGCCACCAGACGGAATTCATATTGTTCGAGATAGCGCAGCCCGCCATGGATCAGCTTGGTGCTGGCGGATGAGGTGTGGCTGGCCAGATCATGCTGTTCGACCAGCAGCACGCGCAGACCGCGCCCCGCGGCATCCCGGGCGATCGCCGCGCCGTTGATGCCGCCGCCCGCGACGATCAGGTCATATTCGGCTTTCATCCCGCTTATTGTCGCGACGATGGCGGCAAATGGCAACGCGCGCGCGATTGCCGCGCCATGGCGGAAAGCCTTGTCTTTGCCCGCCTTCGCTGCTAGGGGCGCGTCCCAACGCCCGGAGCGGATGCTTCGGCGAACCCTATTCTATTGAATTAAGTGAAACGGAGTCAGGCGGCCTCATGCAGATCATCGTTCGCGACAATAATGTCGACCAAGCCCTTCGCGCGCTCAAGAAGAAGCTGCAGCGTGAGGGCGTGTATCGCGAGATGAAGCTGCGCCGCCATTATGAAAAGCCCAGCGAAAAGCGCGCGCGCGAGCGGGCCGCCGCGGTGCGCCGTGCGCGCAAGCTGGAGCGCAAGCGCATGGAACGCGACGGCGCCCGTTAAGGCTGCCCCGGCGCCGTCCCACCGGGCCGGCGCTGCCCTGATGAGCTTGTGACCGCGCGGCGCCGTGCGGATATTCGGGAAGATGTAAGCCATGTCGTCTGTCACCGCCGTGCCGATTCCGCCGACCCGGCGCAGCTATCTCGTCTGGCTGTGGATCGGAATCATCGTCGCGGTCGCCGGCGCGGTCGCGCTGGCGTGGCTGGGCACATCGACCGCGGCGGTGCAGCGCTCGCTGCCCAATGCCAGCTTCCTCGCCGCCAACAAGGGCAATGCCGGCGTCGTCGAGACCGCATCGGGCCTGCAATATGAAGTGCTGACCCAGGGCACGGGCGAAAGCCCGACCGACGCCGACGTCGCGCTGGTCAATTACAAGGGCATGCTCCGCGACGGCACGGTGTTCGACGAGAGCCAGCAGCCGACGCCGCTGCCGGTGACGGGCATGATCCCGGGCTTTACCGAAGCGCTCAAGCTGATGAAGACCGGCGGCAAATACCGGATCTGGATCAAGCCCGAACTCGGCTATGGCAGCGAGGCACGCCGCGACCCGCAGGGCCGTGAGGTCATTCCCGCCGATTCGCTGCTGGTGTTCGAGGTCGAGCTGGTCGAATTCATGCCGCAGGCGGCGTTCATGCAGATGATGCAGCAGCGTCAGCAGCAGATGGGCGGCGCACCGGGCGGTCCGCCGCAGGGCGAGTGACCTTCCGGGCGGCGCGCGCAAGCCGCGTTGCGCCGCCCGCACTTGCGAAGTTCCGACACAGCGCGCACTAGGCCGTCGTCCAGCATGGCTGGACCGGCATCGGCGCGCGTCGTCGCCCGGCCACCCGTTTGGCAATAGCGTTCACGGGTAGCCGGATAGGACGCGGGACGGCGCCGCCCTGTCGGGGAGGGCCAGGTGTTCGACGCTTTCGATCGGCTTTGTTGCGCAATTGAGGTTGGGGATTCCCCGAGGGAATCGAGTGCGTTAG
>CADEEK010000105.1:0-2852 GCA_902826325.1 uncultured Sphingomonadales bacterium
CGGTTCGGGGCGCAAATACAAACATTGCCACGGCGCGCTCTGACCGGTGCCACGCGCAAACAAAAATGGCCGCCCGGACATGCGCCGGGCGGCCTTTTCGCTGTTCGATGCCGGGTTCAGCGCGGCGCCGGCCGCGTCACCAACGGTCCCAGATTGTCCACCACCTCGCGCGCGCTGAACGCGCGGACATTGGCGGGCTTGGGTCCGCGCCCGGTGATGATTTCGGCGATCGCCTCATAACGGTCGACCACGCGAACATCGACCTCGCGATCCCAGAACGGATCGCCATACCAGGGGCTCCAGCCGCGCCAGCCCCAACGCGGGCTGTAATAGCGCCAGGACGGGCCCCAATAGCCCCAGCGGCCAGCGCGCAGGGGCTCGTCGATATAGGTGCGGCTGCGCTTTTCGGTATCGCGCTCGGCGAGGATGAAATGGTCGAACCCGCGCTCCAGCGTCAATTGCGCCGCGCGATAGAGCAGATAGCGCTCGACCGTTTCGCGCGACGTCAGGCTGTTGCCCGAAAAGGTGACGCGAAAGCGGTTGGCTTCGATCTGCTCGTCCCAATAGCCGGTGCGATATTCGCCCGTTCCCATTGCGGGTTGATAGGGCGTTGGCATCGCACAGGACGCGAGCACCGATGCCGAAGCGAGCGCGAGGGCAACCGCCACGGTCCGCGAACGGCGAGGCTGATTGATGCGCATGATGTTTCTCCTGACCAGATTTGCGGCGAATCGTGCCGTTTATATGGTTACAACGAAGAGCATGGCGCAAATGTCCCTGTGCTGAACAAATCGTCAGCAACGGGCGCGTGGCGGCGATGGTGTGAAATCTCGCTGGCTCCCTGAGTAGGATTCGAACCTACGGCCGCTCGATTAACAGTCGAGAGCTCTACCGCTGAGCTATCAGGGAACGACAGCGAGGGCGCGCCTATACGAAGGGGGCTGCGGCTTGGCAAGCATATCGCCCCGCTTTTTTGCCCTTTTCGCGCAATCCCGTCGGCTGGCGGATCAGCTGGCGAACTGTTCCATCGTGATCCGCTCGTCCAGCGCATGTTCGGGATCGAACAACAGCGTCAGGTCGCGGTTATGGTCGATCTCGATATCCACCCGCGCGACGTCGCGGACCTCGCGCTGGTCGGCCACCGCGCTGACCGGGCGCTTGGCGGGATCGAGCACCTTAAGCGAGATGCGCGTGCGTTCGGGCAGGATCGCACCCCGCCAGCGTCGCGGCCGGAACGGGCTGATCGGGGTCAGCGCCAGCATCTGCGACCCCAGCGGCAGGATCGGCCCATGCGCCGACAAATTATAGGCGGTCGACCCGGCGGGCGTCGCCACCAGCACGCCGTCGCACACCAGTTCGGGCAGGACGACGCGATCGTTGACCGTCACTTCCAGCTTGGCGGTCTGCCGCGTCTCGCGCAGCAGCGACACTTCGTTGATCGCGGGCAGCACATGCTGTTCGCCATCGACACAGGTTGCCGTCATCACCAATGGCGTGACCCGGAACGGCCGCGCGCGTTCCAGCCGCTGATCCAGGCTGTCGGGCCGCCATTCGTTCATCAGAAACCCGATGGTGCCAAGGTTCATGCCGAACACCGGGACGATGCGCCGCCGCTCCAGCATCCAGTGCAGCGTCTGCAGCATGAACCCGTCGCCGCCCAGCGCGACGATCAGCTCCGCTTCGTCGGGTGAGGCCCAGTCGCTCGACGCCAGCAATTCGTGCGCGGCGGTTTCCGCCGGATTGGTGGGAGAGGCGACCAGCGCCCGACGCAAGCCGATCATCCGCCCGTCACGCTCATATGCCGGTCGATCGCGGGCGCCGCGCCGCGATCGACGTTGAAGTCATGCCGCAACGGCTTGGCCGCCAGCGCCGCGTCGATCGCCGGGTCCAGCGCGGCCAGACCGCCGGTGCGCAGCGCGGCCTTCAGATCCACCTGATCCTCATGGCCCAGGCACGTGAACAACCGGCCCTCGGTCGTCAGCCGCACGCGGTTGCAGCCGGCGCAGAAATTGTCGGTCAGCGGCGAAATCAGCCCCAGCCGCGCGCCGGTTTCGCCGACCCGCCAATAGCGCGCGGGCCCGCCGCTGTCGTGCGCATCGCGGGTCAGGTCAAAGCGCGCCCGAAGCGCGTCGAGCACGCGGGTCAACGGCACGAACCGGTCCGCCCGATCCTCGTCGATCCGGCCGAGCGGCATGGTTTCGATCAGCGTCAGGTCCATGCCGTTGCGTCCCGCCCAGTCGAGCATGTCGGGGACTTCCGCTTCGTTCAGCCCCTTGAGCACCACCATGTTGATCTTGATCGCCAGTCCGGCGGCCTGACCCGCCGCGATGCCGTCCAGCACCTGCGCGACATCGCCATGGCGGGTGATGTGGCGAAAGGTCGCGGGATCGCGGCTGTCCAGGCTGACATTGATCCGGCGCACCCCGGCATCGGCCAGCGCGGGCGCATATTCGGCCAGCCGCGTCGCGTTGGTGGTCAGCGTCAGCTCGTCCAGCCCGCCCGCCGCGCCGACATGGCGACCCAGCCGCCGGATCAGGTCGATCACGTCGCGCCGCCCCAGCGGTTCGCCGCCGGTCAGGCGGATCTTGCGGACCCCGCGCGCAATAAAGCGTTCGGCGATCAGCGCGATCTCCTCCAGCGCCAGCAACGCGCCGCGCGGCAGGAACGTCATCTGTTCGGCCATACAGTACCGACAGCGCAGGTCGCAGCGATCCGTCACCGACACGCGCAGATAGCGGATCGGGCGACCATGGCGGTCGATCAGGGCGGGGGCGCTGTCCATCCGGTCATCGAGCTAAGCCGTTCATGGCTTCGCATCAACCCTTCCGTTAGGACAGGCGGCGATGAACGAA
>CADEEK010000105.1:2862-7811 GCA_902826325.1 uncultured Sphingomonadales bacterium
CTGCTGTCCTTTCGCCAGCGCGACGAGCTGGCGGCGCTGGCCGCGCATGCGGGATGGCAGGTGGTGGCCGCGCGGCGGGCCGACGGCGCGGAACGGCGCCTGCTGGCCAGCGGCGCCGGCGTCGCGGTGGTCGACGCACGCGGCGCGGTCGAGGATGGCCTGGCCGCGGTCGCCGCGATCGCGGGCGCGGTGGGCGCCAATGGCGGCGCGCTGCTGGTGTTGTTGTCGAGTGGCGATGACGGGCGGCTCGGCGCCTTTTACGATGCGGGCGCGACCCATTTCCTGACCAGCCCGATGCGGGAAGCGGCGTTCGTTCAGGCGTTGCGCTTCGCCGAACGCCATGCGCGGCGCGTCGGCGGCGATCATGTCGAGGCGGCGGGCGATGCAGAGCCGCTCGGCTGGCGATACGATCCCGCGCTCGGATCGATGCAGGTCACACCCGCGCTCGCCGCGCTGCTCGGCCTGTGGCAGGCGCCGTCGGTGCGCGCGATGCTGCGGCGGGTGGCGGCGGAAGAGCGCGTCGCATTGCGCGCGGCGCTCGGCCGCCTGCGCGACGGGTTGCAGGCGACGGCCTTCGCGCATGAGCTGCCGGGGGCGGGGCGGGTGGTCGAACATCTGCAGCGCGACGCGCGGACCGGGCGCCTCCACGCGCTGATCGAACGATTGGCGCCGGTCGATGCCGGGGCGGCAGTGCGCGACGCGCTGACCGGCGGCCTGCGCGATGCGGCGGCGGCGCGGCGCTGGATCGCGCGGCGGCTGGACGAAGGGCAGGGGGTCGGCGTCATCCTCGCCACGCTCAACCGGTTCGACGTGGTCAACACCGCCTATGGCCGCGCATCGGGCGATATGGTGCTGCGCGCCGCCTCGACCCGGCTGGCCCAGGCCGCGCGCGAAACGCTGGGGCGGCGATCGATCGTCGCGCGGCTCGGCGGCGCCCAGTTCCTCGTCGCCACGGCCGATGCCGAACCGGCGGCGATGGCACAGGCGATCGTCCGTTGCGAAGAGGCGCTGGCCCGTCCGTTCGTCGTCGGCGACGCCATCGCGCCGATGGGCGCGCGGATCGCACGGGTCGACAGCGCGACCGGCGACACCGCCGCGACGCTGCTGCGCCGCGCGAGCGAGGCGCTGGCGGGCCAAAGGGATGGCGGCCAGGGGGATGGGGGCCGGACGGAGAACGGGCCGGACGGCGTCGATACGCTGGCGGTCGACCTGCGCCGCGCGATGGAGGCGGGGGAGGTCGAACTGCGCTTCCAGCCGCAGGTCCAGGTCGCGACCGGCGCGATCGTCGGGGTGGAGGCGCTGGCGCGCTGGCGCCACCCGACGATCGGCGAAATCGGGGCAGAGGCGCTGTTCTCGGCGGCGGCGCGCGCGGGACTCGATCTCGCTTTGTCCGAACATGTCCAGCGGCTCGCACTCACCGTGGCGGGGCGCTGGCCCGCGGCGCTTGGGGAGGTGCGGCTGGCGGTCAACGTCACCGCCGCCGATGTCGCGCGCACCGGCTTTGCCGACCTGTTCCTCGACTGGGTCGATGCCAGCGGCTTTCCCCGCGCGCGGCTGACGGTCGAAATCACCGAAAGCGGGCTGATCGGCGATCTGGGCGAGGCGGCGCGCCTGTTGTCCGAACTGCGCCAGGCCGGATGCCGGGTGGCGATCGACGATTTCGGCACCGGCTATTCCAGCCTCGCCTATCTGAAGGCGCTACCGCTCGACTATCTCAAGATCGACCGGCGGCTGACCGTCGACATCGCCGGATCGCCGCGCGACCGGGTGGTGGTGCGCGGGGTGATCGACATGGCGCGCTCACTGGGCCTGTCGGTCATCGCCGAGGGGGTGGAAACCGACGAACAGCTCGACCTGCTCGCCAAGGAAGGGTGCCAATTCTATCAGGGCTTCCTGTGCGCCGCACCGCTGACGCTGGACGAACTGATCGCGCGGGTCGCGCGCGCCTGATCCGGCCCAAATCCGATCAATCAACCCGAACGAACGCCCCGGTCTCGAAATCGCTGTCCAGCAACGCCGCGATCCGCTCGGCGACCCGTTCGGGCGGCTTGACGCTGGCGGGCGCTTCGCCGGGATAGGCCCGCGCCCGCATCTTGGTCCGCGTCGCGCCCGGATCGACGATGGCGACCCGCACCTGCGTCAGGTTGCGCACCTCTTCGGCATAGCTCAGCAGGATATTCTCGAACCCCGCCTTCGACGCGCCATACAGGCCCCAAAAGGCACGCGGCTGCCGCCCGACGCTGGACGTCAGGCCGATGACGCGACCCGCCTGCGCCTTGCGCAGCAACGGATCGAACGCACCGATCAGCGCCGCCTGCGCGCTGATGTTGAGCGCCAGCACCTGCGCCACTTCCTTGGGGTCAAACGCCGAAATCGCCGACAGCGAGCCAAGCGCGGCGGCGTTGAGCACCAGCAGGTCGAGCCGGTTCCACCGTTCGGCGACCGCCGCGGCAAGGCGCGGGATCGCATCGCCCTCGGTCAGGTTGATCGGCGCGATGGTGGCGCTGCCGCCCGCGGCATGAATCGCCTCCTCGACCTCTTCCAGCCCCCCGGTGGTGCGCGCGGTCAGCACGACATGATAGCCCGCCCGGGCCAGCGCAATGGCGGTCGCCGCGCCGATTCCCCGGCTGGCACCGGTGACGAGCGCGATGCGCGCGGAATTTTCGCTTTGGGTCATCTGGGTTCAGGCCGGTTCGTCGAGCAGCGCCAGCTGCGCCAGCGCCTGTTCGTTATGGTCGGTCAGCGGCGTCGGATAATCGCCGGTGAAGCACGCATCGCAATAACGCGGCAACACGGCGGTCCGCCCGCTTTCGCCCAGCGCGCGATACAGGCCGTCGATGCTGATAAAGGCCAGGCTGTCGGCCTTGATGAACTCGGCCATCCCGGCGATGTTCATCTGCGCCGCCAGCAGCTTGGAGCGTTCGGGCGTATCGACGCCGTAAAAACAGCTGTGCGTCGTCGGCGGGCTGGCGATGCGCATATGCACCTCCGCCGCGCCCGCCTCGCGCATCATCTCGACGATCTTCAGGCTGGTGGTGCCGCGCACGATCGAATCGTCGACCAGGATGATCCGCTTGCCCTGGATCAGCGCGCGGTTGGCATTGTGCTTCAACTTGACGCCCAGGTGCCGGACCTTGTCGCCCGGCTGGATGAAGGTGCGCCCGACATAATGCGATCGGATGATGCCCAGTTCGAACGGAATCCCCGATTGCTGGGCATAGCCGATCGCGGCGGGCACGCCCGAATCGGGCACCGGCACCACCAGATCGGCCTCGACCGGCGCTTCGCTGGCCAGTTCCGACCCGATCGCCTTGCGCACGGTATAGACCGACCGGTCCTGCGCAATCGAATCGGGGCGAGAGAAATACACCCATTCAAAGATGCACGGACGCGGCGCGATCGCGGTGAACGGATGCAGCGAGCGCATTTCGCCATTGTTGACGATGACCAGTTCGCCGGGCTCGACATCGCGCAGATATTCGGCGCCGACCACGTCGAGCGCGACCGTTTCCGACGCAAAGATCACCGAATCGCCCAGCCGCCCCATCACCAGCGGCCGCACGCCCAGCGGATCGCGACAGGCGATCATCCCGACCGGCGTCATGCAGATCAGCGAATAGGCGCCCTCGACCTGCTTCAGCGCGTCGATGAACCGGTCGAGCAGGTCGCGATAACCGCTGGTCGCGACCAGGTGGATGATCGTTTCGGTGTCCGACGTGGACTGAAAGATCGACCCGCGCTGGATCAGCTCGCGGCGCAGGTGCAGCGCGTTGGAGATATTGCCGTTGTGCGCCACCGCGAACCCGCCGCTCGCCAGTTCGGCATAAAGCGGCTGGACGTTGCGCAGCGCGGTCTCGCCGGTCGTCGAATAGCGGACATGGCCGCACGCGACATTGCCGGGCAGCGCGCGGATCACCTCGTCGCGGTCGAAATTGCCCGCAACATGGCCCATCGCGCGATGGGTGTGGAAATTCACCCCGTCCCAGCTGGTGATCCCGGCGGCTTCCTGCCCGCGATGCTGCAGCGCGTGCAGCCCCAGCGCGACGACGGCGGCGGCGCCGTCCGCGCCCGAAACACCGAATACGCCGCACTCTTCGCGCAGCTTGTCCCCGTCTGGTCCGGGGTGGTCGAAAGGATTTGTGGTCAGCATCGGCCCTGTCAGGGGATTCGTCGTCGATGCGGCGCCTATAGGCGCTCAAAAGCCACTTGTCGCCTGTTTGTAACAGATCGGGCGTGAACCCCGGCACGGCTGTCGCGTTGACCTTGGGAAAATCAAGGAGTTTGCCCGATGACGACCGACCACGGCCCGACGATCAAGGACGATGAAATGTACGAGATGCTGGTCGAGGCCGGCGCGTCGAAGGAAAAGGCGGCGCGCATCGCCAACGCCCGCGCCAACGGCACGCTCGCCCATAACAGCACGCATCTCGAACATCGCAGCAAGGATACGCTCTACGCCCAGGCGCGCGAAATCGGGATCGAGGGGCGGTCGACCATGAACAAGGCCGAACTGATCGACGCGATCCGCGCCCATTGATGCCCCCTATCGATCACCGGCGGCGGGGTGATCGATTTTCCCGCTGATACTGACCGACTAAACTCGTTTGGGCGGACAGGGCGCACTGGCCTAGCCTCCTGCCAGAGCAACAGGCGCGCAAAAAAGAGGATGAGGAACATGGACGCAAAGACCGGAGAGATGGGCGGCTGCCCGATGCACAATGGCGGCGTCCGCGCGCTGCTCGGGCGGACCAACAAGGATTGGTGGCCCGAAATGCTGGCGACCGAAATCCTCAACCCCAACGGCCCGTCCAACCCGATGGGCCCGGATTTCGATTACGCACAGGCGTTCAAACAGCTCGATTATGCCGCGCTCAAGGCCGATCTGACCGCGCTGATGACCGACAGCCAGGACTGGTGGCCCGCCGATTACGGCCATTACGGCCCATTCT
>CADEEK010000106.1 GCA_902826325.1 uncultured Sphingomonadales bacterium
TTCCGGCGGCCGCGCCATCGCTGCTCGCGATGGACATGCTCGTCGAATGCCATGACTGCCTCAGGCCGGGCATGAGCGGGCTGATCTCCACGCGCTTCCTCCAAAGCCATCGGATCGAGCGGGTCGAGCAGCAGATGCTGCCTTTCGACCTGCCGAAAGAATTTCGCGCCGTGGCCGAGCTGGACCGGCGGATCATCGCGCTGACCGGCCTTGATCCCGCCCATGGCGAACCGGTGCAGGGCCAGCGCTATGAAGTGGGACAGGAGTTCAAGGCGCATACCGATTATTTCGAGCCGGCGGGCGTCGATTTCGAACGTTTCTGCGCCGTGGCGGGCCAGCGCACCTGGACCGTGATGGTCTATCTCAACGATGTCGAAGCGGGCGGTGCGACCCGGTTCAAGGCGGTCGACAAGATCGTCCAGCCCGAAACCGGCAAGCTGCTCGCCTGGAGCAATCTGCGCCCCGACGGCACCCCCAACCCGTCGACCATCCATCACGCGATGAAGGTCCGCGCGGGCCGCAAATATGTCATCACCAAATGGTTTCGCGAACGCCCCTGGGGCTGACGCAAACGGGCCGCCCCGGCGGGACGGCCCGTTCGCTTCGTCACACAGTCGGGCGTCAGAACTTCGCGCTCAGCCCCAGCGTGAAGGTGCGGCCGACGCTGTAGCTGTTGGTGTCGACACGCACATTTTGCGGAAAGATCTGATATTCCTGATAGCGCGTCCTGGTCAGGTTGCGCGCCTCGAACTTCAGTTCCATTTCGGCGCCCGCCAGCATGAAGCCCTGCCGCGCGACGATGTCGAGGCGGATACCCGGCTTTTCGACGATATCGGGCAGGCGCACCCCTTCGACCACCGGACCACGATTGGTCACGCGCTCGCTGGCATAGTTGAACAGGACGGTGAGCTGCGACAGCGACGCGGTATCCTCGATGCCGATCTGGAGGTTGACCAGATGATCCGACTGGCCGACCAGCGGCGCGCCATCGTCGAACAACAGCGATGATTGCACGCGCGGCGCGCCCAGGATCGGGCTGGGCACGAGCTGGTTGCCCGAGTTCAGCTCGGACTTGGTGAAGGTATAGTTGCCGATCGCCACCAGCCGCTTGCTCGCGAAGAAGTCGCCGCCCAGCCGGTCGAGCGCGAAATGCTTCTGCACTTCAAATTCGGCGCCATAGAGCTGTGCGCTCGGCGCGTTGGAAAAGCCGGTCTGGAGCGAGGTCGAACCGGCCGCGACGAACGCCACCGCCTCGATCGGATTTTCGATCTTCTTGAAAAAGCCCGCAACGGTCAGGCGCTGGTCGCGGCCAAAGAACCATTCGTAACGCGCTTCGGCATTATAAAGTTCGGAATCGACCAGCAGCGGGTTGCCGAGGAACTGGCGGCTGCTTTCGAAATCCTGATACAGCTGCGGCGCGAGTTCGCGGAACTGCGGGCGCGCGATGGTCTTCGACCCGTGCAGGCGCAGCTGCATGTTCGCCGCGAAATTCCAGGTCAGCGTCGCCGCGGGCAACCAGTAGTCATTGTCGAGATTGGTCGGATTGATCGTCCCGGTCGCCAGCACCATCTGCTTTGCGGTTTCATAACGCACCCCGGTCGACAGCCGCAGTCCGTCGGCCAGTTCGCCCTCCGCCTGCAGATAACCGGCATGAACCTTCAACGAAGCGTCATAGGCGGCAGCCCCGTTTCCGGTCGATTCGTTGCGCAGCGTGATGCCGTAGAGCTGATAGTTGTAGTCGGACAGCAGATAGTCCGGCCGCTGCTGCGATACCGCCTGGTTCACCGGGCCGTTGTTCGGCCCGATGAAGCGGAAGAAATAGCGGTAAGAGCTGCGCTGCGTATCGGTATAGGCATAGCCCGCCGACACCGTGATCGGCCGATCGGTGTTGAATTCATAGGCAATATCCGCCGCACCGGTCCACAGATCCTCGTTCAGGTCGCTGAACGCGATCGTCGCCGAACTGGGTGAGCTGAGCGCGTTGGTATAGTCGCCGACCGTGTCGTTCCAGATATAGCGGAACGCACGCTCATAAGGCGCCTTGCGCTTGGTGTTGGCATAGGCACCGCGCAGGTCGATATCGAGCGCGCCGAAATCCAGTTCGGCGACCGCCTGGCTGGTGAACAGCTGCCGTTCGAACCAGTTGGTGTTCTGCGTCGCGAAGGACGGCACGCCGAACTGGCCGGGAATGCCGAAATTCTCTTCATCGCCCAGGCCGATGATCGCCTGTTTCAGCGTATCGTGGATATAGACATTGGTCAGGCGAAGGCGATGCTGGCCGGTTTCGATGCCGATGCCGAACAGGCCGTTGGCGATGATGCGATTGTCGGTCGTGACCTGATCGAAATCGCTGGCCAGGCCGCCATCGGCGCCGATCGCCACCTGTTGCTTTTGCGCGCGCGTCTGCCAGCTGTTCGACAGGCCGCCGCCGCCGATCACGCCGATCCGCACGCTGCCGACGTCCACCGTGGTGCCAAAGCTGGTGCTGGCCGACCAGTTGGCCGGAATGTGATAATTTTCGAAGACCAGCGTCGTCGGCGCGTTCGACAGCGACATCAGCTGGTTGACGTCAGTGATCGACGTGCCGTTCGCACCGGCGGCAAGGATGAAGCCGGGGACGCTGCGCTCGCCATCGTCATAGCCGAACACGTCACGCGATCCGCCGTCATAGACATAGCCAAGCTCGCTGGTCGTGACGGTATCGAAACCGATCGACCCTTCGATCTGGAAGAAGCTGTCGCGCGGGGCGGCGCGGGTCGTCAGGTTGATCGCGCCGCCGCCGAATTCGCCGGGATAGTTGGGCGAATAGCTTTTCTGGACCAGCGCCGATGCGATCACGCTGGTCGGGAACAGGTCGAGCGGCACCACGCGGCGCAGCGGTTCGGGGCTGGGCAACGGCAGGCCGTTGAGCAGCGAGGAGGAATAGCGGTCGCCCAGGCCGCGAACGAACACGAACCCGTTGCCGACGACGCTGAGCCCCGTGACGCGGGTCAGCGCGCCGGCAATGTCACCCTCGCCGGTGCGCGCGATATCCTCCGCCGACAGCACCGATACGACCTGGGGCGTTGCGCGGATGATGTTGGGAATGTTGCGGCCGATCACCACGATCTCGTCGCCCATTCCGCCCGCACCCGGGGCGGAGATTTCGACGTCCGGCTCCCCGGCCTGGTCCGGCGTCTCTTCGGCCTGATCCTGCGGCGGCGTCGCTGCGCTGGTCTGCGCCAGTGCCTGTGGCGACACAAGCAACGTGGTCAGAAGCAGCAGGCTTCCGAATGCGGTGGTGTTCTTCATCGTTGGCAGTCCGTTCTGGAGGTCTTCCCTGCACGGGGGGACCGGAACCGGCGGCCCCTTTTCCGCCGGTTCCGGTTAACGCAGTCGCGTCCGATCAGCTGACCGGAACGGTGGTGCAGGCCGAACCCGCCGCGCCAAAGTTCGCGCGGTTCGAGTTGCAGGTCCAACCCTGATACCAGGTGTCGGTCGAACCGCTGACCGCGCCGATATAGCTGGTCGAGACCATGAACGCGCTGCCCGACAGGTTCAGCAGGGACGCATTATAGGCGGTGACGCCGGTCGCGCCGCTGCCCGGCAGATAGCCGGAGGTCAGCGCATTGGCGGCGGTGCCGTTGGTGACGTTGTTGGTCCCGGCGGCGAACACCGCGGCCTGTTCCGCATTCGTCACCGTCACGCCGTTCTGCGCAGTTTCGGCCGACAGACCGGCGGCGCCGCACGCGAAATAGTTCGAACGGAACACCGGCGCGCCATTCTCCTCGATATTCGTCGGCACGCCGCCGGTGCCGCCCGCCGGACGGATCGTCGACTTGCCGCCATTGTCGGTGGTGCCCGCGACCATGTTGAGGCACGCCTGCTGCGTCGTCACGATGCCATTGGCGAAGGTGAAGTCGGCGCCGCCGCGGATGCGGATCGCGGCGTTGGTCGCCGTCGTCGTGTGCACGAAGGTGAAGTTGGCGATCCGGCCGTTCTGGCGCGGCAGTGCATCCTCGTTATTGTTCGAGTCGATTTCCATCATGTAATTGTCGGTCTGGGTGTTCGTCGGCTTCTGCATCGCGATGACGAACTGGATGAAACCCTGCCAACCCACATCGGTATCCAGGCTGTCGTCATCCGCGCCGGTGACGACCAGATAACGCATGTTCTGGCGGCCGCCGAATACCTCGATGCCGTCGTCGGAGCTGTTGTGCACCTGAACATATTCGATGCGCGTGCCGCTGCCGACGCCGCCGGTGGTCAGGCCCTGCAGCTCGTTATTCGGGCTGATGACGGTGCCCGAATAGCGGATCTGGACATAACGCATCACGCCCGAATTGTCGCCTGGCGTCGCCCCGCCATACAGCGCGTTGCCGGTGCCTTCGACAACGTTTTCGCAATTGACGGCGCCACCGCTGACACCCGCCAGGTTACAGTTGGAGATCGGCGCGCGACCCGCCAGGATCACGCCGCCCCACAGGCCCTGCGATTCATCGGTCACGCCGCCGGTCAGGTTCTGCTGCGCGGTGAAGATGATCGGCAGCGATGCGGTGCCCTCGGCAGAGATCGTCGAACCGCGGTTGACCACCAGCAGGTCGTTGTCGGCATTTGTGGTATTGGCATAGATGATGACGCCCGGCTCGATCGTCAGATTGCCCGCCGTGCCGGCCGTGCCCGCACCGCCGCGATCGACGCCGACATCGACGCGACCGTTCATTTCATAGGCAACGCCCGGCAGCTTCGCGAGCGTCATGGTGGTGATCAGCGACGGCAGGCGACAGCCGCGGAAGCTGCCGACGACGCCCGCATCGGTCGTGCCGGTCGGGCAGCTTGCCGCCGGGGTGCCGGGGGTAGGCGTCGGCGTCGGCGAGGGTGAAGGCGCCGGGGCCGGGGTCGGCGCCGGGATCACGATCACGCCTTCACCGGGCGAGGCGACGCTGCTGGCGCCGTCGCAGGCGGCGAGCGTCGCGCCCGCAACGCTGGTCATCAGGATGAGGCTGATACGCTTGAAGTCGGCCATGAAAATCTCCGTTCCGTGTCGTCCCGGGTGGGTCAGGATTCGGGCGTGCGCGCCCAGGATCGACTCGGACCATCCCCCCGTCGACCGCAGCGTCGCGCTAGAAGCCGACGATGACAGTGGGATGAGGGTTCGAAGAAACTTCGGTGACTCGCGCGTTACCTTTCCGCGACTCTGGCGTTGCGATTTCGTGACAGCGTGGCGAAGCCTGATGATTTCGGGCGGTAATTACGGCCGATGGTTCGGGCCGATAGAGTCACGGCAACAAAAAACCCGCCGGACGGGCCGACGGGCTTTTTGGGATGGTGGGCGCGGCTGGGATTGAACCAGCGACCCCTGCGGTGTGAACACAGTGCTCTACCACTGAGCTACGCGCCCGATACTCCGGCTGGCCAGAGTCGCTCCGGCTCGGCCGAAACGCCCCCGATCGGGTCGGGGAGCGGAGCGTCTAGGAGGGCGGGACGCGCTTGGCAAGCCCCGCCGCACGCGGTTTCAGTTGACGGCGTCCTTCAGGCCCTTGCCCGCCTTGAACTTGGGCTGCGACGACGCCTTGATCGTCATCGGTTCGCCGGTGCGCGGGTTGCGGCCGGTCGACGCCTTGCGCTTGGACACCGAAAAGGTGCCGAACCCGACCAGGCGGACCTCATCGCCCTTTTTCAGCGACGTCGTCACCGCGTCGAACACGGCTTCGACCGCCTTGCTCGCATCGCCCTTGCTGAGGCCCGCCATATCGGCGACCGTCGCGATCAATTCCTGCTTGTTCATGCCTTTGGAACCCCTGCTTGTTCTTGGCTCGTTAAATCAACGCGGGCGTCGAAACGCCGGTCGGATAGCAAACCGACTCAAACCGCCGCTGTCAAAGGGAAAGCGGGTTTTCGATGGGATTAGCGGTCGAAAACTGCCCTAATGGGTTATGAAGGTCCGGTTTGCGTGCCCCCGACGACACCTGCCGCGCCAGCCGCCGACGCCATCCGTCACCATGACGAACGGCGCCGCGCAAAGCTGAAACGGGCGAAATGTCAGTGCCGCAGCCCGTCCTGCACCCCATTTTGCGGCGTCGTGACCGGCTGCGCCGCAAGTTCGTCCGCCTCGGTCCAGTCGATCGCCACCAGCGGCTCGGTCAGCGCCAGTTTCAGCACCTCGTCGACATGGGCGACAGGCACGATTTCCAGCCCCTCGCGGATATTGGCCGGGATTTCGGCAAGATCCTTTTCATTCTCCTGCGGGATCAGCACCGTGGTGATGCCACCGCGCAGCGCCGCGAGCAGCTTTTCCTTGAGCCCGCCGATCGGCAGCACCCGGCCGCGCAGCGTCACTTCGCCGGTCATCGCGATATCCTTGCGCACCGGCACGCCGGTCAGCGTCGAGACGATCGCCGTGACCAGGCCGATGCCCGCCGACGGCCCGTCCTTCGGGATCGCGCCCTCGGGCACGTGGACGTGAATGTCCTTGCGCTGGAACAGGCTCGGCTTGATGCCATAGGAAGGGGCACGCGCCTTGATGAAGCTCATCGCCGTTTCCGCCGATTCCTTCATCACGTCGCCCAGCTTGCCGGTCAGCTTGATCGCGCCCTTGCCGGGTACGGTCACGCTTTCGATGGTCAGCAATTCGCCGCCGACCTCGGTCCAGGCGAGGCCGGTGACGGCGCCGATCTGATGTTCCTCCTCCCCGATGCCGAAGCGATATTTGCGCACGCCCGCGAATTCGTGAAGGTTTTCAGGCGTCACCGTCACGCTTTCCGCCTTGCCCTCCAGGATGCGGCGCAGCGCCTTGCGCGCGAGTTTGGCGATTTCGCGCTCGAGCGTGCGCACCCCGGCCTCGCGCGTGTAATAACGGATCAGGTCGCGCAGCCCGTCATCGGTCAGCGCGAATTCGCCGTCCTTGAGGCCATGGGCGTCGATCTGCTTGTCGAGCAAATGGCCCTTGGCGATCTCGACCTTTTCATCCTCGGTATAACCCTCCAGCCGGATGATCTCCATGCGGTCGAGCAGCGGCTGGGGCAGGTTGAGCGAATTGGCCGTGGTCACGAACATGACGTCCGACAGGTCGACGTCGATCTCTAGATAATGATCGTTGAACTTGCTGTTCTGTTCGGGGTCGAGCACTTCGAGCAGCGCCGAGGCCGGGTCGCCGCGGAAATCCTGGCCCAGCTTGTCGATCTCGTCGAGCAGGAACAGCGGGTTGCTGGTCCCGGCTTTTTTCAGGTTCGTCACCACCTTGCCCGGCAGCGAGCCGATATAGGTGCGGCGATGGCCCCGGATCTCGGCCTCGTCGCGCACGCCGCCCAGCGATTGCCGGATGAACTCGCGCCCGGTCGCCTTGGCGATCGATTTGCCAAGGCTGGTCTTGCCGACACCCGGCGGGCCGACCAGGCACAGGATCGGGCCTTTCAGCTTGTTGGTCCGCGCCTGCACCGCCAGATATTCGATGATCCGGTCCTTGACCTTTTCCAGGCCATAATGATCGGCATCCAGCACCGCCTCGGCCTCGACCAGATCCTTTTTGAGCTTCGACTTCTTGCCCCAGGGCAGGCCCAGCAGCACGTCGAGATAGTTGCGCACGACCGTCGCCTCGGCGCTCATCGGCGCCATGGTCTTGAGCTTCTTGAGTTCGGCCGTCGCCTTGGTCCGCGCTTCCTTGCTCAGCTTGAGCGTCGCGATCTTCTGCGTCAGCTCGGCGATCTCGTCGCCCTCGCCTTCCTCGCCCTCATTGCCCAGCTCGCGCTGGATCGCCTTCATCTGCTCGTTGAGGTAGTACTCGCGCTGGGTCTTCTCCATC
>CADEEK010000107.1 GCA_902826325.1 uncultured Sphingomonadales bacterium
CATCCCAGCCGATGCTGGCTTCGGGCGGGACGATCAGCCAGTCCATCCGGGCAAAGCGATCGCGGAAACACCCGGCGACCGCGCGGGTGATGTGATGGTCCGGTTCGAACCAGGCGGCGAAACGTTCGCGCCCCGCCGCCTCGCCAACCTTTCGAAAGCGGACAAAGGCATGCATTTTGTGCATGTCGCGCCGCACCGCCTTGGTCAGGCGGGTCAGCGCGATAATGTCGGGATCGGCGGGATTAAGGTGCAGCGCGGGCGCCGCCCTGGCGCGCCACGCAATGCGATAGGCCAGGTCGAACCGGGCAGCGTCGCGGTGCAGCAGCGCGGTCTGCATCTGCGACAGCAAGGCGCGCGACAGGCGCGGCGCGGCGCCCAGCGGGCAGGGGGGCGGTAGCGGACGGGTCGCGAACAGGGGCGGGTCCGCCGCTTCGCCGACCTGCCACATCATCGCATCCGGCGGCACGTTCGCCGCCAGCAGGGCGCGCGCCGCATCGCGCCACGCCGCGAAATCGTCCTGCGCGAGCAGCCTTGCCAGATACATTGCGCCTGCCCCGCCCTATTCGAACAGCGGCAGCTGGCTCGCCGGGCGTGGCGCGACGATCGCGCCTTTCAATTCCGCGCGGTCGAGCAGGCCGGTCGGCCGCCAGTCGCGGGTGACGATGAACGGGCGGATCTTGCGCAGCGACCGGCACAGCCGCCCGACATCGGCGAGCGACAGCCGATGATGGCGCCGTGCCGCAATCAACCGGTCGGCAACGCGCACGCCCAGCCCCGGCACGCGGATCAGCGCCTCTCGCGGGGCGCGATTGACGTCGACCGGGAACAGGTCGCGCCGTTGCAGCGCCCAGGCAAGCTTGGGATCGATGTCGAGCGCCAGCCGCCCTGCCTGCATCGTTCCGGCAATCTCGCCGACCGAAAAACCGTAAAAGCGCAACAGCCAGTCCGACTGATACAGCCGGTGTTCGCGCATCAGCGGTGGCGGCTTGACCGGCAGCGACCGGCTGGCATCGGGGATCGGCGAAAAGGCGGAATAATAGACGCGGCGCAGCGCGAACCGGTCATAAAGCGACGAACTGGCGTGCAGCACCACCTCGTCGCTGCTGTCGTCGGCGCCGACGATCATCTGCGTGCTCTGCCCCGCCGGCGCAAAGACGGGCGCCTTGCGCGAGGCACGTCGTTCGGCCTTTGCCGCGCCGATGCGCTGGCCAAGGTCAGCCATCGTCCGCCGGATGCGGCCCGCATCCTTTTCCGGCGCCAGATCGCGGATCGCGGCGTCGCTCGGCAGTTCGATATTGATCGACAGCCGGTCGGCATAGCGGCCCGCCTGCGCGATCAGATCGGGATCGCCCTCGGGAATCGTCTTGAGGTGGATATAGCCGCGAAAGCGATGGTCAACGCGCAGCCGCCGTGCGACCTCGACAATCTGTTCCATCGTGTAATCGGGGCTGCGGATGATGCCCGACGACAGGAACAGCCCCTCGATATAATTGCGCTTGTAGAAATCGAGCGTCAGTTCGACCACCTCGTCGATGGTGAACGCCGCGCGCCGGACGTTGGAGGACGAACGGTTGATGCAATAATGGCATTCGAACATGCACATGTTGGTCATCAGGATCTTGAGCAGCGAGATACACCGCCCGTCCGGCGAATAGCTGTGACAAATGCCCATGCCGGTGGTCGATCCGACCCCGCCATTGCCGCTGCCGCGCGAATGGCGCCCCGCCGCCCCGCTCGACGCGCACGACGCATCATATTTCGCCGCATCGGCGAGGATTTCGAGCTTTTCGAGACGGGACAACCGGGCCATGGTTCATGATATGTTCCATATCATATCAAGCGCAAGCGCTTTGCGACGAACCGCCTTAAACGATTGAAAAATTTTGGGTGTCAGCGCGTCAACCGGCTGGCGAGGCGATCGCGTCCAGCGTTTCGACCACGATGATACCACTGCGCACCTCGACGATCCGGGCTTTCGCGCCTGCGGTCATGTCAGGCCCCTGCGCCGGCCATTCGCCGTCGCCGACGCGCACGCGGCCGGTGCCGCCGGTGATCGCCTCCACCACCGTCACCGTCTGGCCGATCATCCGCGCGGCGCGGTCGTTGAGCTGCGGGTCGCTGCTCGGCACCGGATTGTTGCCGTACCAGCGTTTGCCGACCAGCACCGCGACGCTCGACCAGGCGGCAAAGCTGATGAACTGGCCGATCGGGCCGAGTTCCGGGAAGATCAGCGCCAGCGCCCCGGTCGCCGCCGCGCCCAGCGCCAGAAAGGTCAGGTAAACGCCCGGGATCAGCAATTCGCAGATCGCGAACAGCGCGGCGAGGATCAGCCAGAGAAACCCGGCCTGTTCGTTGATCCAGTCCATCATTCCTCGGTCTTGAACGGCGTCGGGCGCACGCGCGGCGGCGGCGGCGCGGCGGGGGTGGCGTCGCCATTGCCCAGCGCGGCCTTGGCCAGTTCACCGATGCCGCCCAGCGTGCCGATCAGCTGCGTCGCTTCGACCGGGAACAGCACCGTCTTGGCATTGGGACTGGTCGCGAACTTGCCGACCGCTTCGACATATTTCTGCGCGATGAAGTAATTGAGCGACTGGACGCCGCCCTTTTCGATCGCATCGGACACCACCTGCGTCGCCTTTGCCTCCGCCTCGGCGGCGCGTTCGCGCGCTTCGGAATCGCGGAAGGCGGATTCCTTGCGCCCTTCGGCTTCCAGGATGCGCGCCTGTTTCTGGCCCTCGGCGCGCAGGATTTCCGACGCGCGGCTGCCTTCGGCCTCCAGGATGTTGGCGCGCTTTTCACGCTCGGCCTTCATCTGCCGTGCCATGGCGTTGACGATGTCGGCGGGCGGGCGGATGTCCTTGATCTCGACGCGGGTGATCTTGACCCCCCAGGGCGTCGTCGCATGATCGACCACCGACAACAGCCGCGCGTTGATCTCGTCGCGCTTGGACAGGGTTTCATCCAGGTCCATCGACCCCATCACCGTGCGCAGATTGGTGGTGACGAGGTTGAGCAGCGCGACGTAGAGGTCGGACACTTCATATGCCGCCTTGGGCGCGTCCAGCACCTGAAAGAACACGACGCCATCGGTCTGGATCATCGCATTGTCCTTGGTGATGATCTCCTGCCCCGGAATGTCGATCACCTGTTCCATCATGTTCACCCGTCGGCCGACGCGATAGAAAAAGGCGGGGTAGAGGTTGAACCCCGGCTGCGCCACGGTGGTGAACCGACCGAAATGTTCGATCGTGTAATGATAGCCCTGGCGGACGATCTTGATGCTGGCGAACAGGTACAGCAGCACCAGCAGCATCCCGATGAAGAAAGTGCCGATCGTCAGTTCCATCTTCTGTCCTTTCGATTGAAAGCGGCACCGGCCCGCTCCCCCACCCGACCACCCCACAGGGCATTTTTATGGGTGGTCGGGTGGGGGAGCGGGCCGGTGCCGCTTCCCATACGTAACGAATTCATAGCATAGTGGCACGATGAGCAAAGCAATTTACGCTGCCCCGCGCACCGCGCTTTTCCTGCCCGCGTCCAATCCCAGAGCCATCGAAAAAGCGAAAGGGTTGAAAGCTGACATGATCATCCTCGACCTGGAGGATGCGGTGAAGGAAGGCGACAAGGAAGCCGCGCGCGAGGCCGCGGTGGCGGCGGCGGGCGCGATGGGCGACCGCCCGGTCGCGATCCGGGTGAATGGCGAGGACAGCGAGCATTGGAAGGCCGATCTGAAGGCGGTTCGCAAATCCGCCGCCACCCATGTCGTGCTGCCCAAGGTCGAAAAGCCCCAGACGATCAGCACCGCCGCCATCTATGCGAAGAAGCCCATTCTGGCGATGATCGAAACGGCGGCGGGGGTGATGAATGTCGGCCCGATCGCGTCGACCACCGGCTATCGCGTCGATCTGGCGGGGCTGATCGTCGGATCGAACGACCTGGCCGCCTCGCTCAAGCTGCCGCCTGCTGCGGGGCGCGCGCAGATGGCGCTGGCGCTGCAACTGATCGTGCTGGCCGCGCGGGGCCGCGAAATCTGGGCGCTGGACGGGGTGTTCAACCGGCTGGACGATCCCGATGGCCTGGCGCGCGAATGTGCGGAGGGGCGGTTGCTCGGCTTTGACGGCAAGACGTTGATCCACCCCGAACAGATCGACATCGCCCGCGCCGCGTTCGACCCCAGCGAGGCCGAACTGGACGCGGCGCGGGCGCTGATCGCCGCGGCGACCGGCGGCGCGGAGCGGTTCGACGATGCGATGATCGAGGACATGCATGTCGATCAGGCACGGGCGTTGCTGGCGCGGGCGGGGCGATGAAGTTTTGCCGCCGCCATGCAATCGTGGCGCTGGCGCTGTTCGTCGTCGAGATCTGCATCGCGCTGTTCGTCCGCGACCGCATCGTGCGCCCGTTTGTCGGCGATCTGCTCGCGGTGATGCTGGTTCATTTTGCGCTTCGGGCGACGCTGCCGCTTGGACCTCGCATGGCGGCGGGCATCGCGTTCATGGTGGCGGTGATTGTCGAACTCGGCCAGTTGATCGGCATTCTCCACTGGATCGGGCTGGCCGATAACCCAATTGCCCGCATCGTGTTCGGCACCGGGTTCGATCCGCTGGAATTTGCCGCCTATGCCGCCGGCGCACTGGTGGCGATCGCGGTGGATCGGTCCGGCCCGCGCACCCCCTAGCGTCCGTCACAAAGCGCGGTTACATGGGCCGCCAATCTTCGACTCAAGCATATTGGCGCGCCCCATGGACATCCCCCTCGGCCTCACTTTCGACGACGTCCTGCTTTATCCGGGCGAATCGGAGGTGCTGCCGAGCATGGCCGACACGCGCACGCAGGTGACGCGGGAGCTGAAGCTCAACATTCCCATCCTGTCCTCGGCGATGGACACCGTCACCGAAGCGGACATGGCGATCGTGATGGCGCAGCTGGGCGGGCTGGGCGTCCTCCACCGCAATCTTTCGGTCGAGGAACAGGTGGAGGCGGTGCGCGCGGTCAAGCGGTTCGAAAGCGGCATGGTGGTCAACCCGATCACGATGCGCGCCGACGGCACGCTGGCACAGGCCCAGGCCCTGATGGCGCGGCACCGGATCAGCGGCATTCCGATTACCGAGGAAAATGGCCGGCTGGTCGGCATCCTCACCAATCGCGACGTGCGTTTCGCGGAAAATCCGAACCAGCCGGTCAGCGAGCTGATGACCCACGAAAACCTCGCCACCGTCGCGGCGGGCGTGGGGCAGGAAGAGGCGCGGCGCCTGTTGCACCAGCGGCGGATCGAAAAGCTGCTGGTCGTCGATGGCGATCATCGCTGCATCGGCCTGATCACCGTCAAGGACATCGAAAAGGCCGTGACCTATCCCGATGCGACCAAGGACGGGGCGGGGCGGCTGTGCGTCGCGGCGGCGACGACGGTGGGTGACAAGGGGTTCGAACGGACCCGGGCGCTGGTCGATGCCGAGGTTGACCTGATCGTCATCGACACCGCGCACGGGCATAATCGCGATGTCGCCCGCGCGGTCGAACGGGTGAAAACGCTGTCCAACCGCGTTCAGGTCGTTGCCGGCAATGTCGCGACGGGCGAGGCGACCAAGGCGTTGATCGGCGCGGGCGCGGATGGGGTAAAGGTCGGCATCGGCCCCGGCTCGATCTGCACCACCCGCGTCGTCGCGGGCGTCGGCGTGCCGCAGCTGACCGCAGTGATGGACAGCGCGAACGAGGCGGCGAAATCGGGCGTGCCGGTGATCGCCGATGGCGGGCTGCGCACCTCCGGCGATCTGGCCAAGGCATTGGCGGCGGGCGCCTCGACCTGCATGGTCGGATCGCTGCTTGCCGGGACGGAGGAAGCGCCGGGGGAAACGTTCCTGTATCAGGG
Source organism: uncultured Sphingomonadales bacterium (assembly GCA_902826325.1). GTDB lineage: Bacteria > Pseudomonadota > Alphaproteobacteria > Sphingomonadales > Sphingomonadaceae > Sphingomonas. Next base: position 5,870 of record CADEEK010000107.1, read on the forward strand.
CCGCTCCTACAAAAGCTATCGCGGCATGGGCAGCGTCGGCGCGATGGGGCGCGGTTCGGCGGATCGCTATTTTCAGGGCGACATCAAGGATCAGCTGAAGCTGGTGCCCGAGGGGATTGAGGGGCAGGTGGCGTTCAAGGGACCGGCGCGCGACGTGATCCACCAGCTGGTCGGCGGGATCAAGGCGGCGATGGGCTATACCGGCGCGGCGACCATCCCCGAACTCAAGCAAAAGGGCCGCTTCGTCCGCATCACCGGCGCGGGCCTGCGCGAAAGCCATGTCCATGACGTGACCATCACGCGCGAGGCGCCGAACTATCCGACGCGGTAGGGGGCTGGGGGGCAGTCACCTGCGTTTTGGCGGGGCCGGTGTCGTGTAACCACTTGTCGACATCCGATACAGCCGCAACAGCGGATCATGGATCAGGCTCGCCGAACCAGGGCGCGTCGACAGCTGGTTTTCCGAGCCATAGATGCAGGTGCTGCCCCCCGAGGTCCAAGATGCGCAACGCCACCTGCTTGACCTCAAGGGTCGCCACGATGTCCAGCAGCTCGACGGTGGACCGCGCCAAGCGGCCGAGCCGCGTTACCACCAGCGTGTCGCCGTCTTGCCCATAGTCCAGCACCGCGTTGAATTGGCCCCGCTGTCTGACCGACGACCCCTGCTCGCTGAACACCTTCGTGCAACCCGTTGCAGCAAGCGCCCTCTGCTGCGCCTCCAGGCCCGCCACCTGATCCACCGTCGAGGTTCGCGCGTAACCGATAAGCATCTGTTATTCCTTCATTATTCAACACAGGACCACTGCCATACCCTACCCACAAGTCATGGACTTTGTTCGACCTTTGACAACAAAAGTGGGACGCAACGGATCTCCGCCACGTCCCACATGAACCCAGAACCTGCAAGGCACTGTCTCGCTCAGCGCCCCGCCAGTTCAATGACACGCCCTGCCACGCCAAGCGCGTCTCACAGATGACCAGGCGTCCGTGAGGCAGCTAGCCCCCAAACGCAAATCCCGCGACCATGATCGTCGGGAAGGAGAGCCAGCTATCTCTCCGCGCCTTAGCGAGATAGAGGGCGAGCTTTTATGGTGTTTACGACAGCTATGATGATGCTGCCCACAAGTGCCAGTAACGTCACAACAAACCTAAGGCTTTTAGCCGGTCCTGGGTCAAAAATCATAATAACAAAAAAGACCAGCGAGGTGAAATAGAATGGATAAGTTCTCATTCGCAGCCTCCAGCGACACTCAACAAAAATCCAAGAGAACCTACCGCACCTGACACAACTGCAAGGCCTCCGCCTACTGGTCCAATAATCACTTCTCCAGGTCCGGTTAGCAGACCGACTCCAGCGAGGCTGACGCCAAGCACCGTGCCTGCGGCTCCCGTAAGTTCAAGAGTCCGGGCATTTTTGCAAAGTCTCGAAGGCGGCTCTGGTGCCGGAGGTGGCGGGTCTGGCTGAACAGGAAAGTGCAGAACATCGCCATTTTTCGGCGCTACGCTCTTTGGCGCTGTCCTTGGACCAACCGATTCAGTGCCTTGCTGTGCGACCGCATGGCCGGTCCCCGAGGACCATGGGTCGCCTCCGCATATTCCCAAAAGTCGGGCCATCATGTCATCGCAGGAAATGCCTCTACGTCCATTCACGGTAAAGCCTTCGTCGTCAAAGACGTCCATCGGACGCATATCTTGACTGCTGGCGAACAGCCCGGTGGGATCGGTGTTGTTCACCGGATCGTTGCCCACATAGGCGTACATGTTCATGCCGTCGCCATAGCCGATCGGGTCGGTCTGCAGGAACCGGCCGAGCGTGGGGGAATAGATCCGCGCCTTGCTGTATTGCATGCCCAGTTCGGGCAGCCAGGCCTGGCCGGTATATTG
>CADEEK010000108.1 GCA_902826325.1 uncultured Sphingomonadales bacterium
CCAATTACGATCGGCCGTGGTTCGCGCTGGTGTGGTTTTTCGACGATGCGCGGGTGCCGGGATGGCTGACGATCCCCTCGCGCTACAACCTCGCGCTGGCGCGGCGCTGGCACCTGTTCTTCGCGCTGGTGCTCGCCTTTGCGCTGCTCGCCTTCATGATCGCCAGCCTGATCAACCGGCATTTCCAGCGCGACCTGCGCGTGCGGGCCAGCGAATTGCGGGCGGGCCATCTGATCGCCGATGCCAGGGCACACGCACGGCTGGAATTTCACGACCCCGACAACCCGCGCGCCTATAACATCTTTCAAAAGCTTGCTTATGTCGCAGTGATCTTCATCCTGTTGCCGCTGGTGATCCTGACCGGCCTGGCCATGTCGCCGGGCATGAACGCGGCCTGGCCCTGGCTGCTCGACATATTCGGCGGGCGGCAAAGCGCGCGGTCGATCCATTTCATCGTCGCGATGGCACTGGCCGGATTTATCGTGATCCATCTCGCGCTCGTGATCCTGGCCGGGCCGTTGAACGAGGTGCGATCGATGATCACCGGCAAATGGCGGGTGCCGCAATGAGCGTGATCTCGCGACGGTCGCTGCTGATCGGCGGGGCGGGCGGGCTGCTCGCCGGATGCGACGCGATCGGTAGCAGCGAAACCGGCCGGGACCTGTTGTTCCGGGCCGAAGCGGTGCACCGCAGCCTGCAGCGCGTGATCACCGATCGCAACGCGCTGGCGCCCGAATTCGCCGAAAGCGAGATGTCGCCGCGCTTTCGCGCCAACGGCACGCGGATGCCGGGGGGCGATGCCTATCGCGCGCTGATGCAGGGCAATTTCGCCGACTGGCGGCTGCGCGTCGACGGACTGGTGACGCGGCCGCTGACGCTGTCGCTCGCCGATCTGCGCGCGATGCCGCAACGGGTGCAGATCACCCGCCACGATTGCGTCGAGGGGTGGAGCGCGATCGGCAAATGGCATGGGCCACGGCTTTCGACGGTGCTCGACCGGGCGGGGCTGCGCGATTCGGCCCGCTATCTCGTCTTTCACTGCGCCGACCGGCTGCTGGGGCGGCCCTATTATGAATCGATCGACCTGATCGACGCCCTGCACCCCCAGACGATCCTTGCCTTGGCGATGAACAACCGCACCTTGCCGGTCGCCCATGGTGCGCCGTTGCGGCTGCGGGTCGAACGCCAACTGGGCTATAAACACGCCAAATATGTGATGCGGATCGAGGCGGTGGCGAGCCTGGACGGCATTCATGGCGGGCGCGGCGGGTTGTGGGAGGATGCCGCCGACTATGAATGGTATGCCGGCATCTGACGTTTCACGCTTGTGGCGTCGCGATTCGGTCCGATAACGGGCCGAAATGGCACTGATCGATCATTTTCTGGGACGGATCGTCAAGCGCGGCGAGCTTACCCTGATCCACCCAGACGGCAGCGCCACGACCCTTGGCGCGCCCGATCCGGACATCGCGCCGGTCACGTTGCGGTTGACCAGTCCGTCGGTGGCGCGTCGCATCCTGTCCGACCCCGCGCTCGGCGCGGCGGAGGCGTTCATGGACGGATCGCTGGTGATCGAGCGCGGCGACATTCTCGGCCTGCTCCACCTCGTCACCGCCAACAACCGCTGGGAGGATGCGAAGGTCAACCTCAGCCCCGGCCCGCTGCGGCGCGCGTTCGACAATGTCCGCTTCCGTCTCGACCGGGTCAACATGGCGAACCGGTCGAAACGCAACGTCGCCCATCATTACGACCTGTCCGACCGGCTCTACGACCTGTTCCTCGATGCCGACCGGCAATACAGCATGGCCTATTTCACCGATCCGGCAAATTCGCTGGAACAGGCGCAGGCGGACAAGAAGGCGCATATCGCGGCAAAGCTGGCGATCGAACCCGGCATGCGGGTGCTCGACATCGGTTGCGGCTGGGGCGGCATGGCGCTTTACCTGCACGAAAAGACCGGTGCGCAGGTGCTGGGCGTCACCCTGTCCGAAGAACAGCTGAAGGTCGCGCGGCAACGCGCGGACGCGGCGGGCGTTGCCGACAAGGTCCGGTTCGAACTGATCGACTATCGCCACATCACCGGCGGTTTCGACCGGATCGTTTCGGTCGGCATGTTCGAACATGTCGGTCCGGCCCATTACCGCACCTTCTTCCGCAAATGCCGCGAATTGCTGACGGCGGATGGGGTGATGCTGCTCCACACGATCGGCCGCGCGGGCGGGCCCGGCGTAACTGACGCCTTCACCGCCAAATATATCTTTCCCGGCGGCTATATTCCCGCACTGTCCGAAATCCTGCGCGGGCATGAGGATCTGCGTTTCTTCTGCACCGATATCGAAGTGCTGCGGCTCCATTATGGCTGGACGCTGCAACATTGGTATGACCGGGTGGTGGCGGCGAAGGATCAGATCGTCGCGCTGTATGACGACCGCTTCTACCGCATGTGGACCTATTATCTCGCCGGGTCGCTGGTCAGTTTCCGCAATGGCGGGATCGTCAATTATCAGCTGCAATATTCGCGCTCGCGCACCGCCTTGCCGGTCACGCGCGACTATATGGCAGCGGCCGAAGCGCGGCTGCGCGGCTGATTATCTGACGCCGAGCTGTTGCGTGTCGGCGCCCAGGAAGGTGGTCAGTTCGGCGAGCGTGATCGTGCCGCTGGCGTCGGTATCGACCGCCGCGAACCAGGCATCGGCCCGCGCCCAGTCCAGGCTGGGTGCGCGCACGGCTGGACGCGGGTCGCTCGCCTTTTTCGACTGGCTCGACGCCGCCAGCGTCGCATCGGCGGTCGCGTCGAAATCGAACCGCGCCCGCACCTCGTCGCGGCTGACGCTGCCATCCTCGTCCAGATCGAGTTCGACGAAGCGTTCGGCCGCGCGCCGCTGCGCCTCGGCACGCGGCAGCGGTCCCGGTGCGACGCCGAGCGGTGGGGTCTGAAGCGCGAGCAGCAGCAGGGGGGTCAGCATGGGCGCGAACATAGCGCGATCCGCCTGACTGGCAATTGAACGGACGTCAGTGTGGATATCTGACGTTCATCCAGTCCCAGGCATCGCGCGCCATCGCCTCCAGCTCGCCCATGTCCACATCGGCCAGCTTGTTGATGTAGAGGCAGGATTTGCCGATCTTGTGCTTGCCGAGGCGCGCCAGCCGCTCCGCCTCGCCCTTGAATCCCGGCAAGATGTAGAGGACGAGTTGCGCCTTGCGCGGCGAGAAGCCGAGACGGCACATCGTCCCTTCATGCCCGCTGTCATATTTATAGTGATAGCTGCCAAAGCCGACGATCGACGGCCCCCACATTTGCGGCGCCTCGCCGGTGATCCGTTCCATCATCGCACATATGGCCAGCGCGTCGGCGCGGCGGACCGGATTGTCGACCGCGGCGATATGGTCGGCGGCGGTCGCCTGAGTCGGCTTGGTCTTGATTTCGGCCATCTGCGCCTCGCTTTGGTCCGCCCCGAGCATATCCACACCACGCCGCGATGAAAATCCCCGCCCGCGCGCCTGCCCACGGTTGCGCAGCGCGCGTCGCGCCCCTAGAGGCGCACCGACTTTTCTGCGTGGAGCGACGAGATGGCCGACAAGATCAATCCCACCGACGGGACGTCGGGCATCAAGCGCGTGGTGCTTGCCTATTCGGGCGGCCTCGACACCAGCGTGATCCTCAAATGGCTGCAACAGGAATATGGGTGCGAGGTCGTGACCTTCACCGCGGACCTGGGCCAGGGCGAGGAACTGGAACCCGCGCGGCAAAAGGCGCTGAATGCCGGGGTCAAGCCCGAACATATTTTCATCGACGATCTGCGCGAGGAATTCGTGCGCGACTTCGTCTTCCCGATGATGCGCGCCAATGCGCTGTATGAAGGGCTGTATCTGCTCGGCACGTCGATCGCGCGCCCGCTGATTTCCAAGCGGCTGATCGAGATCGCGGCACAGGTCGGCGCCGATGCGGTCAGCCATGGCGCGACCGGCAAGGGCAACGACCAGGTGCGGTTCGAACTGTCCGCCTATGCGCTCAATCCCGATATCAAGGTGATCGCGCCGTGGCGCGAATGGGATCTGACCAGCCGGACCAAGCTGATCGAATTCGCCGAACAGCATCAGATCATGGTCAGCAAGGACAAGCGCGGCGAAGCGCCCTTTTCGACCGACGCCAACCTGCTCCACACCTCGTCGGAAGGCAAAGTTCTAGAGGATCCGTGGGAAGAAGTGCCCGATTACGTCTATTCGCGCACGGTCAACCCGGAGGATGCGCCCGATACGCCCGAATATATCACGATCGATTTCGAAAAGGGCGACGGCGTCGCGCTGAACGGACAGGCGATGAGCCCCGCGACGCTGCTCGCCGCGCTCAACGATCTGGGGCGCAAGCATGGCATCGGGCGGCTCGACCTGGTCGAAAATCGCTTCGTCGGCATGAAATCGCGCGGCATGTACGAAACGCCGGGCGGTACCATCTATCACCTCGCCCATCGCGGCATCGAATCGATCACGCTGGATCGCGGCGCCGCGCATCTCAAGGACGAGCTGGCGCCGCGCTATGCCGAACTGATCTATAACGGCTTCTGGTTCGCGCCGGAGCGCGAGATGCTGCAGGCGGCGATCGACCATTCGCAGCAACAGGTCGCGGGCACCGTGCGCCTCAAGCTCTACAAGGGCGGCTGCCACATCGTCGGACGCAAATCGCCGAACAGCCTCTACAGCGAAAAGGTGGTGACGTTCGAGGACGATGCCGGCGCCTATGACCAGCGCGACGCGGCGGGCTTCATCAAATTGAACGCGCTGCGCCTGCGTCTGCTGGGCCGCCGCGACGACTGAGCGGCCAGGGAACGCATCGGCGTGCGGGGCGTCGTCCCCGCATGTCGAAGCTGAACCCGATGCCGATATTGCCGCTGGCCTTGCTGGCCGCGTGCGATCCCGCCCCCGACCCGGCGCCTTCCGCCAGCGTATCGCCCGCGCCGGTCGCCACCCCGGTTGCCGACGCTGCCGCAACGCCGCCCCCGCCCCATGTCGGCGACCCGCCGATGCGCCCGTCGCCCGGTCCCGTTGCCGCCGATCTGATCCGGCAGGAATGGGCCGGCGCGGAAAATCGCGACCGCTGCGCGCCGATCGCCTTTACCGATGACGGCGGGGCCGGCGGCACGCCACGGCGCGCGACCTTCTCGGGCGGCTGGGCGGTCGCGTTCGATACGCCGGAAACGCGCAGCGCCTATGGCATCGCCGGTCCCGGCCTGATCCCGATCGACGATCAGCCACCCTATCGCCAGACGCGGCGGTTGATGCAGCAATGGCCCGAATATCGCGAACTGCGCGCGCTGAAGCCGCCATCCTTTGCCGGTTACGGCCTGGTCGGGGCAAAGCCCTATCGCGACGACAATCCGGGCGGGGAGGGGGAACATTCGCTCGCCTATGTCCGCATCCACGGCCAGACCTGCACCTATAATGTGTGGAGCCGGATCAGCCGCGCGCATCTCGAAACGCTGCTCGACGGCCTGCGGCTGATCGCAACCGCAGAAAATTAACCATGTTCCGATAGCGCCGGGGTCATGGGACCGGCGCTTTTTGTGCGCGCACGCGACGGCGCAATCGCGGTGGCGATCACCGCGCTGCTGACGCTCGCCTGGGCGATAGCGGATTGGGCGCGGCTGTCGGCGCTGATCCTGCCCGATCCCGACGATATGATGCGGCTGGTGCAGATCCGCGACTGGCTGGGCGGGCAGGAGTTTTTCGACCTCACCCAATATCGGCTGGGGGAGGGGCTGGCGATGCACTGGTCGCGCCTGCCCGATCTCGTCCCCGCGGCGCTGATCCTGATCCTCGAACCGCTGACGGGCCGCGCGGGCGCGCAACTGGCGATGGTCATATTGTGGCCTGCGATGCTGTTCGCGGCGACGTTGACGTTGCTGGCGGGCATCGCGCGGCGGCTGGGCGGTGCGGATGCAGGGGTGATCGCGCTGGTGCTGGGCGCGCTCGCCTATCCGATGACCGGCTTGTTCATGCCGGGGCGGATCGACCATCACGGGTTGCAGCTGGTGCTGTTGCTGATCGCGGCACGCGCGATGCTGGCCGTGCCGGGTGCGGGGCCGGGAGCGATCATGGGCATTGCCGTCGCCGCAAGCCTCGCCATCGGGCTGGAAAGCGCGCCGCTCTGCGCGCTGGTGCTGGGCACGGTCGCGATCCGCTGGCTGATCGATGGGGCCACGCGCAACGCGATGCTGCTCGGCTGTGGCGCGGGGCTTGGCGGCGGCGTCGCGCTGGCTGTGGCGGGTCTCGCCCCACAGCTCTGGCCGGTCGGGCTGTGCGACGGCTTCACGCCGCCCGTCGCGCGGTTGGGGATTGTCGCCGGGGCCCTGGCTGCGTTGCTGGGGCTGAGCGGACCATGGCTCGACAGCGCCGCCAAAAGGCTGGCCGCGCTTGGCGTGGCCGGGCTTGCGGGCGGCGCTGCGATCGCGCTGCTGGCGCCCGCCTGTCTGTCCGGTCCCTATGGCGCGGTCGATCCCTTTTTGCGCGCATTGTGGCTCGATCATGTCGCCGAGGCGCAGCCGCTCTTGGCTGCGCCGCTTTCGGTTTCGCTCGGCTATGCCGGGTTGATGGGCGCGGGCGTCATCGTCGCGCTTGTGCGGGTGTCGCGGGGGGAGCGCGATCCGGCGCAGCTGTGCTGGCTGGCGCTGCAACTGGGCACGGTGGCGCTGGCCTGCGTGCAGATGCGGCTTGCTCCGTTCGGCGCGGCGCTGGCGGTGCCGATGCTTGCCGGACTCGTGGCGCGCGCGCGCGTCGGCGGGCGGCCAGTCGCGCGCGTGGCGGCCTGGGCGATTTCGGCGGGCATTCTGTATCCGCTGGTCGCATCGCCTGTCCCGTCCGGTCCAGAGTCGCAGAGCGCGACGCGCACGCCCTGCCTCACCCGCGCCAATCTCGACCGTATCGCGGCGCTTGGTCCGCACGCCGTCGCGGTGCCGATCGACATGGGGGCCTATCTGCTGGCCGCGTCGCGCCAACGCACGCTCGCCGCGCCCTATCACCGCAACGGCGCGGGCAATGTGGCGCATTACCGGCTGTTTCTTTCCGATTCACGGCGCGCGGCAGCAACGGCGCGGGCATGGGGGGTGCGGCATATCGCCTATTGCCCAGGCTGGATCGCCGATCTCGACCCTGAAGGCATTGCCGAGCCCGATTCGCTGGTGGCGCTGGCGATGAAGGGCGGGCATCCGGACTGGACGAAGCCGCGCCATGTGTCGCGCAATCTGGTGGTTCTGGACGTGGCGCCATGACGCGCAACTGGTGGGAAACGCGCTGGTTCCTGGCCGCTGCGCTGCTGCTGGCCGCCGTGCCGTTGTTGTGGCCGCAAGTGCCGCCGCTGACCGACCTGCCGGGGCATATCGGCCGGTATCGGGTGATGCTGGGCGACGATGCCGCGATCCTTGGCCAATGGTATCGCTTCGAATGGCGGCTGGTCGGCAATCTGGGCGTCGACCTCTTGGTAATGGCGCTCGCGCCGCTGTTGGGCCTGGAGCCTGCGGTCAAGCTGATCGTGATCGCGATCCCGGTGCTGAGTGTTGCCGGGATGCTGTGGCTGTCGCATGAGCTGCACGGGCGGGTCGGCCCGTTCGCGCTGTTCGCGCTGCCGCTGGCCTATTGCTACCCGTTCCACTTCGGTTTCGTGAACTACACGCTGGCGATGGCGCTCGCGCTGATCGGCTGGGCGACATGGCTGTGGCTGGGGCGGATCGGGCGGGTC
>CADEEK010000109.1 GCA_902826325.1 uncultured Sphingomonadales bacterium
GGGCGGAACTGCGCGATCTCGGCGAGGAAGACGAAAAAGAGATCGAGGCCAGCAAATACGATCTGGCTTACATCGCCCTCGACGGCGACATCGGCTGCATGGTCAACGGCGCGGGCCTGGCCATGGCGACGATGGACATCATCAAGCTCAACGGCATGTTCCCGGCCAATTTCCTCGACGTCGGCGGCGGCGCGAGCAAGGAAAAGGTGACGGCCGCGTTCAAGATCATCCTGGCCGACCCGAATGTGAAGGGCATTCTGGTCAACATCTTTGGCGGGATCATGAAGTGCGACATCATCGCCGAAGGCATCGTCGCCGCGGCGAAGGAAGTGAATCTGTCGGTCCCGCTGGTCGTCCGGCTGGAAGGCACCAATGTCGAACAGGGCAAACAGATCCTGGCCGGATCGGGCCTGGCGATCGTGCCCGCCAACGATCTGGGCGATGCGGCGCAAAAGATCGTGGCGGAGGTCAAGGCGGCTGCTTGATCGCCCCTCCTCGAACACCCATTGAAGGGGGGGGTCGGGGCGCGTTTCGCGCACCGGCCCCCTTTTCGTTTGCGCAATGACGTTACGGCAATCGGCGGATTCCATACCGCACTTGTGAAAACAGACCGAAATCCTTTAGTAAATGCCGAACTCGAACCTTTAAAACGCGATTATGGCGGAGGACGCGATGAAAGTGCTGGTGCCGGTCAAGCGTGTGCTTGACTATAATGTAAAGCCCCGCGTGAAGGCGGACGGGTCGGGCGTCGACCTCGCCAATGTCAAGATGAGCATGAACCCGTTCGACGAGATCGCGGTCGAGGAAGCCATCCGCCTCAAGGAAAAGGGCGCGGCGAGCGAGATCATCGTGGTGTCGATCGGCGAGGCGAAGTGCCAGGAAACGCTGCGCACCGCGCTGGCGATGGGCGCCGACCGCGCGATCCTGGTCCAGACCGACGACCGCGTCGAACCGCTGGGCGTCGCCAAGCTGCTGGCCAAGATTGCCGAAGCGGAACAGCCCGGCCTCATCATCCTCGGCAAACAGGCGATTGACGACGACAACAACCAGACCGGCCAGATGCTCGGCGCCCTGCTCGGCTGGGGCCAGGGCACGTTCGCGTCGAAGGTCGAGATTGCGGGCGAACAGGTCGATGTAACGCGCGAGGTCGATGGCGGCCTTGAAACCGTGAAGCTCAACCTGCCCGCGATCGTCACCACCGATCTGCGCCTCAACGAACCGCGCTATGCCTCGCTGCCCAACATCATGAAGGCCAAGAGCAAGCCGATGGCGCAACAGACGCCCGCCGATTACGGCGTCGATGTCAGCCCGCGCCTGACCGTGGTCAGCGTCAACGAACCGCCCAAGCGGGTGGCGGGGGTCAAGGTCGCCGATGTCGACGAGCTGGTCGCCAAGCTGAAAGCATTGGGAGTTGCGAAATGAGCGTGCTGGTCTGGGTCGAACATGACAATGCGTCGGTCAAGGACGCGACGCTGGCCGCGGTGACGGCGGCGGGCAAGCTGGGCGATGTCGTCGCGCTGGTGGCGGGACAGGGCGCGCAGGGCGTCGCCGATGCGGCGGCGAAGATCGCGGGCGTATCGAAGGTGCTGCTGGCCGACGATGCCGCCTATGGCCATGCGCTCGCCGAAAATGTCGCGCCGCTGATCGCCGATCTGATGGCGGACCATGATGCGTTCGTCGCCCCGGCGACCACCACCGGCAAGAATGTCGCGCCGCGCGTCGCCGCCCTGCTCGACGTGATGCAGCTGAGCGAAGTGTTGAGCATCGAAAGCGCCGACACCTTCACCCGCCCGATTTATGCCGGCAACGCGATCGCGACGGTCAAATCGTCGGACGCGAAGAAGGTGCTGACGGTGCGCGGCACTGCGTTCGAAAAGGCGGCGAGCGAGGGCGGATCGGCGAGCGTCGAGACGGTGTCGGGCAAGGGCGATACGGGCCTGTCCAGCTTTGTCGGCGCGGAAATCGCCAAGAGCGAGCGGCCCGAACTGACCAGCGCCAAGGTGATCGTGTCGGGCGGCCGCGCGCTGCAGAATGGCGAGAATTTCCACAGCCTGATCGATCCCCTGGCGGACAAGCTGGGCGCGGGCGTCGGCGCCAGCCGCGCGGCGGTCGATGCGGGCTATGTCCCCAACGACTATCAGGTCGGCCAGACCGGCAAGATCGTCGCGCCCGAAGTCTATATCGCGATCGGCATTTCCGGCGCGATCCAGCACCTTGCGGGCATGAAGGACAGCAAGACGATCATCGCGATCAACAAGGACGAAGACGCCCCGATCTTCCAGGTCGCGGACATCGGCCTGGTCGGCGACCTGTTCAAGGTCGTGCCGGAACTGACCGAAAAACTGTAACCGCCCGCCCGCAATCCGGGCGATCGCACATGGCGCGCCCCCGTTCCGGCCAGACGGAATGGGGGCGTCTGCTTTGGGGCCGATGACCATTGGTGACATCGCCCACCGTGCGGCGTAGAGCGTTGCCCAACGCGAAAGTATCCGGAGTAACGATATGCGTGTGATCCCCCTGGCAATCCTGCTGCTCGCCACCGCCGCCTGCAATGGCGCGCCGGTCGCCAACCAGACCGCCGCTGCCGATAGCGGCACCGACGACCTGGCCGCGCAAAAGGCGAAGCTGGCGGTCATTCAGATGGCGCCCGACACCAGCTTTCTGACCGACGAGGAACGGCGCGTGGTCAATCTGCTGATCGCGGCGTCGAACGTCATGTCGGACATCTATCGCGCGCAACGCGATGCCGAGTGGCGCAAGACGCGCGCGGCGATCGCGGGGGAGGGCGATGCGCTCAAGCTCGAAATGTATGACCGTTATTTCGGTCCCTGGGACGACCTCGCCGAATCGCGCGCCTTTTGGGGAACGGGCAAGATGCCCGACGGCGCGGGCTTTTACCCGACCGACCTGACGCGCGAGGCGTTCGACGCCTATCTCGCCGCGCATCCGGCGGAAAAGGCGGCGCTGACCAGCCCCTATACGGTGGTGGTGCGCGACGGCGATCGGCTGAAGGCGATCCCCTATTCGGTCGCCTACAAGGCGGAACTGACCCGCGCCGCCGACCTGCTCAACCAGGCGGCGGCGATCACCAGCAATGCCAGCCTCAGGAAATTCCTGTCGCTGCGCGCGAAAGCCTTTCTGACCGACGATTATTTCGAGAGCGAACTGGCGTGGATGGACCTTTCGGACACGCCGATCGAAATCGCCATCGGCCCGTACGAAGTCTATACCGACAGGCTGCACGGGCAAAAGACCGCGTTCGAAAGCTTCGTGACGCTCAAGGACCCGGCGGAGTCGGCGGCGCTGGCCAAATACAAACGCTATCTGCGCGACATGGAGGCGAACCTTCCGGTCGAGGATCGCTACAAGAATTTCCAGCGCGGCTTCGAAAGTCCGATCGCGGTGGCCGAACAGGTCCATGGCGGCGGCGACAATGTGCCCGGCGTGCAGACTATCGCCTTCAACCTGCCCAATGACGAACGGGTGCGCGAGGCAAAGGGCGCGAAGAAGGTGATCCTGTCCAACGTGCTGGGCGCCAAATATGACCGGATCCTGGCCCCGATGGCGCCGCTGGTGCTGGTGCCCGATCAGGCGCGGCTGGTCGCCAGGAAATATATGCAGCTCGAAACGCTGTTCCACGAACTGTCGCACAGCCTGGGACCGGGAACGATCGTGGTGAACGGCCGCAAGACCACGGTCAGCGAGGCGCTGAAGGATCAGGCCTCGGCGATCGAAGAGGCGAAAGCCGACGTCATGGGCGCGTGGAACATCCTGTTCATGATGGACAAGGGCGAGCTGCCCGCGGCGGAAAAGCCGCAGCTGTTCGCCACCTATCTCGCCGGGACGTTCCGCGCGATGCGGTTCGGGATCGAGGAGGCGCATGGGCGCGGCGCGGCGATGCAATATGGCTATCTCAAAGCCAGGGGCGCGTTCGTCTGGGATGAAGCGGCGCGGCGCTATCGCGTCGACAATGCGAAGTTCGAAACCGCGCTGCGCGACCTGTTGCGCGACATGATCGTGCTGCAGGGCAATGGCGATTATGCCGGGGTCAGGGCGTTCATGGCCAAATGGGCGGTGCTCGACGACCCGGCAAAGGCGGTAATCGCGTCGATGGGCACGATCCCGGTCGACATTCTGCCCGTCTATCCCGAAAAGGTCTGAATAACCGCATATGCCCCGCCGCCGATGGGGCGGGAAAAGGGGCTATGACGACCGATCCGCGCGCGCACCCGGCGATGGCCGATGCCCCGTTCCCGCCCGCGCGCGCCGATCGGCGGGTGCTGGCGCTGTTGCTGCTGCTCGCCTGTGCCGTGCGGTGCATCACCTATGGCAACCCGGCGCTCGGCTTTGACGAGCAATTCTACCTGCTCGTCGGCGACCGGATGCTGCACGGCGACCTGCCCTATGTCGATATTTTCGACCGCAAGCCGGTCGGCATCTTCCTGATCTATGCCGGTATCCGCCTGCTCGGCGGCGACGGGTTCGTCCAGTACAAGCTGGTGGCGACGCTGTTCGTCTTTGCCGCCGCCGCGCTCATCTACCTGCTCGCCCGCCACCGGGCGGGGCGGACGGGGGCGACGCTCGCCGCCGCGCTCTACATTCTGTGGCTCAACTTCATGGAGGGGGAGGGCGGGCAGACGCCGGTTTTCTACAATCCGCTGGTCATCGGCGCGGCGGCGCTGTGGTTCGGCGCGCTGCGCACGCCCGATCGGCTGGGGCGGCATGCGGCGGCGGCGATGCTGTTGTTCGGCATCGCGATCCAGATCAAATATACCGTTGTGGTCGAAGGGGCGATGGTCGGCTGCGCCTTTCTGTGGCTGGCGTGGCGACAGGGGATGGGCTGGTGGCGAATCGCCCTGCTGGCGGCAGGGATGATCGCGCTGGCGCTCATCCCGACGCTGCTGGCGCTGCTATATTATGCAGCGATCGGCCAAGGCGAGACGTTCCTGTTCGCCAATTTCCTGTCGGTGTTCGGCCAGGGCCGCGGCGGCGCGCAAAGCCAGATCGGCAATCTGGCCAAGGTCGCGGCGCTGTTCCTGCCCTTTGCGCTGATCGCACTGCTCGGCAGCGGCGCGATCCGGCGCGCCTGGGTGGGGCCGTCGGCCTGGTTCATCGCCCTGTGGCTGGCGGCGGCGGCCTTCGCGATCCTCGCCTATTGGCGGTTCAACAGCCCGCATTACGCCATCCCGCTGCTCCCGCCGCTGTGCCTCGCGCTGGCGCCCGCGCTCGATCGCTGGCGACGGACAGGCCTTGGCATCGCCGCGCTGGCACTGATCGCGGGGCAGATCGTGCAGTTCGAACTGCGCGCGCTGAAGGGGGGCGAGGCCGAAATGCGCGCGGTGGCGGCGGCGGCGGCGCCGCGCGGCGGCTGCATCTTCATCTATGACGGCTATCCCGGCCTGTATCTGATGACGCGATCCTGTCTGCCCTCGCGCTGGGCCTTTCCCGGCCATTTGAATGCAGAGGATGAGAATAACGCACAGGCGCTGGGCGTCGCGCCGGTCGCGGAGACGCAGGCGATCCTCGCCCGCCGTCCCGATGCGATCGTCGACACGCTGCCCGTGTTCCGCTTCGGCAATCGCGACACGCGCGCGGTGCTGTATCGGGCGCTGCGCCGCGATTATCGGCCCGTACTGTGCGTGCGGACGGCGCGGGACAAGCTGCGGGTGGTCTATCGCCGCAAGGACGAGGTCTGGCCGGTGCAGACCGGTCAGTGCCCCGCCGAACTGCGCGGCGACGCCGCCCGACCCGACAACAGCCCTTCATAATAGGCCAGCAGCGCCATCGCATGTTCGCGATCGGACAGCACGTTGCCCGCGGCATGGCGGGCGGCGGCGCGCAGGATCGCCGGTTCGCGCGCGAACAGCCGCTGGATCGCCGCCGCGCCCGATCGCGAATCGCCGCCGCGATAGGTTTCGGCGAACAGCGGATCGGCGACTTCGGCGCATCCGCCATCGTCGGGCACGATCAGCGGCAGGCCCGATGCCAGCGCCTCGCACGCGACCAGGCCGAACGGTTCCTGATCGGATCCGTGGATCAGCGCATCGGCGCTGGCGAGAATGCGTGAGAAACGTTCGCGGTCATAGATCGGGCGGAACAGGCGGATATGCTGGTTGCCGCCGATCTGGCGCTGCAACGCCTCGCTCTGCGGCCCGGTGCCCAGCAGCATCAGGCCGACGGGCAGCTGCGCGCCGATCCGCTGCACCGCGTCGATCACCACCGGCCAGTGTTTTTCGCGATGGTGGCGCCCCAGCCCGATCAGCAAATGCCCCTGCGGCGGCAGGTCCAGTTGCGCCAGCATCGCCGCGCGCAATTCCTCATCGCGCAGCGCGGGCGAGAAATAGCCGCGATCGATGCCCAGCGGCATCACCGCATCGACCCGCGTGCCGCGACGGCGATAGCGTTTGGCCAGCGCGGGACCGTTGGTGACAAAGGCGTCGAACGATTGCAGGAACCGGTTCATGTAGCGGGTGTACCAGCCGAATATCCGTTCGATCCGGTCGGGGCTGGCGAACGGCGCCAGCCAGCGCTGGGGATAGGCGCCGATATTGTCGTTATGGGCAAAGAACACCTTGGCCGCATCGCCCCGCCAGCGGCTTATGATCCATGCCGGACGCCAGGGCGAGCTGGTTTCGACGATATCGGGCTTCAGCTCGTCGAGCAGCCGCGTGATCGGCGCCGGTTCGCGGAACAGCCAGTAATTGCGGTCGACCACCAGTGGCGGCGATTTCACCCAATGGATGCGGCCGCCATCGGGCCGCTCCTCGACACGATCCTCGTCGAACGGGGCGATGACGATCAGTTCATGGCCCAGTTCCGCCATGATCCGCATCTTGCGGTCGAGATAGGTGCGCACGCCGCCGCCGGTCGGCGAATAATATTCGTTGACGTCGACGATGCGCATGGATCGTCAACTTAACGGCGAAAAGCCGGACAGGCCGCGCAGATACTGGACCTTGATCGTCAGTGTCGTCGTGCCCGCGCCGACATTCAGCACGCCGTCGGACACCTTTGGCCGCGCGCGGCCCATCTTGCGGTTGCTGGGAAAGCCCGCGCCGTCCTTCCAGAAATTGAACTTGTTCTGCCCGTCGCGGTCATGCGTCAGGAACAGGGCATAGCGGCCGGGGCGCGGCGCCTTGATGCACAGCGCGACGGGGCCAGACCCCTTGGGCGTGTCCATATAGCTGCGCTGGAACAGCTTGCCCTCGCGCTTGAGATCGTGATCGTCCTTGAGGAAATCTTCCTGCGTCGCGGGATAGAGTTCGAGCTTCAGGCGACCGGTGCGGTCCTTCAACCCGGTGACGTTGACCCGCACCACCGTGCCGCCGCTACAGGCCCGGGCATCGTCGCCCTCGATCTGGGCGGCGTTGGCGGCGGGGGCAAGCGACAGCGCGACGGCGCAAGTCAGGGCGATACGCAAACTCATAATTCTTTCCTCAACACGGAAATTACAGCAAAGGCCAGGATCAGCACTGCATGGCCCAACAGCGTCAGCGCGGCCATGAATGCCAGCAATTCCGAAATTGCCTGACCTTGTCCGATCATTATGATCGCGAAGTTGACGAAAAGAAGGTCTTTGTTCGGCAAAAAGGGCAGGCGCTGCACCAGCAGCCACAGGCGTTCGAGCGTGAGCTTGGGGTCGCCGC
>CADEEK010000110.1 GCA_902826325.1 uncultured Sphingomonadales bacterium
GTCAGAGGGGGTCACGAACCCGGAAAAATAGAGCTCGTGAAGGATCATCGAATTCCATGCGATGAGCTCCTCGCGCTTGAGCCCGTTGATCGTGAATCCCGGCGCGGACGCGGGGTCGATGCTCGCGAACTGGGTCGCAATCGCACCCAGCCGCTTCACCGCGCCGACATAATTATTGTCGTGATGGCTGACGAGCAGCTTCTCGGACAGGCCCGCGATCGAGGCGGGATTGAACGGCAACGGCTGGGGCGTGAAACTCCGGGCGGCGGCAGGCGACGGTGCGGCCGATGCTTGGCCGGCGAGGCCGCTCATCGCACCGACGCCGAGGGTTGCGCCGGTGGCGAGCAAAGTGCGGCGGTCAATTCTGGAGTCGGGCATGTGATGCTCCCTGCAAGCTGGTGGTTCATTGGATGAGGCCGGTGAAATAGAGCAGCACGCCGGCGGCGGACGTCGCGAAAAGCGTCGGGATCGTCCCGGCCTTGAAGTGCAGCATCGCCAGGATCGCCGCCGCAGAGAGCAAAAGCGCCCAGAGATCGACGCTCGCGAGTACCGGCATGTCGAACCGGACTGGGCCTGCCTTGAACGGCTGCACGGCACGGAAAATGGTGTGGATCGCGAACCAGATTGCAAGGTTGAGGATCACGCCTACCACCGCCGCTGTAATCGCCGACAAAGCGCCTGCGACCGCGGCGTTGCCGCGCAGCCGCTCAACGAAGGGCGCGCCCACGAATATCCACAGGAAGCACGGGATGAAGGTGACCCAGGTCGCGAGCAGGCCGCCAAGCGTGCCTGCGATCATCGGATGCAGCATGCCAGGGTCGCGATAGGCACCCATGAAACCGACGAACTGGAGCACCATGATCAGCGGGCCCGGCGTGGTCTCGGCCATGCCGAGCCCGTCGAGCATCTCGCCAGGCTGCAGCCAGCGATAGGATTGCACTGCTTCCTGCGCGACATAAGCGAGCACCGCATAGGCGCCCCCAAACGTCACCGTGGCCATGGTCGAGAAGAAGGTCGCGATATGGCTGAAGACATTGTCGGGTCCCAGCCAGAGCAGCAGCACCGCGACCGGGATCAGCCACAGCGCCAGCCACACCGCCGCGGTTCGGAATGCCTGGCGCGGCGTCACGCGAGCATGGTCCGGCAGCTCCTCGCCCAGCAGGGTATCGACATCCTCGACGAGTTCGCCCTTCGACGCGCCATGTCCGCCGCCGACCATGAACACCGTCAGTCCGGCACGCCCGCCGAAATAGCCGATCAAGCCTGCGGCAAGCACGATGATCGGGAAGGGCATGCCGAGGAAGAAGATCAGCACGAACGCGGCCGCCGCCATTGCCAGCATCACGTTGTTCGTGAGCGCGCGCGAGCTGATCCGCACGACGGCTTGCAGCACGATCGCGAGCACCGCCGCCTTGAGGCCGAAGAACAGGGCCGCGACGATACCGAGCTTTCCGTAGAGTACGTAGATCCAGCTCAGCACCATGATCGAGACGAGGCCCGGTAAGACAAACAAACCGCCCGCGATGATCCCGCCGCGGGTCTTGTGCATCAGCCAGCCTATATAGGTGGCGAGTTGCTGCGCCTCCGGACCGGGGAGCAGCATGCAATAGTTGAGTGCGTGCAGGAACCGCTGCTCGCCGATCCAGCGTTTCTCTTCGACCAATATCCGGTGCATCACCGCGATCTGGCCGGCGGGACCACCGAACGATAGCGCCGCGATCCGCAGCCACACCCAGAACGCTTCGCCGATCGAAACCGGGCCAGGCCGGATCGTCCTGGGAATCGCCCCCAGAGCAGCCGTGCTCATGCCTCCACCTTGGGGCGCGAGGACTTGGGCTGATGCGATACCCAGTCATGCGTCTCCCTGGTCGCATCGCGGCACCAGCGGTAGAGCGCGTCATAGACCAGCATTCCGGCGTCGAGCTGTTCGAGGTCGTCGATGAACATACGCGACAGGCCCAGCGACACCGCAACAAGCCCCGCCGCCTCGGGGATCAGATCTGGCCGCGCGGTATCCGCGCCGCGGACGATTACGGCGAGATGTGCCAGCGCGGGCAAGCCTGACAGCCCAAAGCCATCGACCATTACGTCGAAGGTGCAGCGCTCTCCATCGTGGCTCCAGAAGACGCCGTCATGTTCGACGTCAAATGGTGCCGCGGCGAACCGTTCAGCGACACCGGCGACCTCGGGCGGGCTGACGAACAGGAAAACTGCGTCCGGATCGACGAACCGGCGGATCAGCCAGGGACATGCGATGCGATCGACCTTCGGCCGGGCCCGCGTAACCCAAACCGTCCGTCCCTGGGGGTCGCGCGGCGGCAAGACTGCTTCGGGCACCATCGGCAGCCCCGCCGCGGCCCAGGCAAGCGCTCCACCCTCCAGCGATTCGGCTTCAACCCCTTCGTGCCGCAGCCAGGCGGCAACGCCTTCGCTGAGTTTCTGGCCCTTCTGGCAAACGACGACTGCGCGGCGTCCCTTTAGTCCTGGAGCCCAGTCGGCGACATTTTCATGACTCCGCCGAACCGCCCCGGGCACGAGGCGGGGATCGGCGGCGAAGTCCTCCGGTGTCTGGACGTCGATGACCAGCGGCGCGCTGGGCATTCCGATCAGTCGGGCGAGCTTGCCGGGTGATATGGTGTTTATCGCAGGCATGACGCGTCCCTTAAGATATGCAGGACGCGATACTTCAGCCTTTCGCCTCATGGGGTGATCGCGATCCCCATGTGCCCCATTTGGCAGCTGAGATTGGACTATGTCAACGCGAGACTTGTTCGAAGATCATCAGTGCTTTTGGTCAGCCGTTGGTGGACCTTGGCGGGCTGCGTTGACGTCGTTTGCCGGGGCGCGCGCGGGGCTGTGTGTGTTTCGATGTTGGGCTCAACACCCTCGTCGCGGCGATCAGTGACCGTTCGCTTGCAGATGTTGCCGAGATCGGCGGCACGTTCCGGGACGGTGCCAAGGGTGGCTTCCGCCAGTTTGGTGTAGCTGCGATCGAACGTCCCCAGTCGGCTCCTCCCGCATATATCATTGTAGATTGTCTGGGCAACGATGGGCTGCCGGCACTTCGCGCCGCTGCGGCCATTCCGGATCATCGCGAGGTGCCGCTCAGCACGATCGTCGAATTGACTAGGTCCTGAGTTAAAGCGTCTATCCGGTATCCCCCCTAGGTCGCGCTCCCGAGTGGCCAGCATGGGAGGCGGCGACCACAAGGCGGCAAGTGCCAGTGGGAACCCGATCGATGAAGGCCGAAGACCATCGCCACCGCCGCCTGATGGCTTTGCCACCGCTATGGCGGGGCGGTTTCAGGCCGTTCTTCTTGGGGGGAGCCATCTGGTCGCTCGTCGTTGTCGCGTTATGGCTCGCCGCGCTGGCGGGGGTGGTGACATTGCCCACCGCATTCGATGCGCTCGCCTGGCACCGGCACGAGATGCTGTTCGGCTATCTCGGCGCGGTCATTGCCGGCTTCTTGCTGACGGCGATCCCCAACTGGACCGGGCGGCTGCCGATGGCGGGCGGGCGGCTCGCGCTGTTTGCGGCGCTGTGGCTTGGGGCACGCATTGCAGTGCTATTCTCCGGCGTGCTGAGCACGATGCTCGCCGCGGTCCTAGATGTCGGCTTCCTCGCTACGCTTGCCTTCGTCGCCGCGCGCGAAGTGATTGCGGCCAAGAACCGCAACCTTCCGGTCGTCATCGTGATCGCCGTGCTCGCCGGCGCGAGCGCGCTTGACCACGGCGAGGCGCTCGGCCTTTCGGTTCCGAGCGGACTTGGCTGGCGGCTGGGATTTGCGATGGTGCTGATGCTCATCGCCTTGATCGGGGGACGTATCGTCCCGTCCTTCACTCGCAACTGGCTCGCGAAACAGGGATTGGCGCAGCGGTTGCCGACCCAGCCGGGCCGGTTCGATATTGCTACCCTGATCGTCATGGCACTGGCTCTGGTCGCGTGGACGCTTATGCCTGAGGGCGCGTGGACAGCAACGCTGCTGATCGCGGCCGGGGCTCTGCAGGCGATCAGGCTCGCGCGCTGGTCAGGGCTGCGGACCTGGCGCGAGCCCCTGGTGCTGATGCTCCATATTTCATACGCGTGGCTGCCGATCGGACTGGTTCTGCTCGGTCTGGCTGGCTATCTACCGGGACTGCCCGCATCGACCGGGCTGCATGCGCTGGGGGCCGGGGCGATGGCGTCGATGACGCTGGCGGTCATGACCCGCGCGACGCTCGGCCATACCGGCCGGACGCTGCATGCGGATGGCTGGACGCGCGCAACCTACACGCTTGTAACGGTCGGCGCGGCGTTGCGCGTTGCCGCTGCTGCGCTTCCGTTCGACTATCTCCAGACCGTCATGGTCAGCGGCCTGTTGTGGAGCGGGGCGTTCGTCCTGTTCCTGTGGAGCTATGGTCCGTATCTGCTCGACGCGCGACCGGATGGCCGCCCCTGAGCGCCCGTGGCGACGCACCGGGTCACCTCCGGTAGCGCCCTTAGGGACGTGACCGAATTGGCGGCACGGGTGCGGGTTGGCATCCTCCGGGCGTCGCCTCTCACGATAAAGGTCCGGGCCATGTTGCAGACGATCGCCAAGATTACCGAGCGTGACATTGCCCTGTTATGGCCGACAGGGATGCCGGGCGGACCCGACCCGTTCTGCGACTGGCTCGTGTCGCCAACGTGCCCGCCCGTCCGCATCGCCGTGCCATGGCGTCCACTATGGCGATGGTTCGTCGTTCGCGCGCAGCGCGTGCATGGGCCGGTCGGCTGCTCCGGTCACCCGGCAATGTCATGAGTGCGATCGTCTTTGAGACGACCCCCAACCCCGACGCGCTGCGGATCGTGTCGGATCGCCCTTTGCCGTCTGGCCCCCCGCGCCAGTTCATGCTGGGCGAGCGCGCCGCCGATCCGCTCGCCGCCGCATTGCTGGCGATCGAAGGTATCGTACGGGTGATGATCGGTCCGGACTTCGTCACCGTGGTGCGGGACGATCCGGCGCGCGACTGGGAAGCGTTGCGCCCGCAAATTGCGTTCGCGCTGCTCGATACGCCGGCGATCGATCTCGAGCCGACTGTCGTCGCGATCGCGGCGGTCCGTCCGGAGCGCAGCGAGATCGAACAGCACATCGAAGATGTGCTCGACCGCTGGGTGCGGCCCGGCCTTGGCGCCGATGGCGGTGACGCGATGCTCATCCGCTTCGACGCGGACTCCGGCACGGCGTGGATCAGAATGACGGGCGCATGTGGCGGCTGCCCCTCCGGACCGATCACGTTGAAGCGCGGCATCGAACAGACCGTGCGCCGCTGGGTGCCGGAGGTGGCGCGCGTTGCCGCCGCCGAAGATCCGTCCGCGACGCTGCACGATCCGCGCGCGCGTTTTCGCGACTGGGTCGCGCGCAAATGGAGTACGCATTAGGCGCGCCCGCGCTCGGCTCAGCCCAGTTGTGCGATCATCGCCATGCGGACTAGTTCGGACAGGGTCCGGGCGCGCATCTTGGTCATCACATTGGCGCGATAGACCTCGACCGTCCGGGCGCTGATATCGAGGTCAAAGGCAATAACCTTGTTCGCCTTGCCAAGGATCAGACCGTCCATCACCTCGCGTTCGCGTCCGGACAGGGTCGCCAGCCGCTGCTGGATTGCGTCGCGTTCGATCTCGACCTCGCCGCGGCTCTGCTGCTTGGCCAGCGCCGAACGCCCCGCAAGCAGGATCGCCTCGTCGCTGAACGGCTTTTCGATAAAGTCGGCCACTCCCTGGCGCAGCGCGGCAATCGCCATCGGAACATCGGCATGGCCGGTGATGACGATCACGGGGTCGCCGACGCCAAGATCCTTGAGCCGCGTGACAAGCTCCATCCCGCTGATTTGCGGCATCCGCACATCGGTGATGATGCAACCGCGGGCCATCGTCGGAACCGCCTTCAGAAACTCGACCGCTGATTCATAGGTGCGGGTCGTCAGGTCCGAACATTCGAGCAGGAAGGAGAGCGAACTGCGCACGCCTTCGTCATCATCGACGATATGGACTACCGGCTCAGCTGGCATTCTCGAGTTCCTCTTTACTGACGCTGGGAATGGTGAAGCGGAAGGTGGCGCCACCGTCCGGTGTGTCACCGACCGAAATGTTCCCGCCATGGGCCTCCACGATCGTGCGGCAGATTGACAGGCCGACCCCCATCCCGGTTCGCTTGGTCGTGACAAAGGGCTGGAACAATTGCCCGGCAATGTCCGGATGGATGCCGGGGCCGGTATCCGCGACGATGACCTCGGCCATACCGTCGCCCGCCGGGTGGACACGGATCGACAGTGCGCGTCGCTCGCTCTCGGTCATCGCGTCGACGGCGTTGCGGACGAGGTTGAGGATCACCTGCTGGATCTGCACCTTGTCGACCAGCACCAAGTCGATCACGGGGTCGATGTCGATCCGCACCCGCACGTCATGCTCCTTGGCGCCGACCAGCGCCAGCGCGCTCGCCTCTTCCAGCAGCTTGGGCAGGCTTTCCAGCCGCCGCTCGGTTTCGCCGCGCGACACGAAATCGCGCAGGCGGCGGATGATCTCGCCAGCGCGCAGCGCTTCCTTGGCGGCGCGATCGACCGCGTCGGCGACCCGTTCGTGCGGAACCGGGTCGCGGCCCAGCAACGTCTTGCTGCCCATCAGATAATTGCCGATCGCGCTGAGCGGCTGGTTGAGTTCATGCGCCAGCGCCGACGCCATTTCGCCCAGCGCGGTGAGGCGGGAGACATGGACCAGCTCGCTCTGCAATTCCTGAAGCCGTGTCTCGGTCTTTTGCCGTTCGGTAAGGTCGCGGACAAAGCCGGTGAAGAATCGCCCTTCCGCCAGCGCCATTTCGCCAACCGCCAGCTCCATCGGAAAGGTCGATCCGTCCTTGCGCTCGCCCACCACGACGCGGCCGACGCCGATGATCCGCCGCTCGCCGGTGCGGTAATAGCGCTGGAGATATCCGTCATGCGCCTCACGATAGGGGGAGGGCATCAGCATGGAGACATTGCGTCCCGTCACTTCGTCAGCGCGCCAGCCGAACTGGCGCTCGGCGGTGTCGCTGAAATCGCGGATCAGCCCGGCTTCGTCGATCACGATCATAGCGTCTGGCACAGTCTTGAGGATCGAGGTGAGATGCGCTTCCCGTGCCGACAGCTGGCGGGTGATCTCCGCCGCGCGTTCGCGCGCACGATGCAGCCACGCGCCGCCCGCCGCGATCGCGGTGCCGATCGCCAGGAACACGCTTGCGGCGATCCAGTCTCCGGTCAGAACCTGGCCAGTCATGCTGTCGGCCAGCACGCCCGCTCCCGCGCCCAGCGCTGTCGCGAGCAGCGCGGGGCGCATCCCGCCCAGTGCGGCCATCACCACTCCGGGAACGAAGAAGATATAGGTTGCCCGTTCCTGCAACAGCGGATCGAGCGCGAGGCGGAGCGCAAAGGCGATTGCGATCGCCACAAGGGCAACCACCAGCGACGAGACCGGGTCGAGCCGGTCGAGGAGCGGGCGCGGCACCCCGCCGTCCTTCAGCGTCGGCGGGAACGCGGCTCCGGCGCCGCTGTCACCTCCGGTGCGTCCCTTAGGATGAAAACCCAAATTCCCGCTCCCGCAGTCGCAGCCTAGAAACCGCCATGCACTTGCTGTGGATCAAATAT
>CADEEK010000111.1 GCA_902826325.1 uncultured Sphingomonadales bacterium
GCGGTGCGCGTGCATGCGCTGGGCAAACAGGGGGCGGTGACTGGCCTGCTCAAGACGCTGGGCGGCATGTCGCCCGAGGAACGACAGGCAGCGGGGCCGCGCATCCATGGCCTGCGCGAAGCGGTGGGCGAGGCGATCGTGGCGCGCAAATCGGCGCTGGAGAGTGCCGCGCTCGACGCAAAGCTGGCGAGCGAGACGATCGACCTGACGCTGCCCGCCGACACGCTCGCGCCCGGCACCGTCCATCCGATCAGTCAGGTGATGGACGAACTGGCCGAAATCTTCGCGGACCTGGGCTTCTCCGTCGCGACCGGTCCCGAGATCGAGGACGACTGGCACAATTTCACCGCGCTCAACATTCCCGAAACGCATCCGGCGCGGGCGATGCACGACACCTTCTACCTTGCGGGCGAACATGAGCGGCCGATGGTGCTGCGCACGCATACCAGCCCGGTGCAGATCCGCACGATGACGTCGACGCCGCCGCCGATCCGCATCATCGCGCCCGGCCGCGTCTATCGCAGCGACAGCGATGCGACCCACACGCCGATGTTCCACCAGATCGAAGGGCTGGTGATCGACAAGGGGATCACGCTCGGCCATCTCAAATGGACGCTCGAAACCTTTCTCAAGGCCTATTTCGAGCGCGACGACATCGTGCTGCGGCTGCGCCCCAGCTATTTCCCGTTCACCGAACCCAGCGCCGAGGTCGATGTCGGCTTCACCTGGGTGGGCGGCAAGCGGGTGATCGGCGGGTCCGGCGATGCCGAGGGCGGCGGCTGGATGGAGGTGCTGGGCAGCGGCATGGTCCATCGCAAGGTGATCGAGGCGTGCGGGCTGGACCCCGACGAGTGGCAGGGCTTTGCCTTTGGCACCGGGGTCGATCGGCTCGCCATGCTCAAATATGGCATGGACGATCTGCGCGCCTTTTTCGACGGCGACCTGCGCTGGCTGAAACATTACGGCTTTTCGGCGCTCGATGTGCCCACATTGTCGGGGGGAGTGGGCGCATGAAGTTCACCCTTGGCTGGCTGCGCGAGCATCTCGACACCGATGCGTCGCTCGACACGATCCTGGCGGCGCTCAACCGCATCGGGCTGGAGGTCGAGGGCGTCGACAATCCCGGCGAAGCGCTCGCCGCGTTCCGCGTCGCCCGGGTGCTGAGCGCCGAGCGGCATCCGCAGGCCGACAAGCTGCAGGTGCTGAGCGTCGATAGCGGGGACGGCGTGCCGCTGCAGGTGGTGTGCGGCGCGCCCAATGCGCGGGCGGGGCTGGTCGGCGTGCTCGGCCTGCCCGGCGCGAGCGTGCCGTCGAACGGCATGGTGCTGAAGGTGTCGGCGATCCGCGGCGTCGAATCGAACGGCATGATGTGCTCGTCGCGCGAGCTGGAGCTGGGCGACGATCATGACGGCATCATCGAACTGCCCGACGACGCGCCGGTGGGCACGGGGTTCGCCGAATATGCGGGCCTCAACGATCCGGTGATCGACCTGTCGGTGACGCCCAACCGCCAGGATTGCATGGGCGTGCGCGGCATCGCCCGCGATCTGGCGGCGGCGGGGATCGGCATGCTCAAGCCGCTAGCGCTCGATCCGGTCGCGGGCAACGGCCCCGGTCCCGACGTGCGCACCGACGATCCCGCGGGCTGCCCCGCCTTTTTCGCGCAGGCGGTCAGCGGCGTCACCAACCGCGCCGCGCCCGACTGGATGCAGCAGCGGCTGAAGGCGATCGGGCAGAAGCCGATTTCGGCGCTGGTCGACATTACCAATTATGTCAGCGTCGATCTGGGGCGCCCGCTCCATGTCTATGACCGCGCCAAGCTGTCCGGCGGCCTGGTCGCGCGCAAGGCACGCGCGGGCGAACAGGTGCTGGCGCTCAACGGCAAGACCTATGCGCTCGACCCCGTAATGACGGTGATCGCCGACGATGCGGCGGTCCATGACATTGGCGGCATCATGGGCGGCGAACATTCGGGGTGCAGCGAAACCACCACCGATGTCGTCATCGAATGCGCCTGGTTCGATCCCGAAGCGATCGCCCGCACCGGGCAGAAGCTGATCCTGACATCGGATGCGCGCACCCGGTTCGAACGCGGGGTCGATCCGGCGTTCCTCGACGACGGGCTTGCGATCGCGACGCGGCTGGTGATCGACCTGTGCGGCGGACAGGCGAGCGGCGTGACGCGCGCCGGGACCCCGCCGCAGGTCGGCGCCACGATCGGCTATGATCCGGCGCTGGCGCAGACGCTGGGCGGCCTCGCCATTCCGGCGGCGCGGCAACGCGACATCCTCGAACGGCTGGGCTTCACCGTCGAACCGCTCGACGCCAATGGCGATCCGGTCGGGATCGACGACGGGTTCGACGCGCTGCGCGTCACCGCGCCCAGCTGGCGCCGCGACATCGACGGTCCCGCCGATCTGGTCGAGGAAGTGATCCGGATCGAGGGCATCGACCAGGTGCCCGCCACCCCCCTGCCCCGCGCGCCCGGCGTCGCCACGCCGACCGCAACGGCCGAACAGAGGCTGGAGCGCCGCCTGCGCCGCACCGCCGCCGCGCGTGGCCTCAACGAAGCGGTGACGTGGAGCTTCATCGCGGCGGACGAGGCCGAGGCGGTCGGCGGCGGCGCATGGACGCTGGCCAATCCGATCAGCGAGGATCTGAAGGTCATGCGCCCCTCGCTGCTGCCGGGCCTGTTGATGGCGGCGGCGCGCAATGTGAAGCGCGGCGCGACCAGCATCCGCCTGTTCGAACTCGGCCGCCGATACCTTGCCGATGGCGCCGAGAAATCCGACGAACGGCTGACGCTGACGGTGCTGATGGCGGGCGACGCCACCCCGCGCGGCTGGGCGAGCGGCAAGGCGCGGCCCTTCACCGCCTATGACGCCAGGGCCGAGGCGACGGCGCTGCTCGAAGCGGCGGGCGCGCCGGTCGCCAATCTGCAGGTGATGGGCGAAGCGGGCGAGGCATGGCATCCCGGGCAATCGGGCACGCTGCGCCTGGGTCCCAAGACCGTGCTGGCGAAATTCGGCATGCTGCACCCCGCGCTGCTCAAGACATTCGATCTCGACGGCCCCGCCGCCGCGGTCGAACTGTTGATCGACGCCATCCCGGCGAAACGTGCGAGCAAGGACGGCGGCTTCATGCGCCCCGCCTATGCCCCGCCCGCGCTGCAGGCGGTGACGCGCGACTTCGCCTTCCTCGTTCCCGCAGACCTTGCGGCGGGCGATCTGGTCCGCGCCGTCCGGGGCGCGGACAAGGCGGCGATCGTCGACGCGCGGCTGTTCGACCTGTTCACCGGCGCAGGCGTCGAGGACGGGCACAAGAGCCTTGCGATCGAAGTGACGCTGCAACCCGGCGACAAGAGCTTTACCGACGCGGAGCTGAAGGCGATCGCCGACAAGGTGGTTGCGGCGGCGGGCAAGCTGGGGGCGAGCCTGCGGGGGTGAACGATGATCGGCCGACCGACCCGTCACCCCGGCCTGGTGCCGGGGCCCACCGGGCGGCAAGCGATAATATCGAGGATCAGCCGCACGTTTCGCGGCACGGTGGACCCCGGCACCGGGCCGGGGTGACGTAGGAGGAAATAGCATGCGCACCGCCCTTATCACCGGCGCGACCGCCGGGTTCGGCAAGGCCGCTTCGCAGATGTTCATTGATGCCGGGTGGCGGGTGATCGGCACCGGGCGGCGTGCCGACCGGCTGGATGCGATGCGCGGGGCGTTGGGCGACGCTTTTCACCCCGCCGCCTTCGACGTGCGGGACGAGGCGGCGCGGGACGCCGCGCTGGATGCGCTGCCCGGGGATTTTCGCGGCATCGACCTGCTGGTCAACAATGCGGGACTGGCGCTGGGCACCGAACCGGCGCAATCCGCCTCGATCGACAATTGGCGGGTGATGATCGACACCAATGTCACCGCGCTGGTGTCGCTGACCCGCAAGCTGTTGCCGGGGTTGATCGAGCGGCGCGGGGCGATCGTCAACCTGTCGTCGGTCGCGGCGACCTATCCCTATGCCGGCGGCAATGTCTATGGCGGGACCAAGGCGTTCGTGAAGCAGTTCAGCCTGGGCCTGCGCAGCGACCTTGCCGGGACCGGGGTGCGCGTCACCTCGATCGAGCCGGGCATGGCGGAAACCGAGTTCACGCTGGTTCGCACGGGCAGTCAGGCGGCGTCGGACAAGCTGTATGGCGGCGCCGATCCGATGACGGCACAGGATATTGCGGCGATGATCCTGTGGGTGGCGCAGCTGCCGCCGCACCTCAACATCAATGTGATGGAGATGATGCCGGTCAATCAGAGCTTTGCCGGGTTCGCGGTGCATCGCGAATCGTGACGGGCGAAGGGTGACGGCGCTCAGACGCGCTCGTCGGGCAGCGTCGCGGTTTCGGCCTGGGTGCGCTTGAACAGCTTGCGGTCGCTTTCGTCGAACGCCCATTTGAAGATCACTGCGGAATAGACGGCAAAGATCACCGGCACGCCGACCGTGATTTCCACCCATTCCAGTTCGTGCGGCAGTGCGGTGAACGCCGCACCGACCGCGCCGCCCGCCGCCAGCGCGGCAAGGAAACCGGGACGCAGGCTGAACACCGGCGCCTTGAGCATGTGCGCGAGCATCCAGCATTTGATCGTCGAGCCGAGCGTCAGGGTCACGGCCAGCGCCACCGCCGGTCCCGCCGCCTGATAATTGACGCCCCAGCCAAGGTCACGCATCGCAAACACCAGCGCGAAGCTGAGCGCCGCCTGAAAGCCGAGCAGCAGCATCGACACCACCAGGTTGCGGTGGCGGGCGATATAGACCAGCCCCGCCTCCGCCACCGCGCCGGGCGAGGCGAGCACTTCGGCGGCGAGCAGGAAGCACAGCGCGCCCGCCCCCGCGACGAATTCCGGGCCGACGACACCCATCACCCCTTCGGCCGGAATTCCGCCCGCCAGCAACAGCGCGGCCTGTAGCGTGATGATCCAGAAGGCGACCTGCTTGACCTGTGCCGCGATCGCCGCGCGGTTGCCCGCCGCCAGGTTGCGGGCGATCACCGGTCCCAGCACCGGATCGAAACTCGTCTTGAGCTTTTGAGGGATCGAGGCGACCTGTTGCGCCATGTAATAGATGCCGACGATCGCGGGCGGGAACAACAGGCCGAGGATGAAGCGGTCGATGTTCCGCGTGCCCCATTCGATCGCATCGGCCCCGGCCAGCGGAATGTTGCGCCGCGCCAGTTGCAGCAGCGGCGTGATGCGCGGCGACCAGCCCTGTGGCACGCCGTAGCTGCGCAGCATCGGCACCACGCTGGCGACCAGCGCCGCCGCCATCGACAGGACATAGGCGATGATCAGCCCGTCATGCGGGGACAGATAATAAAGGCCCCATGCCGCGATGCTGATCGTCCAGGGTTCGATGATCGCGCGCGCCGTCACCGTCGCCTGGACATTGCCGCGATAGGCGAGCGCGGCGAGCGAGACGTCGGACCAGGCGATCGCCACCACGATCACCGCCAGATAGCGGTCCATCCCCGCCACGCCGCTGTTCGGGAACATGATCTGGGGAAAGGTCCACAGGATCGCGCTGGCGACGATCGACACGGCAAAGGCGACGACCAGCGCGTCCCACACGACATGATTATGGGGGCGTCTGGTCAATGCCAGCGCCTGGGCCAGCCCGCGTTTGAGCCCCAGCGTCGCGAGCAAGGCGGCAAGCTCGACGACGACGATGGCGAGCGCAAACCGGCCGACCGTGTCCGGCCCGTATAGCCGCCCCGCGATGAACAGGAACGGGATGCGCGCGGCCAGACGCAGGATGAAGCCCAAAATATTGGTCCGCCCGCCCTTGGCGAGCTGGTTGAGGTCTTCGCTTTCCTTCACGCGGATCTGGCCCGCTTGGCGTCGAGCAGGCGCATCGCCGGCGTGACCGTCGCGCCATGGAGCAGGATCGAGATCAGGATCACGAGTCCCAGCGCTCCCCATAGTCGAAACGGCGCTTCAAACTGGCCATGATTGATGCCGTAGGCGAAATAATAGACCGATCCCAGCCCACGAATGCCAAAGAAGGCGATGATCGCGCGTTCGACCGGCACGACCGGCATCCCCGCCAGTGCGATCCACCCGGCGAGCGGGCGCACGATGAAGATCGCCGCCAATGCGAACGCGACATCGGCCCAGCCGATCAGCGCGAACAGCCCGCCGGTGGTCAACATCCCGCCAAAGATGACGAGCAGCACCATCATCAGCAGCCGTTCGGTCTCGTCCGCGAAATCGTGCATGCGATCGTTGAAGTCGTTCTCCCGCGCGGCGCGGCGCAGCATCAGTCCGGCGACGAACACCGCCAGAAAGCCATAGCCATGCGCGATTTCGGCGAGCGCATAGATGGCCAGCGTCGCCCCCAATGCGACGAACCCGTCGCCGGTGCGCGACAATTGCGTATCGGCGGGCAGCCGGTAGACGATATGCCCGAGCAGCCAGCCGCCCGCCAGCCCGACGGCCAGCCCGACCGACAGGCGGATCAGCACCGCGTCGATCGCCCAGGCGCCGATATTCGCCGCCGTCCAGCCCGCCGCCGCCGCCGCGATCGCCAGATGCACGAACGGGAAGGCGAGCGCGTCGTTCAGCCCCGCTTCGGACGTCAGCGTGAAGCGCGTTTCATCGTCACGATCCGATCCCGGTTCGCGAATCTGCACATCGGCGGCCAGCACCGGATCGGTCGGCGCCAGCGCGGCGGCGAGCAGCAGCGCGGTGGCGATCCCGACACCCAGCAGCGCGTGGCCGAGCATCGTCAGCGCGACGATGGTGAGCGGCATCGCCACCCACAGCATGCGCGCGCACATCCCCCAGTTGCGCCAGTTGAACGCGCGGTCGATCTTCAGCCCCGCGCCCATCAGCGAGACGATGACGATCAGTTCCGCCGCCTTTTCGACCAGCACCGGCGTTTCCACCGGATGCAGCGCATAGGGCGCGAAGGTCGCGGTGGAGAACAGCGCGGCGCCGACGCCGACACAGATGATCGGCAGCGACAGCGGCGCGTTGCGGAACAGCAGCGGAAACCAGGCGACGAGCAGGATCAGCAGCCCGACGCCCAGCAACAGCGGAATATAGAGCTGGACGATGGCCGGCGCGATTGCCGCGCTGGTCAATGCGCGGCGCCCCAGCTTGGGCCGACGCCGATTTCGACGCCAAGCGGGACGGTCAGCTTGACCGCCGGTTCCGCCGCATTGGCCATCACCGCCGCGATCACCGGTTTTGCCGCCTCGACATCGCTTTCCGGCAATTCGAACACCAGTTCGTCATGGACCTGCAGCAGCATGCGGACATCGGGCAGGCCCGCCTGGGCCAGGGCCGGTCCCATCCGCGCCATCGCGCGCTTGATGATGTCGGCGCTGGTGCCCTGAATCGGCGCGTTGATCGCGGCGCGTTCGGACCCGGCGCGTTCGTGCTGGCTCGCGGCTTTCAGGCGCGGAAAATGCGTCTTGCGACCGAACAGCGTGGTCGTATAGCCGCGCTCCTTCGCCTCGGTCAGCGTGGCGGCGACATAGTGGCTG
>CADEEK010000112.1 GCA_902826325.1 uncultured Sphingomonadales bacterium
TTGGCGCGCCAGCCGACATCGGCGAGCAGGCAGGCGGCATGGCGCAACCGCGCCAGCTCATCATCCTCGTCGGCGAACAGCGGCGCGATCCAGCGATCGAGCAGATCGCCATGTTCGGGAAAGCGCCCGAACCGCCGCGCCTCGTCGCGCGCCGCCGCGATCAGCGGGTCCTCGCGCCGCGTCTCGACATCCAGCCCGCCGAACAACAGCCCTTCGCGCAGGCCAAAGGCAGAAGCGACGGTCGCGCAAGCGCCCAGATGCCCGACCACGACATGCAACAGCGCGGCGGCATCCTCCAGCGTCGCGATGCGTCCCGACGACAGGTTGGCCACCGCGCGCATCTTGCCCTTGCCCAGCTGGGCGATGGTATTGGGCAGCCGCGCGATGGTCTGCGGCGCGATGCGATATTCATGGATCACCGGCAGCGGATAGCCGCTCAGATGCATGTCGAGCCGCGCCAGCGCGCGCCACGATCCGCCGACCAGATAGAGCGGCAACCCCTCGCCCCGCTTCATCCACCCCGCCTCGTCCAGCATCGCGCCGACCGCCTTGTCGAGCGCGCCCTTGCCCTTCGCCCGGATCGCGCCGATGCGCAGCACGCCCAGCGGAAAGGACGCGCGATCCGTCACCGTGCCCGCCACCACGCGCACCAGTTCCAGCGATCCGCCGCCCAGGTCGCCGACGATCCCGTCCGCCTCGGGAATGCCCGACAGCACGCCATAGCCCGCCGCCAGCGCCTCCGCCTCGCCCGACAGCAATTCGACCTCCAGCCCCAGCGACCGGGCGATGGCGATCAGCTGTTCGCCATTGCTCGCCTCGCGCACCGCCGCGGTCGCCACGGTGCGGATCGCATCGACCTCCATTTCGCGCGCGAGGCTGGAAAACCGCGCCAGCGCGGTCGTCGCCATGGTCAGCGCCGCGTCGTCGATGCTGCCCGTTTCGTTGAGCGACCGCCCCAGTCCCGCCAGCACCTTTTCGTTGAACAGGATCGCGGGCAGCCGCGCGGTGCCGTCATAGACGACCAGCCGGATCGAATTGGACCCGATGTCGATGATCGCGATGCGATGGGTGGCGGCGCGCGGTTCGACCCGCGCCCTGCCGAACAACAGCGAGGTGACGCTCAACCCCCGCGCTCCGCACGCCAGCGGCGCAGCGACAATTTGGGCACCGCCTCGCTCGTCGTCAGCGCCGCGCCACGGCCCGACAGCGACGGGTTGGTCATGAAATAACGGTGCAGGTTGAACGGCTTGGCGCCCGGATCGTCGCGGATGTAACGCCCGTCGCTCTCCAGTTCCCAGCTTTGTTCGGTATCGATCAGATTGGCGACCATCACCTGATCGAGGATCTGGTCATGCACCGTCGGATTTTCGATCGGCAGCATATATTCGACCCGCCGGTCGAAATTGCGCGGCATCCAGTCGGCGGACGAAATGTAAACCCCCGCCCCGTCATTGGGCAGCGGCTTGCCGTTGCCGAACGCCCAGATGCGGCTGTGCTCAAGGAACCGCCCCACCACCGATTTGACGCGGATATGGTCCGACATGCCGGGAACGCCGGGGCGCAGGCAACAGATGCCGCGCACGATCAGGTCGATTTCCACCCCGGCATTGCTCGCTTCATACAGCTTCTCGATCATCGCCGGATCGACCAGGCTGTTCATCTTCGCCCAGATCGCCGCCGGCTTCCCGGCCAGCGCATTGGCAATCTCGCCATCGACCAGCGCCACCAATTTGTCGCGCAGATGCCGCGGCGAAACCGTCAGCAATTCCAGGTCCGCCGGTTCGACATAGCCGGTGACGTAGTTGAAGATCTTCGCCGCATCGCGCCCGACGCGCGGATCGGCGGTAAAGAAGCTGAGGTCGGTATAGATGCGCGCCGTCACCGGATGATAATTGCCGGTGCCGAAATGGCAGTAGGTGCGGAACTCGTCGCCCTCGCGCCGCACCACCATCGACACCTTGGCATGCGTCTTCCAGGTGGTGAAGCCATAGATGACCTGCACCCCCGCCCGTTCGAGCGCGCTGGCCCAGAGCAGGTTCTGCTCCTCGTCGAACCGCGCCTTCAGTTCGACCACCGCCGTCACCGACTTGCCCGCCTCGGCGGCGGCGATCAGCGCCTGGATCACCGCCGATTGCTTGCCCGCGCGATACAGCGTCTGCTTGATCGCCACCACATCGGGATCGCTCGCCGCCTGTTTCAGAAAGGCGATGACCACCTCGAACGATTCATAGGGGTGGTGAACGACGATATCCTTGGCCTTGATCGCCGCAAAGCAATCGCCGCCAAATTCGCGCACCCGCTCGGGAAAACGCGGGGCATAGGGCGGGAATTTGAGGTCGGGGCGATCCTCCTCGACGATCTGCGCCAGATCGCCGATGCCCAGGAACCCGCCGGTCTCGGTCAGGATCGCCTCGCTGCCGCCCAGTTCCTCCTTCAACACCGCTTCCAGCTCGGGCTGGATGCCATCCTCCATCTCCAGCCGGATGACCCGGCCCCGGCGGCGGCGCTTGATCGCGCTGCGGAAATACAGGACCAGGTCCTCGGCCTCTTCCTCGATCTCGATATCGCTGTCGCGCAGCACGCGGAACGTCGCCGCGCTCCTGATCTCATATCCGGGGAACAGCGACGGCGCGAACCGCTTGAGCAGCGTTTCGAGCGGCACATAACGCGCCGTCTCCCCCGGCACCCGCACGAATCGCGGGGTCGATGCGGGCAACAGCACCAGTTCGCGGATCGGTTCGCCATCGCTCTGGCGCACCAGGTCGAAAATGACGCTCAGCCCCTTGTTGGGAATGAACGGAAACGGATGCGCGGGATCGAGCGCCTGGGGGGTCAGCACCGGAAAGATCTGCGCCTCGAAATGCGCCTCGATCCAGTCGGCAACCGATCCGGTGATCGCATCGGCATCCAGCGTTTCGATGCCGCGCCCGTTGAGTTCGTCGCGAATGTCGTTCCACACCGCCTGCTGGCTATCGACCAGTTCGCCCGCATCCTCGACGATCGCGGCCAGCTGTTGCGCCGGGGTCAGTCCGTCGGCGGAATGCGCCTCCACCTCCTGCATCTGCTGCCCCTTCAGCCCCGCGACGCGGACCATGAAGAATTCGTCCAGGTTCGACCCCGAAATCGACAGGAAGCGCAACCGTTCGAGCAGCGGATGGGCGGTGTTGCACGCCTCTTCCATCACCCGGCGGTTGAACCCCAGCCACGAGATTTCGCGGTTGAAATAGCGGACGCCAGGGCTGTCGGCCGCAGCGGCATCTTCGGTAAGCGGTTGCGGGCGGCTCGACATGCTTCCTCGTCTAACGATCCGCCCCGGTTTCCCGCAACAGCCCCGTCTTCGTCAATGTGGCCCGCGTCATCGGAATCGACAGGCGCCGGTTGTTGGAACGGCTGGCCTCTTCCTCCAGCCCCTCGACACTGCGCAGGATCGACAGATAGCTGCGTTCGATCCGGCGCAACAGCCAGGCCACTACATCGTCGGGTGCGACAAGTTCGTGACGGTCGAGCAACTGGCGCACGATCGCCGTCGCCAGCGCATCGTCGGGCGGCTCGATCCGCGCCACCGGGCACGCGCCCAGCCGCGACCGCAAATCGGGCAGCTTCACCTCCCAGCGCGGCGGCACGTCATGCGCGACCAGAAACAGCGGCAGCCGCGCCGCCTGCGCCGCGTTCCAGGCGTGGAACAGCGCGGTTTCATTGTGGCAATCGGCATCGTCGATCATCGTCCCGCCGCTGCGCTTGACCATCGTGCGCGCCAGCAGGCTGCGCCCGGACTTGCGCGGCCCGGTGATGATCGCCGCCATCACCGGCCAGGTCGCCCAATGTTCGAGCACATGGACCGCGCGCTCGTTCGCCGCGCCGATCAGGAACTGCGCCCTGCGCGCGCCGTCGGGCATGGCGAGCGGCAGGGCAAGCTGGCTCATCCGTCGCTGCTGTTCCCGGCCTCGGCGGGGATCGGCTGGCTGGGCTGCGCCGGTTGCGCGGGCGCGGGCTGGCTCGCGCCGCCGCGACGGATGCGCAGCACCCCCGCCCCTTCCTGCACCTGCCACCCGCGCGCCTCCAGCGCCGATCGCAACGACGCCTGGCCGCCGTCAAAGGTCACGCGCATCAGCGACACGCCGCCCAGCGCCAGGCTGGTGGTCGTCGCCGACGTTACCCCCGGCACGCCACGCAGCGCCAGCTCGCCGCTGGTGACGGCGGCCACGCTCGGCGTATCGAACTGGATGGTATAGACCGCGCCGCTCGCGACGCTCGGCGTATCGACCGTCTCGATCGGCTGCTCGCCGCCCTCGTCCTCCACCGGCACTTCGGGCCTGGGCGGCTCGGTCAGCAACAGCTGGTCGGTCTTGAGCACGCCCGCGCGCAGCGCGTCCTGATAGGCGCCATCGATCCGCGCGATCCCGGCATCGATCAGCGCGGGCAGCGCCTGGTCATCGTTCACGCGCAGCACAAATTGCGCCAGCCGGCGATTGTCCGGCCCATGATTGGCGGTAAACACGCCGACCACCGGCCCGCCGGGATAGGCACGGCGCAGCTCGACGGTCGGGATCAGCACGTCGGTCGCGCCATATTGTTCGATGATCGCGCGCCACCATCCGCGCCCGCGCCGCCCCGCCTGCCCCGCATTCATCAGCAGCCGGTCCGGCCCGGTGCCGCCGGGGCGGACATAATCGATCGCGCTGTTGCCGGTGCGATAGCGTTTCCACCCCTCGGCAAAGGCGCTGTCGCCCTCGAACACGCGATGCGCCCCGCCCGAAATCTGCAACGGGATCAACAGCATCGGCGGCGATCGCATCACCTTTCCGGCGACGCCCAATATGCCCGCCGCCTTGTTGCGGTCGAACAATACGCCCAGCCGCGCGACATAGCGGGTCGGGCCGATCTGTTCCTGTTCGACGATGATGCCCGTCACCATCGCGTCCAGCGCCGAATCGGACAGCGTCGATCCGCGCCCCGCCAGCCGCTGCGCCAGCATCCCCCAGGCCTTGCGCTGC
The DNA here is from genome assembly GCA_902826325.1 of uncultured Sphingomonadales bacterium. Taxonomy (GTDB): domain Bacteria; phylum Pseudomonadota; class Alphaproteobacteria; order Sphingomonadales; family Sphingomonadaceae; genus Sphingomonas. Next base: position 4,995 of record CADEEK010000112.1, read on the forward strand.
GCCAGCCGCCAACCGCCCAGCCGCGCCGCCTCGGCATCCTTGCCGCGCACATCGACCTCAACCCCGCCGACCTCGAAACTGCCCGAACTGTCGCCCGCCGAGCGGCTGTCGTCGGTCCTGCCCCCGCCCTTCCCCGCCTGCGCGACGGCGAATCCGGCGGTGGCCAACAGCGCAAGCGCGGCGGTCGTGGCGAAAACAGGGGAATAGCGCGCGAACATTCGGCGCCCTTTTGGCGAAGCAGGCATGGAAATCCAAGCACGATATGACTAGGGGCTGCCGCTATGGTGAACAGCACGCACAATCAGCAACCCTATACCTACGCGGATGCGGGCGTTTCGATCGACGCCGGCAACGCGCTCGTCCGCGCCATCGCCCCGCTCGCCCGCTCGACCCGCCGCCCCGGCGCCGACGCGGATCTGGGCGGTTTCGGCGGCCTGTTCGACCTGAAGGCGGCGGGGTTTACCGATCCGCTGCTGGTCGCCGCCAATGACGGCGTCGGGACCAAGCTCAAACTCGCCATCGAACATGATGCGCATGACGGCGTCGGCGTCGATCTCGTCGCGATGTGCGCCAACGACCTGATCGTCCAGGGCGCCGAACCTTTGTTCTTCCTGGACTATTATGCCAGCGGCAAGCTCGTCGCCGGGGTCGCCGAGCGGGTTATCGCCAGCATCGCCGAAGGATGCCGTCAGGCGGGCTGCGCGCTGATCGGCGGCGAAACCGCGGAAATGCCGGGCATGTATGCCGATGGCGACTATGACCTGGCCGGGTTCTGCGTCGGCGCGGTCGAGCGCGACCGGCTGCTCGACGGCACCGCGATCCGCCCCGGCGACGTGCTGCTCGGCCTCGCTTCGACCGGCGTGCACAGCAACGGCTTCTCGCTCGTCCGCCGCCTCGCCGCCGACAAGGGCTGGCGGCTCGACCGCCCCGCACTGTTCGACCATGAAACGATCCTGCTCGACGCGCTGATGGCGCCGACGCGCATCTATGTGAAGTCGCTGCTCCCGCTGCTGCGCGACGGCGCGATCAACGGCCTTGCCCATATCACCGGCGGCGGGCTGCTCGAAAACATCCCCCGCGTCCTGCCCGACGGGTGCCATGCCGAGGTCGACGCCGATGCCTGGCCCCAGCCGCGCCTGATGGCGTTCCTGCAGGCGCAGGGCAATATCGAGCCACAGGAAATGGCGCGCACCTTCAATTGCGGCATCGGCATGGTCGCGGTCGTCAGCCCCGACCGCGCCGAACCGGTCGCGGCGGCGCTGACGCAAGCGGGCGAAACCGTCCACCGCATCGGCACGATCGCCGCGGGTCAGCGCGGCTGCACCGTCACGGGCAGCACCGAAACATGGAGCGCCCGCACCGCCTGGACCGCCACCCACCATGCGTGATTCAGGGCACGACGCACCCATGCCGTCATCCCGGCACCGGCGGGGCGGATCTCAGGGATAGATGACAAAACTCGGCATCCTCATCTCCGGCCGCGGCAGCAACATGATGGCGCTGGCCGATGCCGCACGCGCCCCCGGCTGCCCCTACACCGTCGCGCTCGTCGCCTCGGACAAGCCGGACGCCCCCGGCCTCGCCTGGGCGCGCGACCAGGGCATCGCCACCTTCGCCCTGTCGCCAAAGGGCATGGCCAAGGCCGATTACGAAGCACGCATCGACGCGGCGCTGCGCGAAGCGGGGGTCGAGGCGATCGCGCTGGGCGGCTATATGCGCCTGCTCACCGACGATTTCGTCGCACGCTGGCGCGGGCGGATCGTCAACATCCATCCCTCGCTGCTGCCCCGATACAAGGGGCTGGACACCCATGCCCGCGCCATCGCGGCGGGCGATGCGGAGGCGGGCTGCTCGGTCCATCTCGTGACCGAGGAACTGGACGGCGGCGAAGTGCTGGGCCAGGCGCGGGTGCCGATCCGCCCCGACGACACGCCCGACACGCTCGCCGCGCGCGTGCTCGAACAGGAACATCGGCTCTACCCACAGGTTCTCGCCGCATGGCTGAGCAAATGAACCCGCAGGCGGCGGCCGCGCTCGACCGGCTCCGCGCCATCGCCCTGGCATTGCCCGCAGCGAACGAGAAGCGCTCGCACGGCATGCCCGCGTTTTTCATCAGCAAGGGGAAGATGTTCGCCTATTTCTGGCATCATTACCATGGCGACGATGTCACCGCCGCGATCGTCAAGACCAGCGGCGCCGACGAACAGGCGATGCTGATCGAAATGGACCGCGACCTTTATTATCGCCCGCCCTATTTCGGCCCGTCGGGCTGGGTCGGCATCCATCTCGACCGCCCGGACCTTGACTGGGACCAGGTCGGCGACCGCGTCGCGATCAGCTGGGAACTGGTCGCCCCGCGCCGCCTGCTCGAAGCGGGCGGTCGTTGATCCCCGTTTCCGTCCCCGCCACTTGCCCTCGCCCCGGCGACCTTCCAGACTGTTCCCGATGCTGAAGGTCGCCAGCTATAACATGCGCAAGTCGATCGGCACCGACCGGCGGC
>CADEEK010000113.1 GCA_902826325.1 uncultured Sphingomonadales bacterium
GCCCCTCGATCTGGTCGACATCGGGCTTTTGCATCATCTCGAGGAACTGGCGCGCGTAAGCCGAAAGCGATTCGACATAGCGCCGCTGCCCCTCGGCATAGATGGTGTCGAAGGCGAGGCTCGACTTGCCTGAGCCCGACAGGCCGGTGATGACCGTCAGCGTATCGCGCGGAATGTCGATATCCACGCCCTTCAGATTGTGCTCGCGGGCGCCCCGCACGGAAAGGTGGGTCAGGCTCATATTGCAGCATGTTCCATATTTGTTCGATGCGCACAAGGCATGGATAGGTGGCGTCGGCAAGATGGCGTCCGTGCGCGCCGACACAAGGGGCGGCGGCGTGATCCGGAGGCAGGATCGACACTGCGCGCAACAGACTGGCGGCGGCCGCCGATGCCATATTGGATTATATTCAGAATCGAGACATCTATTCTTGGACGAGCCAGTCGAATCGCCGATTGTCCGTCGAATAGAAGGGGGCAAATATGAAAAGCGCAGCTAAATCTCTGTCCGTTTCACTCGTCGCGTTACTTCTTTGCGCGTGCGGCACTGGTGGCCGCCCTGCATTCATTTCCGATCGGGGGGTCAGCCAGGAAGTGGCGAACGCCAATGGCACCGATCCGAATGGCGACGGCCTGCTCTATCAGTTCAAGCTCGCCGCCATTGCCGCCAAACCATATTCGAGCGCGAACCAGCTGGTCACGAACGACCCGGTCAAGCAGCGGGCGTTTATGGACGCCGGGTTCGCGCTGATCTATGCGCGCTGCAACAGCTATATCCTGGCAAAATCGGATAATCAGCGGACGGTGAACGTATGGCGCGATACCTTTGCGCCGATCACCGCCCTGCTCACCGGCGCGCTGGCGCTGACCAGCAGCGGGGAGGACACCAACAAGGATCTGCTGACGGCACTGTCGCTTGGCACCAGCGCGGCGACGGCGGGGTTTCGCATTTACGAACAGCGCTATCTGTTCGGGGCGGAGAATGTGAATTCGGTGCGCCGCCTGATTCTGAAGGCGCTCAACGACAATGCGATCGAGGCGTCCAAGACCGAAAACAGCAAGATGACCTACTCGCAGGCGGTGGTCCATCTGGTGAACAACCAGTCGGTCTGCTCGCCCGGCCATATCCTTGAACTGGTCAACGGAGCGATCAAGACCGGCGAAGTGGTTTCGATCAAATCGGACGACAGCGGCGCCGACAAGCCTGCGACACCCCCAAGCAAGGCGGAGGCCGAACGCGACGCGCTGGCCGCACTGGTCGAGCAGCTGAAGAAGGATCAGGTCGTTTCCGATCAGGCGATCGCCAATGCCAAGGCGGCAATCGCGGCGGGCCAGCCTGCCCCTGCGGCGACACCGACGCCAGGACCGGGGCTGGAGACTGTGACGACCAAGATTGTCGGCGAATAGGCTGGCGGCACGGGCAGCGCGGTGACGCCGCGTCCGGGTCGATCGCGAATGGCGGATTGTCGGGTGGTGCGGGGCGTGCGTCGGCGCCACCCGACAATCGACCATATTTGGCAGGAGGCCGCCGCGCCCGCCGCATCGACACGGGCAGTCAGGCGTAAAGGGACGCGCACCGGCCCGCCCGAGCCGAAGCGACCGGTGGTGACGCGATCGCCGTTTCGTTTATCGACCCGCGCGCGGAACCGTTGGCGGCGTAAAGGGCAACACGCTGCAATATTGATCCAGCGGCGGTGCGCCCGCCACCGGCTGTCCGGCGCGGAGCAGAAAGGCGTGGCGGACGATTTCCGCCTGTTGTTCGAGGCCGTAGCGGGTGAGCGGCCAGCCGGGTTTGAGGCTATAGGCATAGCGGCAGAACGGGTGGCGGCGCAGCGGCAGGCAGATGCCCTGTTGATGCTGCCACACATGGGTCATTTCGTGGATGAAATGGCCCTGCAGCGCGAGCGAAGCGGTGGCGAAATCGTCGCGATAGGCGGTGCCTTTGGCATGGAAATGGATGCAGCCGCGCGGGGCCATGGTCACGTTGCGCGGCTGAAAGAACGCCCATTTGCGGTTGGCGATCGCCGCCGCGGCATAATCGATCGCATCGCCGAACATGCTGCGGGCGAGCGCGATTTCTCCTGGCGTAAGCGGGCGGCGATGCGGGTCCATGCGATGCCAGAGGTGGATGGCGGCCGACGATCTGTCTAGAGGCAGGGCATGGCGCGCCTGATCCTGTTCAACAAACCCTATGGCGTGCTGTCGCAGTTCAGCGATGCGGGCGGCGGGCATCCGACGCTGGCCGATCATGTCGCGGTGCCCGGCGTCTATCCCGCCGGACGGCTCGACCGCGACAGCGAGGGCCTGTTGCTGCTGACCGACAATGGCCGGTTGCAGGCGCGGATCGCCGATCCCCGGCACAAGGCGACCAAGACCTATCTGGTGCAGGTGGAGGGCGAACCCGATGCGGCGGCGCTGGCGGCGCTGGGCGCGGGCGTACAGCTGAAGGACGGGATGACGCGGCCCGCACGGGTCGAGCGGATCGACCCGCCCGAGCTGTGGCCGCGCGATCCGCCGGTGCGGTTCCGCAAAAGCGTACCCGATTGCTGGCTGTCGCTGACCATCGGCGAAGGGCGCAACCGGCAGGTGCGGCGGATGACGGCGGCGGTGGGGCATCCGACGCTGCGGCTGGTGCGGTGGCGGATCTGTGGGCCGGTCGGCGACTGGTCGCTTGACGGGCTGGCGCCGGGCGAATGGCGCGAACAAGCGCTTTAGCGACAAGCCTTGCGATGGGCGGTGTGACGGGCGGGACCAAATCGCTGCGAGGGCCACTCAGGATTCGCTTGTTTGTCGCCGATGCGATATAGTCATCTCATTGGCGCTTCCCATTTTTGAGCAAGGCGCCGACTGACAGCAACTGTAAAGCTGCCGCTTGTAAAGCTGGAGCTTTAGCCATGACACAACAAACCCATCGCGAATATCTGTTACGCCGCCAGCGCGAGAGCAGCGAGCGCGCCAGCGGCGCGAGCGACCCGGCGCTGGTGCGCGTCTATCGCGATTTCGCCGAAGGCTATGCGCGGCGGCTGCGCGACCTTTCGCCCGAAGGCTGAACACGCCGCCCCGTGCGCTGGCGGACGTACCTACTCCGCCTGACCGACGGCCTTGACCTCGGCCGTCAGCTCCACCGTTTTGCCGTCGGCAAAGGCGAGACGCAGCGGAATGCGCGTGCCCGCGCGCACCGACGGCGAGATTTCGTAGAGCATGACATGCTTGCCGCCAGGTTCGAACTTTACCGTCGTGCCGGCGGGAATCGCCACATCCTTGAGCGGCGACATCGTCATCATGTCGCCCTGATGCTTCATTTCGTGCAATTCGGCGCGGATCGCGGCGGGGGTCGACACGGCGAGCAATGCGGTGCCTTCGCTGCCGCCATGAATGTTGAAATAGGCCGCGCCGGGACGTCCCGACACGGCGGGCAGCCGCACCCAGGCGCCATCGGCCTGCACCTCGCGCTGCTGGCATCCCGCCAGCGTCGCGGCGACGATCAATGCCGCCAATCCCCTACGCATACCCGTCAACTCCCTCCCGATTCGGGAACATCTTCGACCTCGTAGGTGGGGTGGGTGCTTGCGGCAAGGCGATGCCCACCTATATCCCCCCTGTGATCGCCGCACTGCCGCTTTCGGGGCGCGGTAACGCATTGGATTAACACGGTTTAGCACACGGGGGCCATAAGAGGACTCATGGGTAAGGTTATCGGAATCGATTTGGGCACCACCAACAGCTGCGTGGCAGTGATGGAAGCGGGCAAGCCCAAGGTCATCGAAAATGCGGAAGGCGCGCGCACCACGCCGTCGATCGTCGCATTCGGCAAGGACGGCGAGCGGCTGATCGGCCAGCCCGCCAAGCGTCAGGCGGTGACCAATGGCGACAACACGATCTTTGCGGTCAAGCGCCTGATCGGCCGCCGCTTTGACGATCCGATTACCCGCAAGGATACCGAACTGGTCCCCTATACCATCGTCAAGGGATCGAACGGCGATGCGTGGGTCAAGGCGGGCGGCGAGGATTATTCGCCGAGCCAGATCAGCGCGTTCATCCTGCAGAAGATGAAGGAAACCGCCGAGAGCTATCTTGGCGAAACGGTGTCGCAGGCGGTGATCACCGTTCCCGCCTATTTCAACGACGCCCAGCGTCAGGCGACCAAGGACGCGGGCAAGATCGCAGGGCTTGAAGTGCTGCGCATCATCAACGAACCGACGGCGGCGGCGCTGGCCTATGGCCTGGAAAAGACCGACGGCAAGACGATCGCGGTCTATGACCTTGGCGGCGGCACGTTCGACATTTCGGTGCTGGAAATCGGCGACGGCGTGTTCGAGGTGAAGGCGACCAATGGCGACACGTTCCTGGGCGGCGAGGATTTCGATTCCAAGCTGGTCCAGTATTTCGCCGACGAGTTCAAAAAGGCCGAAGGCATCGACCTGACCAAGGACAAGCTGGCGCTGCAGCGGCTGAAGGAAGCCGCCGAAAAGGCGAAGATCGAGCTGTCGAGCGCGCAGACGACCGAAGTCAACCTGCCCTTCATCACCGCCGACGCCAATGGCCCGAAGCATCTGGTCAAGACGCTGTCGCGCGCCGAGCTGGAGCGGCTGGTCGACGACCTGATTTCGCGCACGCTGGAACCGTGCCGCAAGGCGCTGGCCGATGCGGGCGTCAAGGCGAATGCGATCGACGAAGTGGTGCTGGTCGGCGGCATGACCCGCATGCCCAAGGTGCGCCAGGTGGTGAAGGAGTTTTTCGGCAAGGAACCGCATACCGGCGTCAACCCCGATGAGGTGGTGGCGATCGGCGCGGCGATCCAGGCCGGCGTGCTGCAGGGCGACGTCAAGGACGTGCTGTTGCTCGACGTGACGCCGCTGTCGTTGGGCATCGAGACGCTGGGTGGCGTGTTCACCCGGATGATCGATCGCAACACGACGATCCCGACCAAGAAGAGCCAGGTCTATTCGACCGCTGACGACAATCAGCAGGCGGTGACGATCCGCGTGTTCCAGGGCGAGCGCGAAATGGCGGCGGACAACAAGATGCTGGGCCAGTTCGACCTGGTCGGCATTCCCCCTGCCCCGCGCGGCGTGCCGCAGATCGAGGTGACGTTCGACATCGACGCCAACGGCATCGTCAACGTTTCCGCCAAGGACAAGGGCACCGGCAAGGAACAGCAGATCCGCATCCAGGCATCGGGTGGTCTGTCCGACAGCGACATCGACCAGATGGTTCGCGATGCCGAGCAGTTTGCCGAAGAGGACAAGAAGCGGCGGGCGTCGGCCGAGGCGAAGAACAACGCGGAATCGCTGATCCACACCACCGAACGCCAGCTCGCTGAGAATGGCGACAAGGTCGACGATGCGCTGAAGGGCGAGATTCAGGCGGCGATCGACGAGACCAAGGCAGCCGTCGAGGGCGGCGATGCCGATGCGATGAACGAGAAATCGGCAGCGCTGGCGCAGGTCGCGATGAAGCTGGGCCAGGCGATCTATGAAAAGCAGCAGCAGGCCGAGGCGTCACCCGCCGCGGACGGTGCCGCTGCCGGGAGCGAGGCAGGCGGCGAGGACGTCGTCGATGCCGAGTTTTCCGAGGTGGACGACAACAAGGCGTAAGAACGCCCCGCCCTTTCCCCGCACCGGGGAGAGGGCCGGGGAGAGGTGGCGTGGGGCCAGGACATATGCAGTGCATTTGCCATCGAACGGCCCCGCTCCCAACCCTCTCCCCTGAAGGGGAGAGGGCTTTTGAATGACCACCGAAGTTGATTTCTACAGCTTGCTCGAGGTCGAGCGGACGGCGGACGATGCGACGATCAAGTCGGCGTTCCGCAAGCTTGCGATCAAATATCACCCCGACAAGCATGGCGGGTGCAAGGAGCATGAGGCGAAGTTCAAGGCGATCAACGAAGCCTATGACTGCCTGAAGGACCCGCAGAAGCGCGCCGCCTATGACCGTTATGGCCATGACGTCTATCGCAACGGCATGGGTAGCGGCGGCGGTGGCGGACAGGCGCCGGGGTTCGATGCCTTTTCCGATATTTTCGAATCGATGTTCGGCGAGTTCATGGGCGGTGGCCGTGGCCAGCGTCAGGCGCGCGGTGCGGATTTGCGCTATGACATGGAAATCACGCTGGAGGATGCGTTCGACGGGGTCGAGACGCAGATCACCATCGATGTGTCGAACATCTGTTCGCCCTGTGCCGGGACCGGCGCCGCGCCGGGAACGATGGCCAAGGGGTGCGCGACGTGCCGTGGCCATGGCAAGGTGCGCGCGCAACAGGGGTTTTTCGTGGTCGAGCGCACCTGTCCGACCTGTCACGGCGCGGGGCAGATCATCACCGATCCGTGCCGCGAATGTCGCGGCGAAGGGCGGGTCGACAAGACGGTGACGCTGGACGTCAACGTGCCCCCCGGCGTCGATGAAGGCACGCGCATCCGCCTGCAGGGCAAGGGCGAGGCCGGGGCGCGCGGCGCGCCGCCGGGCGACCTTTACATCTTCCTCCACGTCAAGCCGCATGCGATTTTCGAGCGCGAGGGCACGACGCTGTTCGCGCGCACGCCGATCAGCTTTACGACGGCGGCGTTGACCGGCGCCATTTCGGCCCAGCGTTAGCCGAGCACCTCGATAACCGCGGCACGGGCGATCCGCGTGGAGCGGCGGGCCGCCTCTTGTCGAAGGCGGTGCTGTCGCACGGTCGGCAGCGATATCGAATTGTCGTGGGCAATAATCTCGGTCGTTCTTGTCATCTGGTTTCCAAATCGGGTGTTTGCGCGGCGGCGGCGGCCTGTCGTTCGCCGCGGGCGGTATCGATACGTTCCTGCCGTTCGGCCATGACGAGCCATGCCGCCTCCGCCCGCAGGTTGCGATCGCGGACATTGTCCAGCGTCGACACGTCGGCGTCGGCGCGACAACGCGCGGCATTCTCTCTAAAAACAACGGTAGCGCGCATGCTGTCGCCCCTGTCTGTTTGAGCAAAGGGCGGACGGCGCGTGGATCGCGCCGTCCGTGCCGGATCAATCGACCGGCTGAAGGTTCACCGCAGCCATCTTGCCGCGACGATCCTGCTCCAGTTCATAGCTCACGCGCTGGTCCTGGCGCAGCGTCGTCATCCCCGAACGCTCGACAGCGGAGATGTGGACAAAGGCGTCATTCCCGCCCTCATCCGGCGCAATGAAGCCAAAGCCCTTGTCGGTGTTGAAGAATTTGACCGTTCCGTTGATCGTCATTTGCGTTTCCTTCTTTTGGCGGCGGCCCGAAGATCCGGACAGCCTCGTGCGGCGGCGGCAGGGAAAGAAGGAAAAGGGAGCCGCAAAGCGCCAAGAACCGTCAGTTTGCGACTTCAGCCGGCCAGATATGGGGATGATTGCGCAAATGGCAACCGGCCGACGTCAATAGACCCCGAACAGCTTGGCGCTCGCCACCATCAGGACGATGCCGAGCAGGCGCAATATCCATTTCTGCGGCAGCTTGATGCCGAGTGTCGTGCCGATCAGGCCGCCGGCGAG
>CADEEK010000114.1 GCA_902826325.1 uncultured Sphingomonadales bacterium
GCTGCGCGCGGCGATCCGGCGCGATCCGGCGATGGCCGGGTTTCGCGAAATCGCACAGCGCCGCGCCGGGGCGATGATCCTGGTGCGATGGCGGGCACAGGCGCGATGAACGCGCGCGCGCTGATCCCCGGCGTCGCGGGCGGCCTGCTCGCCCTGTTGCTGCTCGCGCCCGCGACCGGCACCGCGCTGGGCAAGCTGGCCGATGCGCGCGCCGCGCATGCCGCCGCCGCGCGCGTCGCCGCCGCACCGGTCACGCCGCCGCCGCCATTGCTTGCCGCCGATGCCCGCATCTCGGCGGACGCCGCACTCGACCGCGTCCGCACGCTGGCGGCACAGGCCGGGGTGCTGGTCGAACGCGGCGACGCCGTGCGTGACCCCAGCGGTTTGGTCCGCCTGTCGCTGCGCCTCTCGGGCCCGGACAAGGCGGTGATCGCTTTGGCCGACCGGGTCGAACGGGACCTGCCGCTGATCCGCCTTGCCGCGTGGGAGCTGGTCGCATTGGGCGACGGCGCCGCGCGGCTGGAGGGGGAGGCGCTGGGCGCATGGCGCTGAACCGGGGTCAGCGGATCGCGATCGGCGCGGCGGGCGGCTTCGCGCTGGCGATGCCGTTGCTGCTGCTATGGCCGTGGGGGACGCAGGGCGGCGATGCGCCGGTGCCCGCGCCGCGCCCCGTCGCCGTGCCGCCAATTGCCGACATTGCCGCCATCTACGAACGCCCGCTGCTCGCCCCGGCAGAGGCCGATGACGCCGCGCCCGCCGATGCCCCGGCGCTGATCGGCATTGCCGGCCGGATCAATCGCGACGCGGTGGCGCTGGTGCGGCTCGCCGATGGCGGTTCGCGCAGCCTGGCGCTCGGCGAAAGCGTCGAAGGCTGGCGGCTTGAAAGCCTCGCCGCCGACGCCGCCTTCTTCACCCGCGGACGCGAACGGGTGCGCGTCGCAATGTCGGCGGGCGACGACGCGCCGACCGATGCACCCGATCAATAAATGCCTTCGATCTCCAGCGTCAGGCGCGGCTGAAGCGGCTTGAGCAGCAAATTGCTCGGCTTGCCCTGATCGAGTTCCTCGGCGCGCAGCCGCGCATATTTGGCGCGCGCGATCGCCGCCGCGTCGTCGCCGTTGCGCAGGATGGTGGGCTTGAGGAAGATGAACAGCGTGCGCTTGCTCCGCGTCTCCCGCCGTCCCTTGAACAATTCGCCGATCAGCGGAATGTCGCCCAGGATCGGCACCTGGCTCTTGATCTGGCCATAATCGTCGGATGTCAGGCCGCCCAGCACGATGGTCTGGCCATTGTCGGCCAGCACCGTCGTGTTGATCGCGCGCCGGTTGGTGATCAGGTCGGTCGCCTGCGACAATTGCGTCGGCGCGATCGACGATGCTTCCTGGCTGACCTCCAGCCGGATCGTGTCGCCCGCATTGATGCGCGGCAAGACCTTCAGCATGATGCCGACATCCTTGCGCTCGACCGAGGTATAGGGGGTGACATTGCTCGAATCGGTCAGGATCGATCCGGTGATGAACGGCACTTCCTGCGCCACCACGAACTCGCCGACCTTGTTGTCGAGCGTGGTGATCTGGGGCGTCGACAGCAGGTTCGACTTGGACGAGGTGCCGAGCGCCTGGACAAGGATCGAAAAGTCATTGCCGATCGCGACATTGCCGGTCAGGCCCTGGCCCAGGATCGCGCCCGCCGGCACGCCCAGCGCGGTCAGGATCGCACCGAGCGAGGGACCGGCGGTGCCGAACGACGTGCCCGCGCCCTCGATCCCGCTCAGCACCGCGCCGCTGGTGCCCAGCTGGATCGACAGCGCCTCGGCCTCGTCGCCGGTAATCTCGGCGATCGCCGCTTCGATCAGCACTTGCGGGCGCCGCACGTCGAGATCGGCGATCAGCGGCTCGATCGCGGCGATCGCGCTCGGCGTGCCGCGCACCACCACGGCATTGATGTCGGGGGAGGGCTGTACCGTCAGTTCCGGCGTCGAAAACCCCTGTGGCGTCGCCTCGCTTTGGCCGGACGACTGGCCCTGCTGCGCGGCGGCGGCGGCGGCCCCGGCGGCGGCAGCCGCCTGCGTGGCGCTGGTTCCGCCCGATGCGATCAGGCCGCCGAGCACGCCGGTCGGGCTGCGCTGTCCACCGCTGCGGCTCGACAGGCTGCGCGCGACCGGGTTGGCGGTGCCCGCTTCCTGCCCCAGCACGCCGCGCAGCACCTCTGTCACCGATTCGGCATCGGCATAGTTGAGGCGGAACACGCGCGTCATCGGCGTCGCGCCGCCTGGGGTATCGAGCGAAGCGATCATGCGCCGCGCATCCGCCACCGCCGACGGCGTGCCGCGCACGATGACGGTGTTGCTGCGCACATCGGCGGCGATGCGCGCGCCGCCCGCCGCGGCATCGCCCATCACCCCGGTCAGCGCCTGCGCGACCTCGGCGGCGCTGCCGTTGCGCAGTTGCACCGTGGCGAAGGTGAGGCCCCCGCCACTGCCGTCGAGCGAGCGCAAAATCCCCTCGATCCGGCGGACATTGTCGGCATAGTCGGTGACGACCACCGCATTGGGCTGGGCCAGCGGCTCGACGCTGCCGAATGCCGCGACCAGCGGGCGCACCACGCGCGCGGCCTCGGCGGCGGGCACGTTGGCGAGGCGGATCATGCGGGTGATCAGTTCCTGGCCCGACGCACCGCGGCTGGGCACGCCGCCGTCGCGCACGGCATTGCCCTGCGGCACGATGCGCCACGCGCGGCCCGATCGGACCGCGGCAAAGCCGTTGGCGCGCAGCACCGACTGGAACAGCTCCCACACGCCATTGGGCGACAGCGGCGTGGCGGAGGTGACGGTGACGGTGCCCTTGACCGCCGGGTCGAGGATCAGCGTGCGCCCGGTCAGGCGCGAAATCTGGTCGGCGACATCGGCGATCTCCACCCCGCGCATGTTGACGACGATGTCCGCCGCATCGCTCTGCGCCAGCACGGGCTGAACGACCATGGCGGCGAGCGCGAGGGCGAGGACGGAGTTGCGGATCGGTTTCGGCACGGGATGTTACCTAGCGGGTCGGGACGGTCAGCGTCACGGGCTTTCCGTCGCGGGTGATCTGGATCTGGGCGGAACCGCGCGCCTGGGCGGCGGCCAGCGCGGCGGCGGCCTCCGCCTGACTGGAAATGGCGGCGCCGTTGATCGAGGTGACGACATCGCCGGGTTGCAGTCCCGGCGGCGCGCTCGCCCCCACCTGCAATCCGCCGCCCGGTGCCGGGGACAGGCCGGCCAGCGCCCCGGCGGCGGCGGGCGGCGGGGCCACCGGCGGCGCGGCGGGCGTGGCGGCGGCGGGTTTTGCTGCGGCCTCGGCCTGCTGATCGGCGGTCAGCGTCGGGTCGGGAAAGGCGAGGAACTCGATCCGGCCATCGACGCGCAACAGCACGCGATCGCGCAAAATCCCCTCGATCGTCCCGCCCGCTGGCGCTTCGCCGATGCGGAACGGCTTGGCGGGTTCGTTGCCGACCTCGATATAGGCGACCGACAGGCTGGCGGGGGAGGCGGCGAACACCCCCTTGAGCCGCAGCGGCAGCGCGGTCGGCTGGCTGGCGTCCGAAATCGCGCCCTTGCCGAACGGCGCAAAGGCCAGCGCCGGGGCGATGTCGGCGGGTCCGGTCACGGCCCGTGCCCCCGACGGCACCGTCACCGCGCCGGTCCCGGCATGGCCCGCGATCCGCCAGGTCAGCCCCGCCAGCGCCACCGCGACCGATACCACCGCCGCCGCCAGCGCGATGTTGAACGCGGTGCGCGCCTGTTGCGGGGAAAGGTCGATCAGGCGGGTCATATCGCCTCGCCCTCAACGAACCCGTCGAGCGATGCAAGGGGGCGCGTCGCGTCGCCCGCGAATATCTCGATCCGCACCCTGTCGATTGCCGCGTCGTCGGTGCGGCTGCGCGTGGTGGCGACGCGCCATTGCTGGCCGAGCAGGTCGACCCGCTGCGCATTGGCGGCGGGATCGGCGATCTGCAGTTCGGCCAGCCGGGTTTCGGCGACCCACATCGCGGCGGCGCGCCGCTCCATCGCCCGGGTCGAATCGATATGGCTTTCCACCGCGCGGATCAGCCCCACCGTGGCGATCGCCAGCACCGCCAGCGCCACCAGCGCCTCGATCAGCGAAAAGCCGGATTCACCCGTGTCGCTTGTTGGTTGTGCTCCCGCGCGGCTCACAACGCCTCCGCCTTGAACGCCCGCGCGGTCATGCCGTCATAGCGGACGACCCAGCGCTGTTCGCCATTCTCGATCGTCGCGTTGAGCGGCTTGCCGCGGCCATCGACACCCAGCATCACCGGCGGCGCGACATCGACCCTGACGACGATGCCGCCGGGCAGCTTGTGAAAGGCGAGCGCATCGGTCAGCGGCGCCATGCTGCCGTCGCGGCGCATCGCGGCAAAGCCATAGCCGTTGGGCGCGAGCGTCAGCGCGATCATCCGGTCGCCCAGCATCGCATCGTCCGCCGCCGCCTGCAGCCGCAGCGCCAGCCGCCGCGCCTCGGTCTCCACCGACGGCGCGCGCGTCGCCACGCCCACGCCAAGCGCCACCCCGCCCGCCGCGATGCCGATAATGACCAGCACGATCAGCATTTCGATCAGCGTCATGCCGGAATCGTTTGGCGCGAGACACGCGCCGTTGCGGCACCGGCGCGCTTTTGTTGGGTCGCGGCACCAGCCCGCTCCCCCACCCGGCCACCCAACGCCAGTATCATATGGGTGGCCGGGTGGGGGAGCGGGCTGGTGCGGCGCCGACGCGAAGACGTTCATCATCACCGCGCCCCTTCGGGAAACAGCACGACGCGGATCGTCTGGAGCAGGATCAACAGGTCGAGGAACGGCGAGTAATTCTTGGCGTAGTAAAGGTCGTATTCGAGCTTGTGGCGGCTATCCTCGATCGACGCGCCATAGGGATAGTTGATCTGCGCCCAGCCGGTGATGCCCGGCTTCACCATATGGCGTTCGGCATAATAGGGGATCTGCTGTTCCAGATCCTCGACGAACTGGGGGCGTTCGGGGCGCGGGCCGACAAAGCTCATTTCGCCCTTCAACACGCTCCAGCATTGCGGCAGTTCGTCGATGCGGACCTTGCGGATGATGCGGCCGACACGGGTGATGCGCGGATCGTCCTTTTCCGCCCACACCGCCTTGCCCGCGACTTCGGCGTCCTGACGCATCGAGCGCAGCTTGATGATGTCGAACCCCTGGCCATACAGGCCGACGCGGCGCTGGCGGTAAAAGGCGGGGCCCTTGCTTTCCAGCTTCACCGCCAGCGCGCCGAGCAGGATCAGCGGCAGGCTGAGGACGAGCAGGATCAGGCTGGCGGCGATGTCGAACAGCCGTTTGAACATGCTCGACAACATCCGGCTGGACGAAAAGCCGTCGGAAAAGATCAGCCAGCTGGGGTTGACCGATTGCAGGTCGACGCGCCCCGTCTCGCGTTCGAGGAAGGTCGAGATTTCGTTGACATGGACCCCGGTCGTCTTGATCCGCAACAGGTCCTTGAGCGGCAGGGCGTTGCGCCGTTCCTCCAGCGCCAGCACCACCTCGCTTGCATTGAGCAGGACGACATGGTCGGCGAGGTTGTAGATCGCGTCACGCGCGATCGCTTCGGGGATGACGCGATTGGGCTCGCTCATCGCGACATAGCCGACCACGACGAAGCCCGATCCCGGCTTTTTCGACAGCGTCTTGAGCCGTTCGGCGCGCATCCCGGCGCCGAGCACGACGACGCGGCGCTTGAAGCTCTGGCTGCCCAGCATCTTGCCGAGCAACAGCCGCAGCGCAAACAGCGCGATCACCGCCGCCAGCATCGCGTAGAGCAGGTTGGAGCGCCAGAAGGTGAGCGCCGGGACCAGAAAGAAGATCACCGACTGAAAAATCGTGCCGAGCGACACCGCGACCAGCAACCGCGCGGTGGCGACGCGCAACGATTGCAGCGCGTCCGCGCCATAAACGCCGACCGCAATCATCGCCAGTTCCAGGCTGATCGCGAACGCCGCCATTTGCGGCAGCCGGGTATGGACCGGTTCGACGCTCATGCCGATCTGATGCGCGCGATACAGCCAGCCGAACTCCGCCGCGCCGGCAAGCAGCACGATGTCGAGCAACGCCAGCAGCATCACCGCATTGGGAATATAATGTTTGAACAGACGGATCATGACGCATTGGCCCCCAATCAGCCCATTTCTATCGGCTGTGTGTAAACAAATCCGACATGTTTCGCCCTGTCGCTCAAATTGACGAAGAAATGTTGAACGCGGGCCCGCCGGATCGCCGATAATCGATTTGTGTTGTGGCACGATCCGGTTAGTTGAACCGGCAATCGGAGGATCGACATGACTGACGCCGCGCCCATCGTCCCCGTGATCCTGTCGGGCGGATCGGGCACGCGGCTGTGGCCGATGTCGCGGCCGGAACGGCCCAAGCAAATGCTGGCGCTGACCGCCCGGGAAACGATGCTGCAACTGACCGCGCAGCGCACGCCTGCGGGGGATCGGTTCACCGCGCCGGTGGTCGTCGCCAACGCCGCCCATGCCGATATGGTCGAGGCACAGCTGGCGCAGAGCGGCGCGGGGCCGCGCGCGCTGATCCTCGAACCGATGGGGCGCAACACGGCGCCGGCGATCGCGCTGGCGGCGCTGGCGGTGGGTGGCGGCGCCGATCCGCTGCTGGTGATGCCGTCCGATCATGTCATCGCCGATGTCGATGCCTTTCACGCGGCGATCGACGCGGCGCTGCCGCTGGTCGCCGACGGGTGGCTGGTGACGTTCGGCATCGCACCCGACGCGCCGGAAACCGGCTATGGCTATATCAAGGTGGGCAAGGCGATCGGCGCTGGCGTGCACCAGGTCGACCGGTTCGTCGAAAAGCCCGCGCGTGAGGTTGCCGAGGCGATGGTGGAGGCGGGCGACCATGCCTGGAATGGCGGCATCTTCCTGTTCCGCGCGGACATTTATCTGGGCGCACTGGCGTCGTTCGCCCCCGATATGCTCGCTGCGGCGCAGGCGGCGATGGCCGGCGCGGTGCGCGCGGGCACACGCATCCTGCCCGATGCCGATGCCTTTGCCGCTTCGCCGTCGGATTCGATCGATTATGCGGTGATGGAAAAGGCGCCGCGCGTCGCGGTGGTGCCGGTACGGATGGGCTGGTCCGACCTTGGCAGCTGGGACGCGCTGCACGCGATCAGCGATTGCGACGGGCATGGCAATGCCTGTCGCGGCGATGTCGTGGCGATCGCGACCGCCGGGACGCTGGTTCGCGCGGGGGAGGGCAAGCGGGTCGCGCTGCTCGGCGTATCGGACCTGATCGTCGTGGTTGATGGCGACGATGTGCTGATCCTGCCGCGCGGCCGCAGCCAGGAGGTCAAGCAGCTGATCGACGCGATGAAGAAATAGGCGATGCGATCCGGGCGGGAGCGGGCTAAAAAGAGCGGCCTGCCCAATCTGGAACCGATCGTGCCCGTTTCGTCCGAT
>CADEEK010000115.1 GCA_902826325.1 uncultured Sphingomonadales bacterium
AGCCGTTTTTCACCACGAAGGAGGTGGGGAAGGGCACCGGCCTTGGCCTGTCGACCGTCTACGGCATCATCAAGCAATCGGGCGGCTATATCTTTGCCGAAAGCCCCAAGGGCGGCGGCGCGGTGTTCACCATCTATCTGCCGATCCACACCGCCGCCGAATCGCCGGTCAAGGCGCCGGTCGCCAAGCCCGCCCAGGGCGATCTGTGGGGCAGCGGCACGGTGATCCTGGTCGAGGATGAGGCGATGGTGCGCGCGGTGGCCGAACGGGCGCTGGCGCGGCAGGGCTATACCGTGTTGACGGCGGAAAATGGCGAGGCGGCGCTGGAGCTGTTCGAAAGCTGTGACAAGCCCGATCTGCTGATTTCCGATGTGGTGATGCCGGTGATGGACGGGCCGACGATGGTGGGCCATGCGCGCAAACGCTGGCCCGACGTGCCGATCCTGTTCATGTCCGGCTATGCCGAGGAACAGCTGCGCAAATCAATCGATCTCGACAATGTCGCCTTTCTGCCCAAGCCATTTTCGGTGCAGCAACTGGCGCAGGCGGCGCGGGCCGTTTTGGTTCCGAAATAAGTGCTTGGCGGAACAGGGGTTTTCCGGCATGGATCGCCACCATGACCTCCCCCCATCGCATACTCGTCGTCGAGGACGAGCCCCTGATCGCCATGATGGTCGAGGATTTCCTCGACATGCTGGGCAAGGAACTTGCCGGGAGCGTGGACAGCGTCGACGGCGCCTTGCCGATCGTGGCGGCCGGCGGGATCGATGCGGCGATCCTGGACGTCAATCTGAGCGGCGGGGAAACGAGCTGGCCGATCGCCGACGCGCTGGCGCAGGCGGGGGTGCCGTTCATCGTGTGCACCGGTGGCGGCGATGACATGATCCCCGATGCGCACAAGCATCGCCCGGTGCTGACCAAGCCGTTCACGCTGGATGCGGTGGAGCAGGCGCTGGCCGCGATTTAGGTGCGGCGATCCTGCCGGTTGTCCCGGCGACGTTCAGGGCAGGCGGCGGACGCTGACGATCCGCACCCTGGGTTCCAGCATCGATCCCTTCATCACCCCTTCGCCCTTGGTCGGTGAGGTTGGCGCGTCGAGGATTTTCCACACCACATCCATCCCCTCGACCACGCGGCCGAACGCGGCATAGCCGAGATTGTCGCCGGAGCGCGTCGGATCGGCGTCGAGCGAGGGCTGCGCGCCGACGCTGATGGTGAATTCGCCGCGCGCCGTGCCGGGGGCGAGCCGCGCGGTGGAAATTGCGCCATCGACATGTTTGACGCCGGTTTTCGTCGTCGGTTCATGGGCGATCGGCGGCAGGCTGCGCTTGGGATCGCCATCGGCGCCGAACTGGATGAAGCCGAATTTGTCGGCGACCTTGACCGAGCGGTAGAAATAGGCGCCGTCGAGCCGCTTTTCGCTGGCATAGCGCAGGAAATTGCGGGTGGTGATCGGTGCGCGCTGGGTCTCCACCTCCAGCACGATCCGGCCGAGCGAGGTTTCGATCGCGACGCGCGCGGTTGCGGGCCTGGGCTGTTCGGGCGCTGCGGGCGGGTTCGCGGTCGGGGCGGGCGGCGTTGTCGTGGGCGGCGTTGTCGTGGTTTGGGCCAGCGCGGCGGCGGGGATCAGCAGGGCGGCGAGCAGGGTGCGGCGGATCATCATCGCGCCAGCTTTGCCCAGGATGATGCGACCTTCAACCGGCTTTCTTCCACAACAGAATCGCTTTGCTGGCATCGCGCCCGCGCCCTCCCATGTTGCCATTGGCGGTGCCGCCCCCCTAGATGCGGCATCGCCACCCCGATCGGGGGCCAACAGGATTCGACGATGACCGCCACCCATTCCACCCGCATGCTGATCCTTGGTTCCGGCCCTGCCGGTCTGTCCGCCGCGATTTACGGCGCGCGCGCGGGGCTGGCGCCGATCGTGGTGCAGGGTATCCAGCCCGGCGGGCAGTTGATGACGACCACCGATGTCGAGAATTATCCCGGCTTTCGCGAGGTGATCCAGGGTCCGTGGCTGATGCAGGAGATGCAGGCCCAGGCCGAGCATGTCGGCGCGCAGATGATGTACGACACGATCGTCGAGGTCGACCTGACCCAGCGGCCGTTCCGCATGGTCGGCGATGGCGGCACCGTGTATCTGGGCGATACGCTGGTGATCGCGACCGGGGCGCAGGCCAAATGGCTGGGCCTGGACAGCGAGGAGGCGATGAAGGGCAAGGGCGCGAGCGCGTGCGCCACCTGTGACGGCTTTTTCTATCGCGGCAAGAAGGTGGCGGTGATCGGCGGCGGCAACACCGCGGTCGAAGAGGCGCTGTATCTGACCAATCACAGCCATGACGTGACGCTGATCCATCGCCGCGACACGCTGCGCGCGGAAAAGATCCTGCAGGAGCGGCTGTTCGCCAATCCCAGGGTGACGCCGCTGTGGAACAAGGAAGTGATCGAATTTGTCGGCGGCGGCGACCCCGAGGGGCTGGTGGCGCTCAAGCTGCGCGATACGGTGACGGGCGAGGAATCCAGCATTGATGTCGAGGGCGGCTTCGTCGCGATCGGCCATCATCCTGCGACCGAATTGTTCCGTGGACATCTGGATCTGGACGATGACAGCTATATCCGCGTCGAAACCGGCACGACGCGGACCAGCGTGCCCGGCGTGTTCGCGTGCGGCGACGTGATGGACAAGGTCTATCGTCAGGCGATTACCGCGGCGGGCACCGGCTGCATGGCGGCGCTGGACGCCGAACGGTTCCTGGCCGAAGCCGATTTCGAGGCGATGGCGCAGGCGGCGGCGTGAGGTGATTCGCGGCGCGCGGACGTGGTATTGCAGCGCGGAAGTTATGGAAGTTGCGGGCACGTCCCCCCTGAACGACCCCCTGAACGACCCCATGTGACGGGAGCGATCGACGAGGCGGTTGGCGTGGCAGGCGGCGGTTTGACGGCGCATGGCGTCCGTTCTGCGCCGGACCGGGCGATGTAGGAAAGCTCTTTGTCGGCGAGGATTGCTGGCGGGGTGCCTGCGCTGCACGATCGGTTGCCGGGTGGGGTGAATTGCGCCAGCCTGCGACGGTGTTCGATTTCATTCCCATTCAGCTATGGCTGATCGCATTGCTGGGCTTATTCGCGATGCCGCCGACGCGCTATGTCTGGCGGCATCTGTCGCATGATGCACGATCGCGCGACGTTGGCCGACCGCCCGAGGATCAAAGCTGGCGCAGCGAGCGGCGCCTTTACCTGAGCGTTGCGTTGCTGGTCGCGCTGGTCGCCGCCGGCATCTTTATCCTGACGCCATTTGCCGAGCGGTTTGCTCAGTCCGCCGCGTTCTGGCCGGCGATACTTGGGACGCTGGGCAGCGTGACGATCGGCAGCGTGGTCAAGGATTGGCGCGACGGGCGAGTGGAGCCGCTGATTCGCGGCGTTTCGACCGCCTATTCGCGCGAGACGCAGCCGCGCCGATATTGGGCGTCATTGGGCTGGAACGCGGTGCTGGGCGTCGGCCTGCTGGTGGCGTCGTTGACGATGCCCGATTCAAGGGCCGGGTCGGGGTGCGATTATTCCGATGACGAAGCGACTTGGGCGTCGGCGTTGCAGGCCTGTGATGCCGAACTGGCCGATCCCGATATCGGCGCTGCGGAACGCGCGACGCTGCGCGCCTCACGGGGGTCGATCCATTATATGATGGGCGACTATCCCCGCGCGCTGGCGGACTATTCGGCGGCACTCAAGGTCGATCCGGCGAACCCGGTGACGCTTTACAACCGTGCGCTGGTCCATGGCCGTATGGGTGCTGATGCGCTGGCCATCAAGGATTTGGATGCGTCGATCGCGCTGCGGCATGACGATGATGCGTATCACGATCGCGGGCTTGCGCATCTCAACCTGAACCAGTTCGACGCGGCGATCCGTGATTTCACGACGGTGATCGCGCGCGATCCCGACCATCGCTTTGCGCGGGTCAATCGCGGTTTTGCCCATGCGATGTTGAACAGAGCCGCACTGGCCGCGCGCGATTTCGCGGCGGTGCGTCCGGGCGATGCGGGGTGGCCGGTTGCGTTGCGCGGACGGGCCA
Source organism: uncultured Sphingomonadales bacterium (assembly GCA_902826325.1). Lineage (GTDB taxonomy): Bacteria > Pseudomonadota > Alphaproteobacteria > Sphingomonadales > Sphingomonadaceae > Sphingomonas. Next base: position 4,070 of record CADEEK010000115.1, read on the forward strand.
TATTGGCGATGCAGCGACGCGACCATCGTCAGGCGATCGAACATCTGACCGCCGCATTGGCGATCGATCCGGCGGACCGATTTTCACTGGCGGTGCGTGGTGATGCCTATCGCCTGATCGGCGAGCGCGACAAGGCAATCGCCGATCACGATCGGTTGAAGGCGTTGGCCGAGCAGGCGCGTCAACGGCGCGACTGATAAAGCGGGGAGAGATGGCGGATCGCGAAACATCCGATGCGGCGGCATGGTTCATGTCGATTTAGGGATTTCTGCCGTAGCGAAGGCGCCGACAAGCGCCTTTTCTTTCGGGTATATCGCCAATGCCGTGGCCGGTTCGCGCCATTTCGATCGTCAAATGGGCCGCTCTGGCGCTGGCGACCTATATCATCGTGTCGATCGCCTTTACCGGCTTTTACGAGAAATGGCATTTGCGCGAGGATAATGCCGAATACAGTATCGCGCGGGTGTTTGACGGGACGGTGATCCGTCCGGTCGCCTATCGCAAATTACTGCCCGATCTGGTCGATGCCACCGCGCGGCTGGTGCCGGAACGGGTCGAGGCCGAATTTCACCGCAAATCGTCGGCGCGCGATTTCAGTTTTCGCCAGCAGGTGCCGCTGACCGTTTCGGGCGAGCGGCGCTATGCCACCCGCTATTATCTGATGGTCGCGGCGGTGTTCGCCACGGCGATCGCGGCCTTTGCCGGGTTTTTCGCGCTTGGCCGGGCGGTCGGCGTTGCGCCAGTGCCCGCCTATGCCGCCGCGACGATGGCGTTGCTGGCGGTGCCGCTGATCGAGACCAAGGGCGGCTATTATTACGACTTTTCCGAATTCGCGCTGTTCTGTGCGTTTCTGGCGGCGGCGACCAGTCGCCGTTTCTATCTGGCGCTGTTGCCGCTGGCGCTGATCGGCGAGTGGAACAAGGAGACGTTCATCGCCTTCATTCCCTGTGCCTGGCCGTTGCTGCGCGAAACCGTCGGGGGCAGGCGCGCGGCGGCGGTGCTGGCCGGGTGCGGGGCGGTGGCGCTGGGCGTGTTCACGGTGATCCGCGCGCGTGTCGACCATATTCCCGATCCGCGCGGGTCGGTGGGTGAGCGGCTGGCGGATCACTGGCACTGGCTGACCACCCCGGCGCGACTGTTCGAAAACGATATCAGCTATGGCGTGCCGACGCCGCCGGGGGTGGCGGTGCTGCTCGGTCTGTTGCTGGCCGGGTTGATCGCCGCGACGTGGCGCGACCTGTCATCGCCGTGGCGGCAATCGGTACTGATCGCGGCGGCGGTGAACGCGCCGCTGTTCCTGTTGTTTTGCGCGGCGGGGGAGTTGCGCAACCTCAGCATGTTGATTCCGGCGGTTGTGGTCGCGCTCGCGCTGTTGATGCGCGGGCTGGTCAATCGGTCAGCGCCGCCAGTATTTGCGACCTGAGCCATGCCTTGTCCTGCGGCCGCGCGAAGCTGTGGCTGTCGGTCGGGCAGGGGGCGAGGGTGACGCGCGCGCGGGCCGGGGCGAAGGCGGGGCCGTGCCAGTGATCGGCGAAGGCGAGCGCCGTGTTGTCGCGTTCGGCGAGCAGGATGGTGGTCGGCACCTGCGCCGTGGCGAGCGCGGTGGCGAGGCGGGCCGCAAGGCTTTCGGGCGGTTGCGATGGTTTGGCAGAAACTTTTGACAAGCCACTGATCAGCTTGGCGATATTGACGCCGCCGGTGAGCAGGCGCAGCACTTCGCGCGGGCTTTTCAGCTTTTCGAGATAGCGTGAGCGGATCGCGGCGGCGGGGGGCAGGGCGTCGTCGCCCTCGATCGTCCAGGGGTTGCCGAGCAGCAGCGCGTCGATCCCGGCATCGCCATGGAACAGGGCGAGGGCGGTGGCGGCATCGCAATTGCCGAAGGCGACGATGCGGGACAGCTGGGGGCATTGCGCGCGAAACGCGGCGGCGGCGGCGCGAATGTCTTCGGCCGAGGTCTCGAAGCCGTTGTTTTCGCCGGTGGAATCGCCGATGCCGCGCCGGTCGTAGCGGAACACCGGATGGCCCGCCGCTGCGACGGCTGCCGCCAGTTCGGCCATGCCGCGATGCGCGCCGATGCGGATTTCGTTGCCGCCCGATGCGATCAGCAGGCCGGTGGTGCCCGATGCCGTATCGAGCGTGGCGGCCAGCCGCTCGCCCGCGCAGTCGAAGCCGGTCAACTGGCGCATGTCGCGATCCATTGGGCGATGTCGTCGGCGATGCGCGCGGCGAAATCCGGATCATTGTCCGGTTCGGCGCGGCGCCAAAGCGGGCTGCCCGCCAGCTTGGCGTCGGCGGGGCGCGCGTCACTGTCGAGGCGGACGGTGCGAACGGCCTGGGTCGACGGGACGGCGTCGGTGAGCGCCGCGAGCAGGGCCGGGGCGATGCGATTGCCCGCCAGTTCGACCGGTTCGCTGGCGTGATCGAGGCTGGCGGGATCGAACGCCTCGCCCGCTTCGCGTGCCGCGGCCTGTCGCGCCCGGACCAACTCGCGGCGCAGGTCGGCACCCGCCATCGGGGAGAGGTGATAGCGGCCCGCCAGCACCGCCTCCCCATCGAGCAGCGCGCCGCTGCGGATGGCGAATGAAAATACCGGGCGATCGAGGCTGGCGGCGGCGGCGGCGACGCCCGCGCGCAATTTGGCGAGATCCGTCTGTTCGGTCGGCAACAGGCTTTCGCCCTGGCCCGGCAGATCGGGCAGCGCCCCCGCAATGCCGCGCGCGGCAAGGTCGCGCAGGATGGTGACGGCGAAGGCGCGGGTGCGGTTCGCTTCCTCGAACAGGGGCAGGATCGCCATCACCACCGGGCCGTGCGCCGGGCCGAAGCGCAGGATCGCTTCGCGGCCGCCGGACCAGTGGTAATGGTCCGGCACGATCAGGTCAGCGCCCGCGCCGATGCAAAGCGGACCAGCGCCCCGAAGCTTTCGAGCATGTCGCCATCAACCTCGTCATCGTCGATCACGATGCCCAGCCGATCCTCGATCTCGGTCAGCACACCCGCCACCGCCATCGAATCGAGTTCGGGCAGCGCGCCGAACAGCGGCGTTTCGTCATCGAACGCGGCGGCGCGATCGGCCGCAATTCCCAGCACGTCGCGCAATACGGCGCGCACCACTTCCTCGACTTCGCGATAACCGTAGGGCTGCAACGATATTCCCCTGTGTCGTTTTTCCGTCCCGTTACCGGGAGACCTCGGCGCTGCCAAGTGCTGCACCTGCTAACAGGCGAAAGGCGCTTTATCGTTAACGGATGCGGGCTATGGAGGCAAAATGGTTCCGCTCGACCCCCATCCGCGCCCGATCGACGCGCTTCCGGCCATGGGCGCGGGCGATGCGGTGGCGCTGGAGGAT
>CADEEK010000116.1 GCA_902826325.1 uncultured Sphingomonadales bacterium
CCGTCGGGGAGCAGCAGCGCGCGGTCGGTGATGACGCCGTCGAGGAAGAAGGGATAGAGCGGCGCGCCGTATTTCTTCGCCAGATCGGGATAGATGGCGTTGAACGTCCGCGCATAATCGGCGCCCATGTTCGGCGCGGCGACCATCCCGGTCAGCATCGCGGGGATGTCGCGGCGGTCGAGTTCGGCGAGGATCGCGTCGAGATTGTCGCGCGTCGCCTGTGGATTAAGGCCGCGCAGCATGTCGTTGGCGCCAAGGCCGACGATCACCAGATCGGGCTTGCGCGGCTGACCATCGAGCGTGAAGGCGAGGCGCTGGCGCCCCGCCGCGCTGGTATCGCCCGAAACGCCCGCGTTGAACACGCTCGCCGCGATGCCGCGCGCCGCCAGTGCGCGTTCGAGTGCGGGCGCGAACCCGCGATCGGACGGGAGGTTGTAGCCGGCGAACAGGCTGTCGCCGAACGCGATCACCCGCCGCGCGTCGGCGGCGGGCGCCGATGCCGTGGCGGTTGGCGCCGGGGTGGCGGACGGCGCGGGATCGGGCGCGGGCGACGAACATGCGACGACGAGGTGGAAAAGCAGCAGCGCCGCGCCATATTGTCCAAATCGCCGCAAGGGACCGTCTCCATTCATGCATGCACAAGTCGATGCCGACCATATCGCGATCCGCGCGCACAATGTCACCCTGTCGCTCGGCACGCGCGACGCCCCGGTCGAGATCCTGAAGGGCATCGATCTGGCGGTGGCGAAGGGCGAGAGCATCGCCATTCTGGGCGCGTCGGGGTCGGGCAAATCGTCGTTGATGGCGATTCTGTCCGGGCTTGAACGCGCGAGCGGGGGCAGCGTTTCGATCGGCGGGGTCGATTATGGCGCGCTGAACGAGGATGAGCTGGCGCGCGCGCGGCGCGGGCGGGTGGGCATCGTGTTGCAGGCATTTCACCTGTTGCCGACGATGACCGCGCTCGAAAATGTCGCGGTGCCGCTGGAACTGGCCGGGGCGGACGATGCCTTTGCGCGGGCGGAGGCGGAACTGGTCGCGGTCGGCCTTGGCCATCGCATCCATCATTATCCCGCCCAGCTGTCGGGCGGCGAGCAACAGCGGGTCGCCATCGCCCGCGCCGTCGCGCCGCGCCCGACGATCATTTTCGCGGACGAACCGACCGGCAATCTGGACGCGGCGACCGGCACGGCGGTGATCGAATTGCTGTTCGAACGCCAGCGCGCGGCGGGGGCGACGTTGCTGATCATCACCCATGATCCCGCGCTGGCGCAGCGATGCGGGCGGGTGGTGGAGATGCGCGACGGGATGATCGTCAGCGAGCGGGCGGCGTGATGCGGCGCGCGGTGCGGGGTGTGGGTGCTTGTTTCTCGGCGGAAGCGGGGGTTGGGAGCGGCCCAGGGCGTTGCTTTTGGCCCTGGGCGCCTGCTTTCGCAGGAGCGCGGGTGGCGTGAGCATGGGCGGTGTGAGGACGCTGGGCTGGGCGCAAAGCTGGCGGATTGCGCGGCGTGACCTGCATGCCGGGTTTCGCGGGTTGCGGCTGTTGTTCGTGTGCCTGTTCCTGGGGGTCGGCACGCTGGCGGCGATCGGCAGCCTGACGGCGTCGATCACCGGCGAGCTGGCGTCGCGCGGGCGCGTTTTGCTTGGCGGCGATATCGAGGTCGCGATGATGCAGCGCGAGGCGAGCGCGGCGGAACTGGCCGAATTGCGCGCGCTGGGGGCGGTCAGCGCGACGGTGCGGATGCGGGCGATGGCGCAGCATATCGCCGGCGGGGTCGATGACGGTCCGGCGGCGGTGCTGACCGAGTTGAAGGGCGTCGACGGCGCCTATCCGCTGTACGGGACGCTGACGCTGCGCGAGGGACGTTATGCCCCCCTGCCCGCCGACCGCATCCTGATCGGCGCGGCGCTGGGCGAGCGGTTGCAGGTCGGGGTGGGCGACCGGCTGCGCTATGGCGGCGCCGATTTCACCATTGCCGGGGTGATCGCCGACGAGCCCGACCGGGTGAGCGAGGGCTTTACGCTGGGGCCGGTCGCGATCGTGTCGATGGACGGGATGCGGCGCACCGGCCTGATCCAGCCGGGCAGCCTGTTCGAAAGCAAATATCGCGTCCGCCTGTCCCCCGGCACCGACGCGGCGGCGCTGCATGAGCGGCTGGAAACGACGCATCGCGATGCCGGATGGAACGTGACCGACCATGAACGCGCCGCCCCCGGCGCGAACCGGTTTTTCGAACGGATGGGCCAGTTCCTGTCGCTGATCGGCCTCGCCGCGCTGGTCATTGCCGGGATCGGCGTGAGCAACGGGGTCGCATCCTACCTTGCGCAAAAGCGCGCGGGGATCGCGACGCTGAAAGTGCTGGGCGCGACGTCGCGCGATATCGAGCGCATCTATCTGTTGCAGGTGGCCGCGGTGGCGGCGGTGGCGATCGCCTGTGGCCTGGTCGTCGGGGCGCTGTTGCCGCCCGCGATCGTGTGGCTGGCGGGCAGCCTGTTGCCGGTGCAGCCGGGACTGGTCGTCCATCCGCGCCCGCTGGCGATCAGCGCCGCCTATGGCCTGTTGATCGCGCTGATCTTTACCCTGCCCCCACTGGCGCGCGCGCGGACGCAACCGGCGGCGGCGATCTTTCGCGCGCTGGTCGACAACCGGCGACGGATCGACGCGCGCAGCACCGCGATCGTCGCGGGCGCGGGCGCCGCGCTGGTCGCGCTCGCGATATTGAGCGCGCGCGAACCGGTGTTTTCAGCAGCGGTGCTGGGCGCGGTCGCGGCGGTGCTGGCGTTGCTGTTGACGCTCGGCTGGGCGGTCGGCCGGATCGCGCGCCGGGTGCCGCGCCCGCGCCGCCCGCTGCTGCGCCTGGCGCTCGCCAATCTCTATCGGCCGGGGGCGCAGACCTCGGCACTGGTCGTCGCGCTGGGGCTGGCGCTGACGCTGTTCGTTACGCTGGCGGGCATCCAGACGAGCCTGAGCGCCGAAATCGAGCGCACCGTGCCGCAAAAGGCGCCCAATCTGTTCGTGCTCGACATCCCCTCGACCGCGGCGGCGCAGTTCCGCAGCACGGTCGAACGGGCGGCACCGGATGCGCAGATCAACCTCGTCCCCGCGCTGCGCGGGACGATCATCGCCTATGGCGGCCAGCGGGTCGCGGACCTGAAAGAGCGCCCCGAAGGCGCGTGGTTCCTGCGCGGCGAACGGGGCGTGACCTATAGCGCGGCGCTGCCGCAGGGCAGCGATCTGGTTGCGGGGCAATGGTGGCCGCAGGACTATGACGGCCCGCCGCTGTTGTCGCTCGACGAAAATGCGGCGCGCGTGCTCAAGGTCGGGGTCGGCGACACGATGGTGGTCAGCGTGCTGGGCCGTGAGATCGAGGCGCGGATCGCCTCGCTGCGCAAGGTCAATTGGGACACGATGGGCTTCAACTATGTCATGGTGTTTTCGCCCAATACGCTGGCCGCCGCGCCGCACAGCCTGACCGCGACGCTGACCATGGCGCCCGCGCGCGATGCGCCGGTGACGCGGGCGTTGCTCGCCGCCTTTCCCGGCGCATCGGTGATCGCGGTGAGTGAGGTGATCGGCCAGATCGGCGCGATCCTGGACCAGATGGCGGGGGCGATCGTCGCCGCGGCCTCGATCGCGATCCTGGCGGGCATCGCGGTGCTGGTCGGCGCCATCGCGGCATCGCGTCAGGCGCGCAGCTATGACAGCGTGATCCTCAAGACGCTGGGCGCGACGCGCGCACAGGTGCTGGGGACACAGGCGCTGGAATATGGGTTGCTCGCGCTGGTGCTGGCATCGGTTTCGCTGCTGCTGGGCGCGGGCGCGGCCTGGGTGGTGATCGTGCAGGTGTTCGAGTTCGGCTGGGCGCCCGATTGGGGGCTGGTGCTGGCGACGCTGGTCGGCGGGGCGCTGGTGACATTGGGCATCGGCCTTGCCGGATCGATCCCGCTGATGTCGGTGCGGCCTGCGCGGGCGCTGCGCGAGCTTTGACGATATATGTCCGCGAAAAAAGGCGACCGGCACGGGGCCGGTCGCCGATTTTCGTCACGGACGGTCGGACGTTCAGGTGGCGGGGCTGTCCTTTGCCGCCTTTTTCACTTCGCCCTTCCCCATGGCCGAGACGAGCACATCGCCATCGGCGCTGAAGTTGCTGGCGGGCAGCGTCGCGACCTTGTCGCCGACGCGGGTGCCGATCGACTGGATGCGGCCGCGCGCATCGCGCTTCACGTCGCTGACCTTGCCGATCAGGCGCCCCCGCGCATCCTCGATCCGCATGCCGGGGTTGATTGCGGGCATCGCGACGCCGTTGAGCGAAACCATGCCGCCGCCGCTGGCCGAACCCGATGCGCTGCCATTGCCCGCCGTCGCGCTGGCTGAGCCATTGCCCGACCCGCTGGCCGCGCCGCTCGCCGAACCGGCCACGGCGCTGGCGGTGCCGATCGCGCGACCGGTCGCCTGACCGGCGGCGGCGCGGGTGCGATCGACCGTGCCGCGCGCGGTCTGGCGCGTCTGGCGGACGGTGCCGCGCACATCGTCGGTGCCGATCAGATCAGCGGACGCGCTGCCCGAGGCACTGCCCGATGCGCTGCCGCTGCCCGACATGCCGACGCTGCGCCCCGCAGCCGAGCTGGTGTTGTCGAGCGCACCGGCGACGCCGCCACTGGCGCTGCCGCTCGCGCTCGCCTTGCCGCTGCGGCGATCGACCTGCGGATCGGCCTCGACCGAGCCGGTCGCGCGTTCCGACGTGCGGGTGGTGGTTTCGACCGGTTCGCGAACGCGGTCGAGCGTGCGGCCGATGGGGCGGCCGATCGGGCGATCGAGCTGCCCGCCAAGCGGACGGCTGAGCTGGCCGCCGAGCGAACCGCCCAGCGAGCCCGACAGGCCGCCATTGCCGCCGAGCAGCTGTGCCGAGGCCGGGGCGGAAAACGTCAGTGCGGCAACCGCCGCCGAAATCAGAAGGGTTTTCATCGTCTGTCTCCTCACTCGCTGCGCGCTGTGTCAGTGCGCTTCGGGGAGACAACGGATCGCGTTGCGGATTTAATCCGAAAAAATTTCCGGTCAGCGTGTCGCGCAATCTTCGCACAGGATGCCGCGGCCCGTTGCGCGCCCGCCGCCCTTCGCCTCGCGATCGAGCTGACGGATCGCGCTGTCGATCCCGCCGTCGAGATGCGCGGACAGGCGTGCGGCAACGAAAGGCGCGGCGAAGGAGGTGCCGCGCACCCGTTGCGCGTGCCCGTCGGCGCCCAGCGCGATCAGATCGGCGCCGGGCGCGGCATAGTCGAGCTTTTTCGCCCGTCCAGCCTCGATCAACGGCCGCCCGCGGGCATCCACACCGGTAACGGCGATCGCGCCGGGATAGGAGGCGGGATAGGCCGGCGGCGCGGCGGGACCGTCATTGCCGACCGCCGCGACGACCACCGTGCCCAGCCGCCGTGCCGCCGCGACGATCCGGGCGAGCAGCGGGTTGGGCGGGCCGACCAGGCTGACGACCACCACCGGCACTTTTTCGCGCGCCATCCAGGCGAGCGCGCGGCCGATCGCGCTGGCACTGCCGCCCGCCGGATCCCCGCCATAGACATCGGCCACATAAAGCCGCGCGCCCGACGCGCTTGCCCGCACCCCGCCGCCGCCGGTCAGGATCGAGGCGATGCCGCTGGCATGATCGTGCGGGCGCACGCCGCCGGTCCCGAACCCCTGTTGCCGCGCAAGGCCGGGGGTATCGGCGGGGACGCCGCCGTCGACGAGGCCGATGCGCGCGCCGCGCCGCGCCTGGGGCGATGCAGCAGGCGGCGGTGCCGCGCCGATGCTGGTGCCACTTGGAAAATGGAGCGGATCGGCGCTGACTTCCCGCCTGCCCGCAATGCGTTGCAACCGCGTTTGCGCACGCCGCAGCGACTGGCCGGCGGGAACCGCGAACCGGGCAAAAGCGATGCCCATATCATCAAGATCGACCCGTTCGATCAGGCGAAACCCCTGCGCCGTGGCGGCGGCGATCAGCGTCGCATCGGCATCCATCACGATCAGTTCGCCCGCCCGCGCGGGATTGCCGTCGGCATCGAGTGCGATGCGGTCGGGATGGCGGCGCACCAGATCGCGCGCCCGTGCCACCTGTGCCCGCGCCAGCGCGCGCGCATCCGCCAGCGTCCGGTCGAGCGGCGCGCGGTCCACCGGCGGCACCATGTCGCCGACCCGGCCCAGCACATTATCCAGCGGCGATTGCGGCACCGACGGGACGATCTGCGCCGCACCCGGCGCCGCTATCAGCAACAGCGCCATCATCGCGCCCGCCCGCAACAAAGGTCTGCGCTTGTGCATCCGACCGTTCCTAGCCATGATTTTTTTCCGCGTCATGCCGGATGAAACGAGTGGCGGTATCCGTTTCATCCCTGAACAGGCTTGAATATGAGGTTTTCACGCCTTGCGTTTTGAAGACGAACTGCTCGGTCATCTGCCCCGGCTCCGCCGTTTTGCCCATGCGCTCGCGCGCAATGGCGCGGATGCGGACGATCTGTTGCAGGCGGCGGTCGAACGGGCGCTGAACAAACGCGATCAATGGGAAGCGGGAACGCGACTGGATAGCTGGATGTATCGATTGATGCGCAATCTATGGATCGACACCGTGCGCGCCGACACGCGGCGGGGCGAGACCTTTGTCGATCCCGATGCGGGCGCGACGGTGGGCGCCGATGGCGGACAGGAAATGGCCGTCGAACTCGGCAATGTCGGGATCGCGATGCAGAGCCTGCCGCCCGAACAGCGCGAAGCGGTCGCGCTGGTGGTGATCGAGGGCTATGCCTATCGCGAGGCCGCCGAGATTCTGGACATTCCGATGGGCACGCTGACCTCGCGCCTGGTGCGCGGGCGCGAGGCGCTGATGGCGCGCCTGGGAGAAGCGGCATGACCAACGCCCCGCACATCGCGCCCGAAATGCTGATGGCCTATGCCGATGGCGAGCTCGACCCGCTGAACATGAAGCGGGTCGAAAAGGCGATGGCCGCCGACCCGGCGCTGGCTGCGCAGGTGGAGCGCCACCGGGCGCTGAGCGCCTCGCTGCGGTCGGCGTTCGCGCCGCTCGAGGCGGCGCCGGTGCCGCCGGCGATCGCGGCGATGCTGGCGCAATCGGCCAAGGTGACGCCGATGCGCGCGCCGTCCGCCCCGATGCGGCGCGAGCGTCCGATCTGGATGGGCGCCATCGCGGCGAGCCTGGTCGCGGGGCTGCTGGCCGGACCGTTCGTGCTGCCGCAGAGCGGGTCGGACATCGCGATCGAGAATGGTCAGCCGGTGGCGCGGGGCGAAGTGGCCCGCGCGCTGGATACCCAGCTCGCCTCGACTCAGGGCAGCGGTGCGCCGGTGCG
>CADEEK010000117.1 GCA_902826325.1 uncultured Sphingomonadales bacterium
ACCGCCGCGAACAATCCTTCGAACAGCCGCCGCCCGTCGGTGCCGCCATGCGCCGTTTCGACCCGGCGTTCGGGGTGGGGCATCATGCCGAGCACATTGCCGCCCGCGTTCAGCACGCCCGCGATCTGCCGCGCGCTGCCATTGACCTCGCCCGCATAGCGGAACGCCACCCGGCCCTCACCCTCCAGCCGATCCAGCGTTTCGGCATCGGCGAAATAATTGCCGTCATGATGCGCCACGGGGATCGAGATCGTCTCCCCCGCGGCATAACCACTGGTGAAGATCGACTGGCTGCTTTCGACCGTCAGATCGACGTCGCGGCACACGAAATCCAGCCCCTTGTTGCGCATCAGCGCGCCGGGCAGCAGGCCGGTTTCGGTCAGCACCTGAAACCCGTTGCAGATGCCCAGCACCGGGGTGCCGCGCCCCGCCGCATCGACCACCGCGCGCACGATCGGCGAGCGCGCCGCAATCGCCCCGCACCGCAGATAATCGCCATAGGAAAAACCGCCCGGCACCGCGATCAGGCCGAGGCCATCGGGCAATTCGCTGTCGCCATGCCACACCATCTGCGGCGCGGTGCCGGTGACATGTTCGATCGCCACCGCCAGATCGCGGTCGCAATTGGACCCGGGAAAGACGATGACCGCGGTCTTCATGCGCGTTCGATCCGATAGTTTTCGATCACCGTGTTGGCGAGCAACCTGGTGCACATCGCGTCGATATCGGCATCGCTGGTGCCGTCGGCGACGTCCAGTTCGATCAGCTTGCCGACGCGCGCTTCACCGACGCCCGAAAAGCCGAGCGAGCCGAGCGCATGTTCGATCGCCTTGCCCTGCGGGTCCAGCACGCCGTTCTTGAGGGTGACGACGATGCGCAGCTTCATGGAATGCTCCTTTGGACGATGCCGCGCCCTATGGGACGAGTGGCGCGCGGGTTCAAGCGCGCTGTTGATCCGCCGCAGCGCCTTCACCCCCTCTTTACCCTGGCATGGGACGCTTGAGCGATCCGAGTCGCGCCGCCGGGCGTGCGAAGCGGGAGTGCGTGTGATGGGATTTCTGTCGATCAGCCTGTTCGTGATGCTGGTGGCGTTCGGCCACGATTATTTCGGCTGGAGCGATCCGGGCGGAATGGTGACGATCGCCCTGATCTGTTCGTTCATCTTTGGCATCATCGCGGGGATGAAGGCGCGGGGGTAGCGGGGTTCTTTGTTTGGGTTGCGGCACCGGCCCACTCCCGCGTTTCTTGTAGGGTTGCCGCACCAGCCCACTCCCCCACCCGGCCACCCATCGGCAGGATATTCTGGAATGGGTGGCCGGGTGGGGGAGTGGGCTGGTGCGGCAACCCAACAAATAAACGCTAGTGCGGCTACCCAAACAAAGACTCGGCGGGCCGGTGTCGTAAACCAGCAAATGCGCCGCCAACCGGCGTTACGCAACCAGCCCCCTCAAAAATAGCGCGCCACACCGAACTTCATGCGCACGCGATCGGTCGCGAAATAGGGGATCGAGGAATCGCTGCGCGAATAGCTGACCGCGATTTCGGGGGAAAAGCCCATCAGACGGATCTTGCGATTGCCCAGCGTCGCGCGCGCCGAATAGCGCATGTCTTCGCGCGGATCCCAGGAAAATATCGGCAGCGGCGCGTCATAGGTGGCGCGCGACACGGTGCCGCTGACCGCCGCGTTGAACCCCATCGGCAATTCGCCGCCAAGGCCCAGGCTCGCGCCATATTCGCCGCTGGAATAGGCGCCCGCCGCCAGCCAGTCGCGCCGTCCGAACACGCCGACCGACCCGACGATACCCGGTGCCAGCGCGCGTTCGTAGCTGACATAGCTGCCGACCTGCCACCCGTCATAGGCATCGTCGAACAATGCATCGGTATAGCGCGCGTCGATCTGCAGCCCGATGCGCTGGCGATCGTCGAGCGCGAACTGCACGCCCGCCTTGGTCCCCGTCTGGCGGCTGGCGACGCGCCCCGCATACCAGCGTTGCGCGCCCAGCGCCTGCACCGACAGGCGGGCGTTGCCAGCCAGGCGGAACTCGCCGCCCAGCGCCAGCTGCGCCTGATAGTCGTCATAATCGGTGCCGGCATAGTTGGTGCCCGCGCTGTCGACATCGGCGATCGCGGCGATGTCGCTGGCCAGCGGCACGCGCACCCCGGCCGAAACGCTGGCCGTCTGGCCCAGCCCCGACCGCGCCCTGGCGGCGGCGTCCAGCGTCACCGGCAGGGGGATGATCCCGCCCCACAGGATCGTGACCGTATCGGCCCCGGTGGCGTTGTTGATATTGGTGTCGGGCGCGATGCCGATATTGACGTCCAGCCGCCATGCGCGATTGGCGCGGATGATGTCGCGCACGGTGCGGATCGTCCGCGCGATTTCGGGCGGCAGCTCGTCATCCTGCTGCGCCAGGCTGAACTGGCGGTCGGCGCTTTGCGGCTTGCCTGCGGCCAGCATCGACCGGCCAAGTTCCAGCCGCACCCGCGTCTGGGTCGGATCGTCGGCCAGGATCGCCTGATATTGCGCGATCGCGGTCTTGTGATCGCCGGTGGCGGCGGCCAGCATGCCGTTCAGATAGCGGGTTTCGAACCGATATTCGGGCAGGCCGGACAGCGCGGCGAGCATCGGGCGCGCCTCGTCATAGCGTTTGGCCTGAATGAGCAGCTGGACCTGCCCCAGCAGTTGATCGGGCGTCAGCCGCGCCTTGCACGTCGCCGCGACGCACTGGTCGATCAGCGTCTGCGCCGATGCCGCGACCGGCGCCAGCAGCGCCGCCGCGGTGGCCAGCGCCGCCATATTGGTCAGCGCCCTTGGGGCACGCATCAGGGCTGCTTGCCGGTAAAGGCGCCCATGATGTCGATCCGTTCGTCCGGCGTGCCGCCGACAATGCGGAAACCGCCGCCGATTTCCTCGGCCGCGGGGCCGAAGAATGCGCCGTCAATGCTGGATCCGGCGATGACGACGTTGAAATCGGCAAGGCCCGGACGGGTGAAGCGGGCGCTGGTGAAGGCGCCGGTGAAACCGCCCTTGTTGACCAGATCGATGGTCGAGGTGGCGGCGGCAAAGAATTGCGATCCGGCGGGCATCACCGATGCCCAGCTGGTATAGGCATCCAGCGTCGGCGCGGTGACGGTGCCGGTGAAATTGGTGGAGACGGCCAGCGTGGAGAAGTTGATCTGGCTGGTCTGCGAGCCGACGATCCACTGGAAATAGGTCGGAAAGCCCGACACATTGTCGAGTTCGGGGTTGAACACCATCGTCGCCAGCATGTCGCCGCTGAACGTCGCGGTCCCGCTGCGCGGCACGGCGCTGTTGCCGGTGCGCTCGCCAAAGACGAACGCCGCGCGGTCGAACGAATAGGTCTGTTCAAGATAGGGCGGCGCGGCCGGATCGGGCTGGACCTGCGCCGCGCTGATGCGGTTGGCGACATAGCCGGCATAGGTCACATATTTGGTCGTGGTGCCGGGCTTTTGATAGAAGAAGGTGCGCCCTTCATAGCTATATTGGTCGGCGCCCGCGGTGTAGTTCGGCCCGGTCGGCGAATAGGCGCCGGGGAAATAGGGGCTGGCGGCGCCGAGCGCGCTGCCGCTGCCGCTGCCGGTTTCGAGATACTGGATCTGACGGCCCGGCGCGATCGCCTCGATATTCGGGACCCCCGCCTGCGGTTCGCGCGCGCCGCCGAAATCGGTGCGGTGCGCGGGGTCCTGAAAGCGGAAATTGGACACGCCGACCAGGCCCAGCGGGCGGTTGATCGTCAGTTCGAAAATGGCGTCGCGCGGGTTGTAGGACAGCGAAATGCCGCTGTCGCGCACCGTATTGGCGTCGCCGGCATAAAGCTGGCCGCTCTGCGCCCCGATCCGCGAATCGGTCTTGTATTCATAATGCTGGACCGCGCCGATGCCCTCATAGGTCTTGACCTCGGTCGGGTTGACGAAGCTGTGCGTTGCGGTCGGGGTGGACGCGGGCGGCGCCGAACTGCCCGCCGATTGCGGCGCGGTGCTGCCACCGCACGCCGCAAGGCTCACTGCCCCGGAAAGCACTACCCAATGCCGCATCAAAACCCCCTGCGCGTCGCAAATCACGCGCAAGAGGTATCCGGGGATGGTTAAGAAGCCCTTTAAGATTCAGGGTTTCGGGTGCGGAAAGGATGTTTGATGGGGTGGCGGGCGCCCCGCCCTATTTCCCCCGGCGCTTGCGATGCGACTCCAGATCGAGCACCGCCGAATCGGCGCCTTCGGGCAGCAGGCCGAGGCGGCGGGCGACTTCCTGATAGGCTTCGACCTCGCCGCCCAGGTCGCGGCGGAACCGGTCCTTGTCCAGCTTCTCGCCGCTCGCAATGTCCCACAGGCGGCAACCGTCCGGGCTGATTTCGTCGGCCAGGATGATGCGGCTGAAGTCATTGTCCCAGATCCGCCCGAACTCCAGCTTGAAGTCGACCAGGCGGATGCCGATCCCGGCGAACAGTCCCGACATGAAGTCGTTCACCCGGATCGCCATGTCGGCCATGTCGTGCAGTTCCTCCTGCGCCGCCCAGCCGAATGCCAGGATATGCTCGTCAGTGACCATCGGGTCGCCGAGCGCATCGTCCTTGAAATAATATTCGATGATCGTGCGGGGCAGCTGCGTCCCCTCTTCGATCCCCAGCTTCTTGGCCAGCGATCCGGCGACGACGTTGCGCACCACCACTTCGATCGGCACGATTTCGACCTGGCGGACCAGTTGCTCGCGCATGTTGAGGCGGCGGATGAAATGGGTCGGGATGCCGATCGCGCCGAGCAGGGTGAAGATATGCTCGCTGATCCGGTTGTTCAGCACGCCCTTGCCGTTGATCGTGCCCTTTTTCTGGGCGTTGAACGCGGTGGCGTCATCCTTGAAATACTGGATCAGCGTGCCGGGTTCGGGGCCTTCATAGAGGATCTTGGCCTTGCCCTCATAGATCTGGCGGCGGCGTGCCATGTCGCGGGGGGTCCTTCAAAAACGATCTGCCCCGGCGGCACGAACTTCGCGCGGCGCCGGGGCTTGGGCGCTGCCCTTACAGGAAGCGGACAGTGGGCGCAATCAGCTTGGCTCCACCGCCGCCGCGCGCGCCGCGCGTCGGCGTCGCCAGCGCAGCCCCAGCCAGACCAGCGGCCCGAACACCAGCGCCCAGGGCGCGAGCACGATCAGGATGGTGAGCAGGGTGCGCAGGCCAATCACGAACAGGCTGCCCGATTCGGCAAAGGTATCGGACAGCTGTGCCCCCAGGCTCCCGCTGTCGGCGGCCTGCGCGCCATAGCCGATCTCGACCGTTGAAAATGCGACGCGCCCGGTGAGTTCGGCCAGCCAGCCCTTTGCCTGGTCCAGCTCCTCCTGCGCCTGCGCCACCGCGCGTTCGGCGGCGACCAGGTCGCCGACGCTGCCCTGTCGCGTGCGCAGGATTTCGGTGAGGCGCGCGACGAGCAGTTCGCGCTGGCGGATGCGCGCGGAGGCATCGACAATCTGTTTCGACACATCCTCCGCCTCGATCGCCGAATCGACGCCGCGCCCGCCCCGGGCCTGTGCCGCCGCCGTCAGCTGGCCGGTGAACTGGCGGGCGATGGCGCTGGCGACGCGCAGCTTCAGGCTGCCGCTCGCATAATCGGCCTCCCCGCCGGCGGATTGCATCCCCGCGACCTGACAGCGGCTCGCGCCCAGTTTGTCGCACAGCGCGACATGCGCCTGCTGCAATTCGGGGATGTCGGCGCCGGGCAGGCGATAGCCGAGCTTGTAGATATAGGCGATGCGCGGGACGGCCAAGGCGACCGGCGCGGCGCCTTCCCCCTGGGCCGCGTCAGCCTGTTCCGCCGCGCCACCACTGGCGGAGGCGTCGGCCGCCGCCTCGGTCACGTCCATCGCGCTGACCGCTTCGGATGCGCGCTCAGGCGATCCGCACGCCGCCAGCAGCGCAAGCAGCCCGATCGCCCATGGCCCAACTTTGATCCGCATCGCCGAGCTCCCCTTTCTCAACTCAATCCGGGGGGCACTCCAACATATCGGGCGTGCCGGGGCAATGTCGGCTTTGTGTCACGATCTGACGGCGCGCGCGGGATCGGCGGCGATCATTCCTTTTCGTCGCGGTTGAACCAGCGCTGGATCATGTTGCGATTTTCGCCCTCGTCGATTTCGGGATCGCGATAGGGATCATGGTCGCCGCTGCGCGCGTCCGCCGTCTCGCCGTCCCGGCCATGGACCAGGAACCGCAGCGCCACCACGCCCACGATCATCAGCAGCACGAACGGCGCGATCCCCGCGAGCACCTGCGCGAGTCCGGCGGACGAGGCGATCAGCTTGTTGCCCGCATCCTTGAAATTGACCTCGGTCGAACCGCTCAGCCCCGGCGCGGGCGTGCCCGAGGTATAGGTGATCAGCACCGGCGCGGTCGCCATCGTGCCGCCCTGCCCCGCTTCGACCTCTCCGATCATGTCGAGCGCGATCTGCAGGCGCTGTGCCCGTGCGCGCTGTGCCGGATCGTTCGGTTCGGCGCGGGCATTGGCCAGCTGTTCGCGCAGCCGCCCGATTAGCGCGTTGGACCGCGCCGAGGCGGTGGCGTCGGCCCCCGCAATCTCGTTTTCGACCAGCGCGCCCGCCTTGCCCGCCACCACCTTCGTCGCCGCCTCGCCAAAGGCGCGGGCGACCGCCGGGTCGATGCGGAAGGTGAGCGTCGCGGTGATGTGATTGCCGTCATCGACGCGGTAGCGCATCGCCAGGATGCGGCATTTCGCCGGCCCCAGCCGGTCACAGCCCGCGGCATGCGATTCGACCACCGGCTTCACATGCGCGCCGGGCAGCTTGTAGGCATAGCGATAGTCGAACGCCCCGCCCGCCGCGGTCAGCGCCGCGACGGCGTCGCCGCCCATTTTCTCATTCTTGTTCGGGGCACCGCCAGGGCCATCGCACCCGGCCAGCGCCAGCAGTCCCAACAATGTGGCAACGACTCGCATTCAAATCCCCCCTGCGTCTCGCCGCGTAACGATAGGATAAATGGTTAACGCCCGGAAGGGCGAACGCATGATGCTGTGCCGAAACGGGAAGATGTTGGCGGTGGGGAGCGGGGGTGGGTGAAGCACCGGCCCACTGAGGCCTTTTTTTGTTTAGCGGGCTGCGCCCGCTGGTAGCGGCACCGGCCCACTCCCGCGTCCTTTGTTGGTTGCCGCACCGGCCCACTCCCCCACCCGGCCACCCATTCCAGAATATCCTG
>CADEEK010000118.1 GCA_902826325.1 uncultured Sphingomonadales bacterium
GCACGTTCGACATCTCGATCCTGGAGATGAACGACGGCGTCTTCGAGGTGCTCGCCACGGGCGGCGACACGTTCCTGGGCGGCGAGGACTTCGACCAGCGCGTCATCGACTGGCTGATCGAGGAGTTCCTGCGCGAGACCGGCATCGACCTGCGCGGCGTGACGCTGTTCGTCGATGCCCGCAATCTCGCCGACAGACATTATGTGTCGGACCAGTCGGCGGCGATCACCGCCACCGCCGCCAGCGCGATCTTTCATCCCGGCGAAGGGCGCAGCGTGACCGGCGGCGTGCGGATGCGCTTTTGATCGTGCCACGGGGGCGGCCCGCGCCGCCCCCGTCGTTACAGGACGTAGCGGCTGAGGTCGGTATTGCGCGCGATGCTGGCCAGCTGCCGCTCGACATAGGCGGCGTCGATCGTCAGCGACCCGCCCGCGCGATCCTCGGCATCGAAGCTGACTTCCTCCAACAGCTTTTCCATCACCGTCTGCAACCGGCGCGCGCCGATATTCTCGACCTCGCCATTCACCTCCGCCGCGATGCGCGCGATGGCGCGGATGCCGTCGTCGGTAAAGCTGATCTCGACCCCCTCGGTCCCGATCAGCGCGCGATATTGTTCGGGCAGCGACGCCTTGGTGTCGGACAGGATCGCCACGAAATCATCCTGCGTCAGCCCTTTCAGCTCGACCCGGATCGGCAACCGTCCCTGCAGTTCGGGCAACAGGTCGCTGGGCTTTGCGACATGAAAGGCGCCGGACGCAATGAACAGGATATGGTCGGTCTTCATCGGCCCATATTTGGTGGCGACGGTGGTTCCCTCGATCAGCGGCAACAGGTCGCGCTGCACCCCCTCGCGGCTGACCGATCCGCCGCGCACGTCGCTGACCGCGATCTTGTCGATCTCGTCCAGAAACACGATGCCATTGGCCTCCGCATCGGCCAGCGCCTGACGGCTCACCTCGTCCTGGTCCAGCCGCTTGTCCGCCTCTTCCTCGACCAGCTTGGCCCAGGCGGCGTGGACGTTCATCTTGCGGCGCTTCAATTGCGGGCCGCCGAAACCCTTCATCATCTCGCCAAGGTTAATCATCTGCGGTCCGGCACCGGGCAGTTCGAACGGCATGCCGCCGCCCGCCTCCACCTCGATCTCGATCTCGCTATTGTCGAGATGCCCCTGGTTCAGCCGCTCGCGAAACGCCTCGCGCGTCGCCTGACTCGAATCCTTGCCGGTCAGCGCATCGAGCAGGCGGGTCATCGCCGCCGCTTCGGCCTTGTCCTTGACGGCGGCGCGGCGGCGTTCCTTTTCAAGCCGGATCGCCTCTTCGACCAGATCGCGGGCAATCTGTTCGACATCGCGGCCGACATAGCCGACTTCGGTGAACTTGGTCGCCTCCACCTTGACGAACGGCGCATCGGCCAGCTTGGCAAGGCGGCGGCTGATCTCGGTCTTGCCGCAGCCGGTCGGGCCGATCATCAGGATGTTCTTGGGCGTCACCTCGTCGCGCAGCTCGGCCTTCAGCTGCTGGCGCCGCCAGCGGTTGCGCAGCGCGACGGCCACCGCCCGCTTCGCTTCCTGCTGGCCGATGATATGCGCGTCCAGCGCGGCGACGATCGCCTTGGGCGTCAGATTGTCGTTCATGTCTCGATCTCGAAAATAGGGGGTCAGGCGGCGTCGAGCGCCTCGATCGTCAGCCGGTCGTTGGTATAGACGCACAATTCGCCCGCAATGCCCATCGCCTTGCGACAGATGGTGTCGGCATCCTGTTCGTAATCGACCAGCGCGCGCGCGGCGGCGAGCGCGAAATTGCCGCCCGATCCGATCGCCGCAACGCCCGCTTCCGGCTCCAGCACATCGCCATTGCCGGTGACGATCAGCGTCACGTCCTTGTCCGCGACGATCAGCATCGCCTCCAGATTGCGCAGGAACTTGTCGGTGCGCCAGTCCTTCGCCAGCTCGACGGCGGCGCGCATCAACTGCCCCTGATGCCGCTCCAGCTTGGCCTCCAGCCGTTCGAACAGGGTAAAGGCGTCGGCGGTGGCGCCCGCGAACCCGGCGATGACCTTGCCGTCGCCCAGCGGGCGGACCTTGCGCGCATTGGGCTTCATCACCGTCTGGCCCTGCGTCACCTGGCCGTCCCCGGCGATGACGACGCGGCCGTTTTTGCGCACGGAAAGGATGGTGGTGCCGTGCCACACCAGGCTGTTGTCGCTCATGGCGCCGCATATTGGGCGCGGCGATGCCCGGTTCAATCGCAATCTGATATATAAGCGCCCACAACCGCCGGGAGGATCACGATATGACCGAGTCGTCGTCGCACGGAATGATCGCGCGTTGTCAGGCCATCCTGTTGAAACCCAAGGAAGAATGGGCACGGATCGACGCCGAACCGGCCAGTGTCGGCGGGCTGATGGCGGGTTGGGTCGCGCCGCTTGCCGCGATCGGGCCGGTCGCGGGAATGATCGCGGGGCTGGGCTTTGGCTATTCGGCGTTCGGCGTCACCTATCGCCCCAGCGTGACGGCGGCCGTCACCGGCGCGGTGATCGGCTATCTCGTCGCGCTGGTCGCGATCTTTCTGCTGGCGAAGGTGATCGATGTCCTGGCGCCCAGATTCGACGGCACCGCCAACAGCGTCCAGGCGATGAAGGTCGCCGCCTACAGCGCCACCGCCAGCTATCTCGCGGCGGTGTTTCAGGCGGTGCCGGCGCTGTCGATCCTCGGCATCCTCGGCCTGTACAGCCTGTATCTCCTCTATCTTGGCCTGCCCCGGCTGATGAAGGCGCCGCAGGACAAGGCGATGAGCTATACCATCGTCACGGTGATCGCGGCGGCGATATTGTTTCTGATCGTCGGCGCGGTAACGGCGGCGCTGACGGCGATGGTCGTGCCGCGCACGGTGACGCTGGGCAGCAGCACGGGCGGCACGGTCAGCGGAACCGTCAACATCCCCGGCGTCGGCAGCGTCGATATGAGCAAGGTCCAGGAAGCCGCCAAAAAGATCGAAACGGCGAGCGACCGGGCCAGATCGGCAAGCCCGGTCGATCGTCAGGCGCTGGCCGGACTGCTCCCCGCATCCGCCGCCGGGATGACGCGCACCGCGATCGAAAGCTCGAGCGCCAGCGCGGGCGGGTTCGGCGGATCGCAGGCGGAGGCGCGTTATGAAACCGGCGACCAGCGCGCACGGCTGAAGATCGTCGACCTCGCATCGGCGGGCGCATTTGCCGCCATGGCCAGCGCGTTCAAGATCGAAACATCGCGGGAAAGCGACGACGGCTATCAGAAATCGGGCATGATCGACGGGCGCTACACGATGGAAAAATGGAACCGGCGCGGCACCGGCACCTATGGCGTGCTGATCGGTGACCGGTTCCTGATCGAGGCGGATGGCGATGCATCCGATATCGGCGTGCTCAAATCGCTGGTCGGCGCGGTGGACCTCGCCAGGCTCGAAGCGCTGGCGGGTTGATCCCGCCAGCCGCTCCATCGGCGTTGCGCTATTTGTCGACGCCCTTCAGCTTCCCCCACTGACGCGCGGCGGTGTAGCCAAGGTAGCCGGTGCCGAACAGCGCATAGAGCGGCTCGGGAATCCCGGCGAGATAGGCGTTCATGCCCGCCGCGATCCCCCTGGCCATCTCCGGCTGCACCGCGCCGATCAGGCCCATCGGGATCGCCCACAGCAACAGCGCATACATGACATAGAGGAAGCTCGGCCGCGCACGGCTGGTCCAGGGGTCGGTCGACTGCGCCTCGGCGACGATCGCCGACAATTGGGTGCGGACATTTTCCAGCTCCTGCGTCCCCTCCAGGCGCAGCAATTCCAGCTTGGCCTGATCGCGCGCCTTGGGATCGGGAATGATTCGGTCGATCAACCCGGCGATCGGGCCGATAATGGTCTCAAATACGCTCATTTCTGGCTCCACTCCGCATTATGCTCGACATCATGTCCGGCAATCATAATGAACCTATCCGGTTCGCCAGCCAGCCATAGAGAAACGCCTCATTGGCCGGTCGGCTTTCGGCGAGCGCCAGGTAACGCTCGCCCTGCAGCGCCTCGACCGCCTTGATCAGCACCCGCTCCCCCGCCGCGCCACGCGAAGCGAGAAAGGCGTCGAGCGCGGCCAGCGTCGCCGGGCCGATCCGCCCGTCCACCGCCATGTCGGGATAATCGCGCCCGCCGCGATTGAGCGCGTTGAGCGCCCGCTGCAGAAAGCGCGCGCCGACTCCCGGCCCCATATTGACGCCGGTGTCGAACAATTCGGCGGCCAGCGCGGGGGCGCGCAGATCCACCGCAACGAAATTCGGCGCCGTCCAATAAAGCCTGCGATAGATCGCCACCGCCTCGGCGCGTGGAAACACCCGCATATCGCCGTCAAAGCCGTGCTGGCGCGCCACCGCCTGCGTAACCCCCCAGCGCGTCGGCCCGCCACGATCGGCGGGATGGTTGGAATAGCCGCCTTCGCGGGCGATCACCTCGTCGATCAACTGGTCTATGGTCATTCGCCGCTCTCCCGATTCCTGGTAGCGTATATAACCTATATGGTTCATTGTAGGAAAGCTGATTTTGTTGGGCTAGGAACCGGCGATGGCCAAATCGCGCCCCGATCAACTGCTTGTCGAACGCGGCCTCGCGGAAAGCCGCACGCGCGCCCAGGCGCTGATCCTGGCGGGCCTGGTGTTCAGCGGCGACCGGCGGGTGGACAAGCCGGGTCAGCCGATCGCGCCCGACGCACCGCTCGATGTGCGCGGCCGCGACCATCCCTGGGTGTCGCGCGGCGGGGTCAAGCTCGCCCATGGGCTCGACCATTTCGCGATCGATCCGACCGGCATGGTCGCGATCGACGTCGGGTCCTCGACCGGCGGCTTCACCGATGTGCTGCTGACCCGCGGCGCCGCCCGCGTCTATGCGGTCGACAGCGGCACCAATCAGCTCGCCTGGAAATTGCGCCAGGACCCGCGCGTCATCGTCCATGAACAGACCAGCGCCCGCATCCTGACCCGCGACCATATCCGCGAACCGGTCGACATCGTCGTGTGCGACGCAAGCTTTATCGCGCTTGCCAAGGTGCTCGAACGCCCCTTCGCCTTCGTCCGCGACGGCGCCTGGGTCGTCGCGCTGATCAAACCGCAGTTCGAGGCGGGGCGGGAGGAGGTCGGCAAGGGCGGCGTCGTGCGCGACCGGGCGATCCATGCCCGCGTGTGCGACGAAGTGGTCGCATGGCTGACCGGCGCGGGCTGGCACGTCGCCGGCGTCACGCAAAGCCCGATCACCGGGCCGGAGGGCAATGTCGAGTTCCTCGTCGCCGCCCGCGCTGGCCATGCCGGGGAATGGGCCGGGTCCGACGGCCCGCATGAACCACGCTAGCGTCGTTTTTCAACGTCGCTGAATCGGCACCAGCCCGCTCCCCCACCCGGCCACCCATTCCAGAATATCCTGCCGATGGGTGGCCGGGTGCGGGTAGCCCCGCAAACTATTACTTTGCGGGGACCCCGTGGGGGGGGGGGGCGGGCCGGTGCCGCTTGACTGAACAGAACGCTAAAGCAATTTCGCTCGCTCCGCCGCGCGCACCGCCTGACGGCCCACCGGGGGCGGCTTGGCCGGATCGGGCCAGGCGGGGGCGCTGGTCCAGCCGAGATGCGGCAGGCTGACGCTGCGCTTGCCCGACAGATCGGTGCGCATCACGATCAGCCCCTTCTCCTCGATATGCGCGAGCATCCGCTTGGCGCGGCCGAGCGAACTGGTGCCGTAAAGTTGCGCAATGCGCGCATCGGCGGGGCAGGGCTCGCCCGCCCGCGCCGCCCGCGCGATGCCAAGGAAGGGGGCAAGCATTTCCTCGGGCAGCGCGGCGGCGAGCGCCAGCGCCTCGTCCCAATCCTCGCCATCGGCGATCCCGGCGCGCGCCATGGCGAGCTGCGCGCGAAAATCCTCGATCCGCGTGCCCGGTTCCACGCCGCGCATCCGGCAGCGGACGGTGAAATCCTGAAACTGGCTGGCGAGCGGTTGGCGCTGATCCTCGCCCGCGATCTCCGCGACGATTTGCGACCGGACCGATGCCTGTTCGGCCTCGTCCAGCACCGGCATGTCGGGCACTGGTGCTGGCGCCGGCGTGGCAACGGCGCGCATCAGGTCGGCCATCGGCACCGGTGCCGGCGGCGGCGGCGGTGGCGCCGCGTCCTCGCTCGCCGGGGCGAACAGCCTGTCGCGCAGTTCCTCGGCAGGGGCGGTGGGCAGCGGCGTCAGCTTGGGGCTGCCGCTTTTGGAGCCGGTGCGCACCTCGCCGATCTTCACCGCGGTCGGGCGGCGGGTGATCGCGGGGCCCAGCGCCAGAAACTCGCCGCGCGCCAGATCGCGGATCGTATCGGCCTGCTTGCGCTCCATCCCCAACAGGTCGGCGGCCCGCGCCATGTCGATGTCGAGAAATGTGCGCCCCATCAGGAAATTGGAGGCT
The DNA here is from genome assembly GCA_902826325.1 of uncultured Sphingomonadales bacterium. Classification (GTDB taxonomy): domain Bacteria; phylum Pseudomonadota; class Alphaproteobacteria; order Sphingomonadales; family Sphingomonadaceae; genus Sphingomonas. The sequence goes on from CADEEK010000118.1 coordinate 6,439, forward strand.
TCGGCGGCGACATTCTTGGCGAGCTTCGCCAGCCGCTGCGTCGCGATCACCCCGGCCAGCCCGCGCTTGCGCCCCCGGCACATCAGGTTGGTCATCGCAGAGAGGGAGGCGCGGCGCGCATCCTCCGCCACCTCGCCCGCCGCGGCGGGGGCGAACAGCTGCGCCTCGTCCACCACGGTCAGCACCGGATACCAATGGTCGCGCGGCGCATCGAACAGCGCGGCGAGAAAGGCGGCGGCGGCGCGCATCTGGCCGTCGACTTCCAGCCCTTCCAGATTGAGGACGACGCTGGCGCGATGCTCGCGCACCCGCGCGGCCAGATGCGCGAGTTCGGTCAGGCTGTATTCGGCGGCGTCGATCGCGATATGGCCGAACGCATCGGCCAGGCTGACAAAATCCCCTTCGGGATCGACCACCACCTGTTGCACCAGCCCCGCGCTGCCCTCCAGCAACCGGCGCAGCAAATGCGATTTGCCCGATCCTGAATTGCCCTGGACCAGCAGGCGGGTGGCCAGCAATTCTTCCAGATCGACCGCGACGCCATTGCCGCCGCCATCGCGCCCCATATCGATTCGTGCGGTCATCCCCGGTGTCAGCGGCTGCGGATGCGATCGATCAACGCGACGACAAGCACCAATGCGATGCCGACGCCCAGCCCGATGATAAAGCCGAACGAAGGCTGGCCGATCCGCACCCCGATCACCGTGCCTGCGATCAGCGACAGGGCGAGCAGCGCGCCGCCGGCAATGGGGGAGGGGG
>CADEEK010000119.1 GCA_902826325.1 uncultured Sphingomonadales bacterium
TTCTTGCTGGTCGGATCGATCTGCGCCACCTGTTCGACGCCGGTGCGGGTCACTTCGGCGACATTGCCCTGTGCGTCGAACCGGATGCGCAGCGTGATCTGGCTGCGCGGCTTGGGATCGTTGAAGGCGTAATTGCGGGTGTCGCGCCCGACATAATACCATTCGCCGTCGTTGAACTGGCTGGTCAGCGTGGGCTTGCCCAGCGTCGCGAGCACCGACTGGCGATTGTCGACCCCGACCTGGACCGAGTTTACCAGATCGCTGTCGATGACATAGCCCTGATACCCGCGCAGCGGCGAACAGGCGCCCGCAGCGAGCAGGGCGACGCCGGCGGCGGCGGTCAACAGGAAACGGGCGGAAATCATCGACACTCTCCAACACGGGGCCAACACGCGGCCAACACGGACCCAACGCAAGCAGGGCCCCGGCAAGATCCGGCGGCATGCATTGCATCGCGCGCCAATCCCCTCAATATGCGCGAGTGTCCGGCCAAACAAGCGCACTTTCGCCGGTGGGTGGCCGATGATGGCGAGTGATGTGGAGTCGAACGATGGGTTTGTGGCAACGGCTGACCGGGCGCAGGGCGGAAAACCCGGCGCTGGCGCTGTATCAGGCGGTGGTGGCGCGCGGGCGCGAACCGGCCTGGTATGAACAGGGTGGCGTGCCCGACACGATCGACGGGCGGTTCGACATCATCGCCAGCGTGCTGGCGATCCTGCTGTTGCGGCTGGAGGCCGAACCTGCTGCTGCCGCCGCCTCGGCCCAGCTGATCGAATGTTTCGTCGAGGATATGGACGGCCAGCTGCGCCAGTCCGGCGTCGGCGACGTGGTGGTCGGCAAGCGGATGGGCAAGCTGATGGGCCTGGTCGGCGGACGGCTTGGCGCCTATCGCGACGCGCTGGCGGGCGCAGCGGGTGAGCGCGGGTTCGAGGACGCCCTGTTGCGCAACCTTTATCGCGGCGAACATCCGGGCGATGCCGCGCTGGATTTCAGCGCCCAGCGGTTGCGGGCGCTGCACGCCGCGCTCGCAACCGTCCCGCTCGACGCATTGATGGCGGGGCAATTGCCGCAATGACCCCGGAATTTTCGCGGCCTAGGCGACTCAATACGATCGGCGCAGGCGAAAGCCGGGTGGCGATCGAGGCCGATGCGGACGAACGCGCGGCGCTGGCGCGGCGGTTCGGGCTGATCGCGATCGACCGGCTGGTGGCGGATTATGCGGTGCGGCGCGATGCGGCTGGAGTGATCGCCACCGGGCAGCTGCGCGGCGCGGTGGTGCAGCCGTGCAGCGTCACAGGCGATCCCGTCCCGGCGCAGGTCGAGGAGGATTTCACGATCCGGTTCCTGCCCGAACCCGGCGAAGCGGGCGACGAGGTCGAACTGACCGAGGAAGAGTGCGACACGGTGTTCTACACCGGCGGCGCGATCGACCTTGGCGAAGCGGCGGCGGAAACGCTGGCGCTGGCGCTCGATCCGTTTCCGCGCAGCGCGGGCGCCGATGCGGCGCTGCGCGATGCCGGGGTGGCGGGGGAGGACGAATCCGGGCCGTTCGCGGCGCTGGCAAAGCTCAAACGACCGCATTGAGCGCCCGACGGCGGCGTTCAGCCGCCGCTGCGCCGCAGGCTTTCGGCAAAGGCGATCCCGTCCGCCCCGCCCTCACGCAGCGCGGCGAGCGTCGGCGCCCCGTGCCGCTTGGCAAGCCGCTGGCCGTCCGCGCCCGTCAGCAACGGGTGGTGGTGGTAGCGCGGCACGGGCAGGTCGAGCAGCGCCTGGAGCAGCCGGTGGACATGCGTCGCGGCGAGCAGATCCTCGCCGCGCACCACATCGCTCACGCCCTGTGCCGCATCGTCGAGCGTCACCGCCAGATGATAGGAGGCGGGCGCGTCCTTGCGCGCGAGCACGACATCGCCATGCGCGGCGGGGTCGGCGCGGATATGACCATGGTGGCTGTCGTCGAAGTCGAGTGGCGCACGGCCGATCCGCGCCAGCGCCGCGGCCATGTCGAGCCGCCAGCAATGCGGTTGCGCAAGGTCAGGCGCGGCCAGGCCCCGGCAGGTGCCGGGATAGACCGGCCCGTCCGGGCCATGGGGGGCGGTGACGCTGGCGGCGATATCGGCGCGGGTGCAGAAACAGGGGTAGAGCAGGCCGTCGGCGCGCAGCCGATCCAGCGCGGCGTCGTAAGCCGGCAGCCGGTGCGACTGGAACACGACCTCACCGTCCCAGGCCAGCCCCAGCCAGTGCAGGTCGCGCAGGATCGTGTCGACATGTTCGGACCGGCTGCGCGTGCCGTCGATATCCTCGATCCGCAGCAGGAAGCGCCCGCCGCCAGCGCGCGCGAAATCATGCGCACGGATTGCGGAAAAGGCGTGGCCTGCGTGCAGCCGCCCGGTCGGGCTGGGGGCGAAGCGGGTGACGATCATGCGCCGATGTCCGGGCGATGCCGCGCGGCGCAAGGGCGCGACCCCGGCGTGTCCATGCTTTCCGCTTGACCACGAGTCACGCCATATGGTGTCATGACGACGTAACGCTTCGTGGCGAGGAGCGGACTGGTGAAACGGGCACGAGGGGGCATATGTACCATCCCGATCTGATCCGCCATCCGGATGGCTGTCCCGCGCTCGTCCTCAACGCCGACTATACCCCGCTTTCCTATTATCCGCTGAGCGTCTGGCCCTGGCAGACCGCGATCAAGGCGGTGTTCCTCGACCGGGTCGACATCGTCAGCCATTATGAGCGGGAGGTGCGCAGCCCCACCGCCGCGATCAAATTGCCGTCGGTGATCGCGCTCAAACAATATGTGAAGCCGTCGCAATTTCCGGCCTTTACGCGGTTCAACCTGTTCCTGCGCGACCGGTTCGAATGCCAATATTGCGGCACGCCGCGCGACCTGACCTTCGACCATGTCATCCCGCGCGCGCAGGGCGGGCGCACGACGTGGGAGAATGTTGCGACCGCCTGTGCGCCATGCAACCTCAAAAAAGGCGGGCGCACGCCCAAACAGGCGGCGATGCCGCTGCACGTCGCGCCGATCCGCCCGACCAGCTGGCAATTGCAGGAACATGGGCGCAGCTTTCCGCCCAATTACCTGCACGAAACCTGGCGCGACTGGCTCTATTGGGACATCGAGCTGGAGGCTTGAGCGCGGTTCGCGGGGGTGCCCGCGCGCGATGACCTGTCCCTCACCCCGGCCTTGTGCCGGGGTCCAGCGTGCGTCAAACCGTGTCCTGACGGCGTTCGCATTCCCCCGCGACGCCGGGGTGACGGGTTGCGTGCGTGGAGATGCCGGATGAGTGGATTGACGATGGACCGGCGGCGCGCGCTTGCCCTTGGGCTGGGCGGTTCGGCGGCGCTGGCGATCCCGGCATGGGCGCAGCGGGCCGCGCCGCTGGACGCCGCGATCGATCCCATCGTCACCGACTTCATGCGCGCCTTTGCCACGCCCGGCATCGCGGTCGCGGTGGTGCGCAAGGGGGCGAAGCCGTGGCTGAAAGGCTATGGCGTGCGGACGATGGGCAGACCGGAGCCGGTGGATGCCCACACGCGCTTTGGCATCGCGTCAAATTCCAAGGCGTTCACCGCCGCAGCATTGGCGATGCTGGTCGAGGAAGGAAAGCTCGGCTGGGACGATGTGCTGACCCGGCATCTGCCCGAATTCAAAATGGCCGATCCGGCGGTGACGGCGATGTTCACGGTGCGCGACCTGCTGGTCCATCGCTCCGGCCTGCCGCTTGGCGCCGGGGACCTCATGTATTTCCCGCAATCGACGGCGGACGTGGCGCAGGTGCTGCGCGCGCTGCAATTCCTGCAGCCGGTGCGCGGGTTTCGCACCGGCTATGATTACGACAATATCCTCTACATCGTCGCGGGCGCGCTGATCGAACGGGTGTCGGGCATGGGCTGGCGCGACTTCGTCACCGTGCGGATGCTGAAGCCGCTGGGCATGACGGACGCGGTCGCCTCGCGCGAACTGCTCGCCACCGACAATGTCGCGGCGCGCCATGCGCGGCTGGGGCCGCCGGTGCGCGGGGTGGGGCCGATGCGGGTGATCGCGCCCGACGAATCGCCGCTGATCGATGCGGGGGCGGGGATCAATGCGAGCGTAGCGGACATCGCCCGATGGCTGGAAGTGCAGCTGGCGCTCGGCGCGCTGCCGGGCGGCAAGCGGCTGTGGAGCGCGGCGCAGGCGCGCGAGATGTGGACGCCGCACGTCATCACCTCATCCAGCGACGGACCGACCGACCTCAACCCCGCGCGCGCGGTGATGGCGGGCTATGCGCTCGGCTGGGCGGTGCAGGATTTTCGGGGGCGACGGCTGGTCAGCCATTCGGGCGGCCTGTCGGGGCAGGTGACGCAGACCGCGATGGTGCCGGCCGCCGGGATCGGCGTCGCCGTGTTCAGCAACACCGAAGACAGCGTATCGGGCGGCATCCGCAACGCGATCCTCGACCATCTGCTCGGCGTGACGCCGGCCTATAACTGGGTCGCGAGCTATGTCGCGCGAATGAAGCTGGCCCAGGAAAATGCCGCCGCGGCGATGACGGCGGCACAGGCCAGCCCGCCCAAAGGCGGGCCGAGCCTGCCGCTCGCCGCCTATGCCGGTCGGTATCGCGACGCCTGGTATGGCGACATCGTCGTCACCGTGCAGGGCCGCGCGCTGCACATCGATTTCGTGCCGACCGCCGCGTTCAAGAGCGTGCTCGAACCCTGGGGCACCGACACGTTCCGCACCCGCTTTGCCGCCGGGACGGGGGAGGATGCAGTGGTCAGCTTCACGATCGCCGATGGGCGGGTGACGGGCGCGAGGATGCGGGCATTCTCACCGCTCGCCGATTTCAGCTATGATTTCCACCATCTCGACTTTGTTCGGGTTGAAGCTGCTGTTCTATCGAGCTAATACAGCGCGTGAACTCTGGCTACGATACGCTCTATCCCCGGATCGCCGATCCGCGCGCGCCGCTGGACCCGCCCGACGGCGATGACGGCGGGTTGCCGCCGGACGATTACACCACCAACCTGCCGGTCGCCTATCGCCGCCGCAACTGGCGCTGGGCGGGGCGGGGCGTCGCGGCGCTGATCGCGTTGTTCATCGCGGCGGTCGCGTGGCTGGTGTTCACCGCGCCGCTGTCGAAATCGCTCGAACCGCCGGTGCCGCCGTCGATCACCCTGTTGTCGGCGGAAGGGACGCCGATCGCACGATCGGGCGCGATCGTCGGCAAGCCGGTCGATGCGACGCAATTGCCCGCCCATGTCACCCAGGCGTTCATCGCGGTCGAGGATCGCCGGTTCCTGACCCATTGGGGCGTCGATCCGCGCGGCATATTGCGGGCCTTCGTCAACAACGTCTTCACCTCGAACAGTCCGCAGGGCGGCAGCACGATCACGCAGCAACTGGCCAAGAACGCCTTTCTGAACTCGCGCCGCACCTTTGGCCGCAAGTTTCAGGAGGTGCTGATCGCATTCTGGCTGGAGGCGTGGCTGAGCAAGGACGAGATCCTGTCGCGTTATCTGTCCAACGTCTATTTCGGCGACAATCAATACGGCCTCGACGCGGCGGCGCGGCATTATTTCAGCCGGCCTGCGAGTGAATTGACCACCGGTCAGGCGGCGATGCTGGCCGGGTTGGTCAAGGCGCCGAGCCGCCTTGCGCCATCATCGAACCTGACAGGCGCGCGCGAACGTCAGGCGGTGGTGATCGGGACGATGGTCGATGCAGGCTTTCTGACCAAGGCCGAGGCGGCGGATATTTCGCCCGCGCGGTTGCGGCTGGCGAAGACCAGGGAATTGCCCAACGGCACCTATTTCGCCGACTGGGTGCTGCCCGAAGCGCGCGACATGGCGGGCGAGCTGGCGATCGAACAGACGGTGACGACGACGCTGGAAACGCGGATGCAGCGCGCCGCCGAACGCGCGGTGCGCAATGCGGGGCTGCGCAAGTCGCAGATCGCGATCGTCGCGATGCGCACCGACGGGCGCGTGATCGCGATGGTCGGCGGCAAGAAATACGCCGATTCGACGTTCAATCGCGCGACCCAGGCGCGGCGGCAGCCGGGATCGACGTTCAAACTGTTCGTCTATCTGGCGGCACTGCGCAGCGGGATGAGCCCCGATTCGACCGTGCGCGACGAGCCGGTAACGATCGGGGAATGGAGCCCGAAGAACAGCGACGGGCGCTATCTGGGCGATATTTCGCTGCGGCAGGCGTTTGCGCGGTCGAGCAATGTCGCGGCGGCGCGGCTGACCAAGGAGGTGGGACCGGCGGCGGTGATCCGCGCCGCCCGGGACCTGGGCATCACCACGCCGATCGCCTCGGAAGCGTCGATCGCGCTCGGCACCTCGACCGTCTCGCTGCTCGAACTGACCGCCGCCTATGCCGCCATCGCCGATGGCGCGGCGCCGGTGCGCCCCCATGGCCTTGCCGCGCGCGACGAACCGGGCTGGCTCGATCGCTTCAGCAACTTGAAACGCCCGCTTTCGCGCCGCGAGCTGGACGGGATGCGCGACCTGCTCGCCGCCGCGGTCAACGAGGGGACGGGCAAGAGCGCGGCGCTGTCGGTCGATACGTTCGGCAAGACCGGGACGACGCAGGACAATCGCGACGCGCTGTTCCTGGGCTATGCCAATGGCATCGTCACCGGCGTGTGGATGGGCAATGACGACAATACGCCCAATCCGGGGCTGGCCGGGGGTGGCGCGCCCGCGCGGGTGTGGCGCGATTTCATGGCACAGGCGCTGGGCGTCACCGCGCGGCCCAGGGCCGAACCGGTCGAAATCGACAATGCCGCCGACATGATCGAGGATGAGGGCGAGAATTTCATCGACACCCCGATCGAGCTTGAAGGGATGATCGGCGGACAGGGCGTCGGCGTGCGCGTGCGCCGCGACGGCAGCATCGAGGTGATCCGGCCCGATCGGCTGCGCGAGGACGAGGATCTGGGTCCGCCGCCGCCCGAACGCGACCGCAGGCGGCGCGAACCGGTGCCGGAGGATGAAGGGTTCTAGGATTGTGGGCGGCCTTGCCAGCGCCGCACCGGCGCGCATTTGTCGGTTTGCGGCACCGGCCCGCTCCCCCACGGGGTCCCCGCAAAGTAATAGTTTGCGGGGCGACCCCACCCGGCCACCCATCGGCAGGATATTCTGGAATGGGTGGCCGGGTGGGGG
>CADEEK010000120.1 GCA_902826325.1 uncultured Sphingomonadales bacterium
TTCATCCGTATGGCCTGGCACGCGGCGGGCACCTATCGCACCGCCGACGGTCGCGGCGGCGCCAATAGCGGCCAACAGCGTTTCGCCCCGCTCGACAGCTGGCCCGACAATGGCAATCTCGACAAGGCACGCCGCCTGTTATGGCCGATCAAGCAGAAATACGGGCAACGCATCAGCTGGGCCGATCTGTTCATCCTGACCGGCAATGTCGCGATCGAAAGCATGGGCGGCCCGGTGTTCGGCTTTGGCGGCGGCCGCGCCGACGTCTACGAACCCGAACGCGACATCTATTGGGGCAGCGAGGATAAATGGGTGAATGAGGGGGTTCAGACCCGCATCGCCCCCGAACATGGCTTCCACGAGATCGAAGGGCCGCTGGCCGCGATCCAGATGGGCCTGATCTACGTCAATCCCGAAGGTCCCGGCGGCAACCCCCACGATGACGCCGGCATGGCCCGCGACATGAAGGAAACCTTCGCCCGCATGGCGATGAATGACGAGGAAACCGTGGCGCTGACCGCTGGCGGCCACACCTTTGGCAAGGCGCATGGCAATGGCGATGCCGCGCTGCTCGGCGCCGCGCCTGCGGGCGGCGATCTGGCGGCGCAGGGGTTCGGCTGGGTCTCGACCCATGACAGCGGCGGGATCGGCGAACATACCGTTACCAGCGGGATCGAGGGCGCATGGACCAACACGCCCGACAAATGGACCGAAAATTACTTCCGCCTGCTGCTCGACTATGACTACGAACTGGTCAAATCGCCCGCAGGCGCGAACCAGTGGCAGCCGATCGACCAGAAGGAAGAAGATATGGCCCCGGCGGCCTGGGACCCGTCGGTCAAGGTGCCGACGATGATGACCACCGCCGACATGGCGCTCAAACGCGACCCCGATTATCGCCGCATCAGCGAAAAATTCCGCAACGATCACGAAGCGTTCAAGGACGCCTTCGCCCGCGCCTGGTTCAAACTGACCCATCGCGACATGGGGCCAAAGGTCCGTTATCTCGGCCCGGAAGTCCCGGCTGAGGACCTGATCTGGCAGGACCCGATCCCGGCCGGAACCACACCTTCGGATGCCGATGTAAAGGCGGTAAAGGACAAGATCGCCGCAAGCGGTTTGACCGTCAGCCAGCTGGTCAAGACCGCCTGGGCCTCGGCCAGCACCTACCGCAAGTCCGACCATCGCGGCGGCGCCAATGGCGCGCGCGTCGCGCTGGCCCCGCAAAAGGATTGGGACGTCAACGAGCCTGCGATGCTCGCCAAGGTGATCGACACGCTGAACGGCCTGCGCGGTTCGGTCAGCCTCGCCGATGCGATCGTGCTCGGCGGTGTCGTCGGGCTTGAACAGGCGATCAAGGACGCGGGCTTCGATGTCGCCGTGCCGTTCACCGGCGGACGCGGCGATGCGACGCAGGACCAGACCGACGCCGACAGCTTCGCGGTGATGGAGCCGGAGGCGGACGCCTTCCGCAACTATGTCGGCAAGAAAAAGCTGGCGGTAAAGGTCGAGGAAATGATGATCGACCGCGCCTCGCTGCTCGGCCTGTCGGTGCCGGAAATGACCGTGCTGGTCGGCGGCCTGCGCGTGCTCGGTGCCAATCATGGCGAACGCGGCCACGGCCATTTCACCAAGCGCCCGGGCCAGCTGACCAACGACTTCTTCGTCAACCTCTACGACATGACCAATGTCTGGAAATCGGTCGAGGGATCGGACGACCAGGAATATGTCGCCACCGACCGCAAGGGCGGCGGCGAAACCTGGCGCGCGACCCGCCCCGCCCTTCTACTGGGCTGGCATTCCGACCCGCGCGCGGTGGGCAGAGTCTATCGCAAAACCGGGAACGAGGAAAATTTCGTCAGGGCCTTCGTCGCCGCCTGGACAAAGGTAAGGACCCCCGACCGCTTCGCCCTCAAAGCCTACCCAACCAAAAACCCTACCCCCCCCCCTTCAGGGGGGGGGTTGGGGTGGGGCAGTAAAAGTCTCACCGAGCCCAATCACGCAAAGGTGGCTCGTCACAGCCCACCCCGCCAACACCGCCGCATTGACAGCACGGCCCGAAACAATAACCCTCGCCCGATATGCGCCGGAATATGTCGATAATCGCAGCGCTGGCCTTGTCTCTCCCACTGGCCACGCCCGCACCCGCACAAACCACCGAACCCTATCAGCCCGAAACCTGCACCTTCGACATGGACTAGGGCGTTTTCCGCATGACGACGCTCGGCACGCGGACCGTCGCCGCCGGGGAAAAGGTCGATTTCACCATCTATTATTCGCGCTACCCCAGCGACTTCAACGACGTGCCGGTCGCGTGCCTGTCGGGGTGGAAACTGTCCCCCGCCGTCGCGACGCTGGCAAAGGACCGCCGATCGCTCACCGTCGCCGCCACGGCCAGGGCAGGGACCATCTTCACCCTGACCTTCCGCTATCGCGGCACATCCCATGTCCAGAAATTCGAAGTGATCGACCCGGTCAGATCGCCGCTCACCGGCTTCTGGACGCAGGAAAATGTCGCCGCATGCCCCGCCGACCAACAGGTCTATGACCTCGTCTTCAACCGCGACGGCAGCTTCGGGCTGATGTTCGGCCCCAATATCGGCTATCGCAAGGATCTGACCGGCAACTGGCGGGTGGACGGCGACCGGGTGATCCTGTCCAACATCGCGGGTGAAAAGCCCGCCGATTTCAACGGCGAAGCGCGCTTCACGCTGGGCGCCGATGGCGGCCTCACCTTCGACAGGCCATTGGCGGGAACACAGGGGGCACGCGGCACCTGTTCCGCACCGTTCCGCAAGGTTCGCTGACGGGTCTCGCCCGCATGGCACAGACGCGCTAACACGCCGTCATGTCCGATCCGCGCGATTCCACCCTTGAACTGAACCCAAGATACGACGCCAGCGGCCTGATCACCGCCGTCGCCACCGATGCCGTGACCGGCGACTTGCTGATGCTCGCCCATATGAACGCCGATGCGCTGGCGAAGACGCTGGAAACGGGCGAAGCATGGTTCTGGTCGCGCAGCAAAAACCGGCTGTGGAAAAAGGGCGAAAGCTCCGGCAACGTCCTGCGCGTCGTCGAAGCACGGATCGACTGCGACCAGGATGCGCTGTGGCTCAAGGTCGATGCCGCCGGCCCCGCCTGTCACACCGGGGAGCGCAGCTGCTTCTTCCGCCGGATCGAGGGCGGCGCGCTGGTGCGCGACTGATGCGCTGGCCGCTGGCACTCCTGCCATTGCTCGCCGCCTGTTCGGCTGAACAGGGCGGCGGCAACGAAACGCTCGCCCCGCCCGATCTGGAGGACGCGGCGATCGAACGCGGCCTGGTCCGCGACCCCGCCGACACCGACGTCACCGGCCTCTATTCGCGCGACACCGACCGCGTCTGCGTCATCAGACAGGGCAACGGCTATCGCATCGGCGCGTTTGTCGACTATGGCGATCGCGTCAGCTGCACCGGCAAGGGGACGGCGGCCCGCTCGGGCGAAACGCTGTCGATCGACCTGACCGGCAAGGGCGGCGCGCGATGCAGCTTCGACGCGCGCTTCGATGGCGATCGCATCATCTTCCCCGGCAGCGTGCCCGACGATTGCGCCAGATTGTGCGGCCCCCGCGCGTCCTTCGCCGGACTGGAAGTCCAGCGACTGAGCGAATCCGCCGCCGAAGCCGCCTCGCTGCGCACCGCCGAAGGGGTGCGGCTGTGCGAAGATTGACGTTAACGTCAAGTTCGCGTAAAACCCCGCCATGGCAACGACCCTGAAACCCGTGGCCAGCTTCGCCCCGATCGAGGCACGGCCCGACAAGCATAATTTCACGATCTCGGAACTCTGCGCCGAGTTCGAGGTGACGGCACGCGCTCTGCGCTTCTACGAGGATGAAGGGCTGATCGCGCCCGAACGCCGCGGCCTGCAACGCATCTATTCGCACCGCGACCGCGCCCGCCTCGCCTGGATCCTGCGCGGCAAGCGCGTCGGCTTCAGCCTCGCCGAAATCCGCGAGATGATCGACCTCTACGATCTCGACGACGGCCGCCGCACCCAGCATCAGGTGACGCTGGACAAATGCCACGCCCGCATCGCGCTGCTACAGCGGCAAAAGGTCGATATCGACGCCGCCATTGCCGAACTGGACGATTTCGTCGCGGTCCTCGAAGGCCGCGCCACACCGATAAAATGACATAGCCTCTCCCCTTCAGGGGAGGGGTTGGGGTGGCCCATCCAAACAGCCCCCGGTCGCGATGAAGCCGCAACACCCCAACCCCTCCCCAGCAAGAGGCAGGGAAAAAAGGATAGAGAGAGATGCCCCGATATAATCCCCCCGTCCGCGACACCCGCTTCGTGCTCGACCGCGTCCTGCGCATCGATCGCTACGCCAACCTGCCCGGCTTCGCCGCCGCCAGCCCCGATGTCGTCAGCGCGGTGCTGGAAGAGGGCGGCAAGTTCGTGTCCGAAGTCCTCTTCCCGCTCAACATCACCGGCGATCAGCAAGGCTGCACCCGCCACCCGGACAGCAGCGTCACCACCCCCGACGGCTTCAAGGAAGCGTACAACCAGTTCGTCGCGGCCGGCTGGGGCACGCTGTCGATGCCCGAGGAATTCGGCGGACAGGGCATGCCCCACGTCGTCTCCACCGCGTTTCAGGAATATATGATCTCCGCCAACATGGCCTTTTCCATGTATCCCGGCCTCACCCACGGCGCCATTTCCGCCCTGCTGGCCAAGGGCAGCCGCGAACAGCAGGAGAAATACGTCCCCAAAATGGCCTCGGGCGAATGGGGCGGCACGATGAACCTGACCGAACCGCATTGCGGCACCGATCTCGGCCTCATCAAGACCCGTGCGGAGCCGAATGCCGACGGCAGCTACGCGATCACCGGCACAAAGATCTTCATCTCCTCCGGCGAGCATGACCTCACCGACAACATCATCCACCTCGTCCTCGCCAAAACCCCCGGCGCGCCCGAAAGCAGCAAGGGGATCAGCCTGTTCGTCGTCCCCAAATTCCTCGTGGGCGACGACGGCACCCTCGGCGACCGCAACGCCGTCACCTGCGGCTCGATCGAACACAAGATGGGCATCCACGCCAACTCCACCTGCGTCATGAACTATGACGGCGCGACCGGCTGGCTGGTGGGGGAGGAGATGAAGGGCCTCGCCGCCATGTTCATCATGATGAACGCCGCCCGCCTCGGCGTCGGGCTACAGGGCCTCGGCGTCGGCGAAACCGCTTACCAGAACGCCGTCCAGTACGCCCATGACCGGCGTCAGGGCCGCGCGCTCACCGGCGCCGCCGATCCGCAGGAAAAGGCCGACACCCTGTTCGTCCACCCCGACGTCCGCCGCATGCTGATGGAGGCCAAGGCGATGACCGAGGGTCTGCGCGCCCTGTGCCTGTGGGGCGGCCTCCAGGTCGATCTCGCCCACCTCGCCGAAACCGAGGCGGAGCGCCAGCTCGCCGACGACCTGATCGGCCTGCTCACCCCCGTCATCAAGGGCGTCGGCACCGACGCCGGCTACCGCATCGCCACCGACAGCCAGCAAGTCTATGGCGGCCACGGCTACATCGCCGAATGGGGCATGGAGCAATATGTCCGCGATGCCCGCATCGCGATGATCTATGAAGGCACCAACGGCGTGCAGGCAATGGACCTGGTCGGCCGCAAGCTCGCCCAGAATGGCGGCCGCGCGATCCAGACGCTGTTCAAAATCGTCGCCGAAGAGGTCGCCGCCGCCAAGGCCAAGCCGGACCTCGCCCACCTCGCCGAAGCCCTCGAAAAAGCCAACGGCCAGCTACAGGCCGCAACCATGTGGTTCATGGCCAACGGCATGAAGGACCCCAACCAGGTCGGCGCGGGCGCCTACAGCTACATGGAACTGATGGGCACCGTCGCCATCGGCCTGATGTGGCTCCGCATGGCCGACGCCGCGGTAGAGGCGCTGGCCGAAGGCGACGACGACAAGGCGTTCTACGAAGCCAAGCTGGTCACCGCCCGCTTCTACGCCGACCGCATCATGCCCAACGCCGGCGCGCTCCGCCGCAAGATCGAAAGCGGCGCGGAAACGATCATGGCGCTGCCGGTGGAGGCGTTTGGGGTTTGAGGGGAGGGCGGGCGCTCCGGCGCTCGCCCTACCTAGCGCTAGAATGGCGCTGCTTCCTCGTCATCAGTCCCGGTGGCTGCCACGGCTAGGAAGTCGAGAGGCTGGGAAACCACCTTCGGTTGGATAATGTAGTTTTGCTTTAGTTTTTCAAACAGCTCTCCTCTGTTATCTTTGAGCCATTTGAAATATTCGTCGGAAAGCAAATCATTATACTGTGGCTTAACAATGCTGAGCCATTTTTCGTATTCGCTGACTGCAAGGCAGGACATCGAAACTAGAAGGGCGGATTTCTCCCAGTCGCTTATCTCGTCGAATTTTGTTTTCTGCTCACGAAAATAAGCTCGGTCTCCAATTAGGCCGCGTAGCAATATATTTTGTCTTCTTTCGATCACGTTATCGGTGAGGGCAAGCTTGTCGAGGATTGCTTGGTCTATCGGTAATGCTTGGGTCACAAATAGATGTGCAACCCACAATCGGGATAATGCCATATCTGAAAATGGCGGCTGCACGACAGTATCAACGATTTTAGCGGCTAATGAAGCCGCGCTGCTTTCGTGTCTTTGGGAAAGTGTGCCGACTAGTATGCAGAAGTCCCTGGGTGTATAGTAAAGTAGCTCTGGAAATTTAACAATAATTTCCATAGGGTCATCTACGTCAACTGCTCGAAGTGCTTTCAATATAACTTTAACAGATGCGTAGTCTACGCTATCTCTCTGCAGAATTTCTGAAAGTTTTTCGATTAAATCCTCTGCAGATACGTCACTTATATCTTCAGCGGAAATGTCTTCTCCCTCGTAGACTAGCTGAAAATACTTGTTTAAATCAGCCATTTCAGATGAGGTGAAAACATCGGTAAGACGTTCTTCAATCTGGTTGTGCTCAGCTTCTGTAGTTAGAACCTTTGTTTTGGCCGCATTTAGCAACAGCCCCTCAGTGAGCATGAAGTGCTCAGCAAATCTGCATAGAACGGAATGCGCTTGTGTTTGAGTGTCGACGACAATTCTATAAGGCTTTGTTGCATAACTCCTGACGGGCATGAATCGCTCTTTTCTTGAGATTACT
>CADEEK010000121.1 GCA_902826325.1 uncultured Sphingomonadales bacterium
CCGCCGACAGCATGATCGCATCGGCGCCGTCATAGACCGCGGTCGCCACGTCGGACACTTCGGCGCGGGTCGGCGAGGGGGAGGCGATCATCGATTCGAGCATTTGCGTCGCGACGATCACTGGGCGGCCCAGGCGCCGCGCGGTTTCGACGATGCGCTTTTGCAGCGGCGGGACATTCTGCGGCGGCAGTTCGACACCCAGATCGCCGCGCGCAACCATCACGCCGTCGCACGCCTCGACAATCTCGTCGAGCCGCTGGACCGCGCTCGGCTTTTCGATCTTGGCGAGCAGGGCGGCGCCGCCGCCGATCAGCCGCCGCGCCTCGGCCAGATCCTCCGGCCGCTGGACGAAGGACAACGCGATCCAGTCGACCTTTTGCGCGACGGCGAAGGCGAGGTCGCTGCGATCCTTTGGCGTCAGCGCCGCCATCGGCAGCACCATGTCGGGCACGTTCAGCCCCTTGGCATTGGACAGGGCGCCGCCGACCTCGACCCGCGTGTCGATCCAGTCCGGGCCATAGCCGGTGACGCGCAGCACCAGCTTGCCATCGTCGAGCAGCAGCCGCGCGTCGGTGACGACCGCCTCGAAAATCTCGCGATGGGGCAGTTCGACGCGGCTGGCATCGCCGGGGGTCGGATCGCGATCGAGGCGGAAGGTGGCGCCGGTTTCCAGTGTGACCTTGCCCGCCGCGAATTTGCCGACGCGCAGTTTCGGCCCCTGAAGATCGGCGAGGATCGTGGTTGGCCGACCGGTCTTTTTTTCGAGCGCGCGGATCGCCTGGATCACCGGGATTTTCGATTCCTGATCGCCATGGCTCATATTGATGCGAAAGGCGTCGGCCCCGGCGGCATGCAGCGCGGCGATCATTTCGGGCGTGCTGCTGGCGGGACCCAGCGTCGCCAGCACGCGCACCTTGCGGGAGCGCGGGTGCATCGACTTGGACATGGGGTTGGCTCTCCGGCTTGTGCAGGCCGGTTCCTAACGCCAAATCCAGCCTATTCAACCGCGGAGGCGAAAAAATGACAACGCTGGACAATATCGACGATCGGGTCGCGGCGCAGGCGTTCCGGCGGCTGGTGCGGCATTTGCGGCATCGCACCGATGCGGCGAATATCGACCTGATGGGCCTGGCGGGATTCTGCCGCAACTGCCTGTCCGACTGGGTGGCCGAGGCGAGCGACGGGGCGCTGGACAAGGATGCCGCGCGCGAGGCGATCTATGGCATGCCCTATGCGCAGTGGAAGGCGCTGCATGTCAGCGAGGCGACGCCCGAACAGCTGGAACGGATGGCGGCGAGCGTTGCGCGCAACCGGGCCGACGGCGACATTTGATGCCGGACCGGGCGCGCGCCTATCGCGGCTGTTCGTCGAGAAAGGCGGCGACCTCGCCCAGATCGACCGTTTTGTCGAGATAGGTCTGGCCGATGCCGCGCGCGAGCAGGAAGGGGAGGGTGCCCGCATCCATCTTCTTGTCGTGCAACATGTGATCGACCAGTTGCGCGCCGCTGGCGGTGATGCCGGCGCTTTTGAGGTCATGGGGCAGGCCGCTGGCGCGCAGATGCGCGGCGACGCGCGCGGCATCGGCGGGGGGACAGATGCCCTGTCGCGCCGAAAAGGCGAAGGCCAGCGCCATCCCCGCCGCCACCCCCTCGCCATGCAGCAGCCGGTCGGAAAAGCCGGTTTCCGCCTCAAGCGCGTGGCCGAACGTGTGGCCGAGGTTGAGCAGCGCGCGGCGGCCGCTCGTCTCCCGCTCGTCCTCGCCGACGATCCGCGCCTTGGCCGCGACCGAATGGGCGATGGCATGGGCGCGCGCCGCGCCGTCGCCCGCCAGCAGGGCGGGGCCGTTGGCTTCACACCAGGCGAAGAACCCGGCATCGTCGATCAGGCCGTATTTGACCACTTCGGCATAGCCCGCCGCGACGTCGCGGCGCGGCAGCGTGTCGAGCAGATCGGGGTCGATCAGCACCAGCGCGGGCTGATGGAAGGCGCCGACCAGATTCTTGCCCGCCGTGCTGTTGATCGCCGTCTTGCCGCCGACCGAGCTGTCGACCTGAGCCAGCAGCGTCGTCGGCACCTGCACGAAATGGCAGCCGCGCTTGAGGATGGCGGCGGCAAAGCCGACCAGGTCGCCGATCACGCCGCCGCCGAGCGCGATCAGATGGTCGCCGCGTTCGATGCCAAGCGCCAGCAGCCGGTCGGTCAGCGATTCGAGTTGCGCCCAGCTCTTGGTCGATTCGCCGGGGGGGAGGGTGATGATCTGCGCGCCGAGGCCCGCTGCCGCCAGCGTGGCGACCAGCCGGTCGGCATGGGGGGCGACATTGCGGTCGGTGACGATGACGAAGGGCCGTTTGCGCGCCAGCGGGGCGAGATGGGCCGCGGCGCGGGTCAGCAGGCCGGATTCGACCCGCACCTCATAGCTGCGCGCGCCCAGCGCAACGGGCACGACCGTCATTTGCCAAGCGCCTGGATGATCGCGGCGACGGTCGCTTCGTGCGGCACGGCGCGGCTGGTGACGTGGATCGGCGCGAGCGCGTAGACGGGATTGCGCACGGCGGCGAGTTCGGACAGCACGGCGAAGGGATCCTTTCCACGCAGCAACGGGCGGTGGTCGCGCTTGGCAACCCGCTCCGCCAGGATTTTGAGATCGGCGTCCAGCCAGATCGCGGTCGCCTGGTCAAGGATCAGCGCGCGGGTTTCGTCGTTGATGAACGCGCCGCCGCCGGTCGCGATCACCTTGGGCTGCCCATCGATCAGCCGGGCGATGACCCGCCGTTCGCCGTCGCGAAAATGGGCTTCGCCGAATTCCGCGAACATATCGCTGATCGTCATGCCCGCCGCCGCCTCAATCTCCGCATCGGCATCGACAAAGGGCAGGTTCAGCCGCTGGGCGAGGCGGCGGCCCACCGTCGTCTTGCCGACGCCCATCAGGCCGACCAGCACGATCGGGCGGGTCGGGGCGGGCGGCGGCGGGGCCGGATCGGCGGGATGGGTTGGCAGCATGATCGCGGGCGCTATACAGCGAGGGTCGCGCCGGGGCAAAAGCCCCGTTACCTGTATGCAACCCGGTTTGAGGGGATCGATGTCCCGTTCGCTAGTCATCCTGATCGCTGTCGTCATCCTGTTGATCGGCGGGCTGTTTTTCCTCGCCGGACGCGACACGGAAAAGCCGCCGGTGCGCGTCGAAAAGGTTGTGCCGCTTGAAAATCTCGCGAACTAGCACGGCGATCGCGGCGGTTCTGGCCGTGCTGGCGGGCGTGGGGATTCCTGCGCTGGGCCAGGATCGGCCCGAATCGCTGTTGCCGCCGGGTTTCGACGATCCGGTGCCGGGGCCGGCGCCCGCGCCCGCGCCCGCGCCGAGTGCGGCCCCGGCGCCCGCGCCTGCGCCCGCCCGCACCGCCGCGCCGTCGCCCGATGCACCCGTCGCGCCCGGCCAGTCGGCGCCGTCGACGGCGGGCGAACCGGGCGAGGTCGATTATGCGGTGATCCAGCGGTTCGAACTGCCCGCCTTTGCCAAACGGTCGCTGGCGCAGGTCGGGCCGTCCTCGCCCGCCAGCGACGGCCTGCCCGCCAACGCCTTTGGCGGTGCGGACGGGCGGTTCCTGCAAGTGCTGATGCGCCGGATGAACGCGCCGGTCGCCTCGCGCTGGCTGTCGATCGCGTTGCGGCGGGCATTGCTGTCGCGGGTCGATACGCCGCGCGGCGTCAACGGCGCCGATTTCGCGGCGGAGCGCGCCTGGCTGTTGATCCGCATGGGCGAGGCGGATGCGGCGCGGGCGATGGTGCAGTCGGTCGACATTGAAAATTACACGCCCAAGCTGTTCCAGATGGGGATGCAGGCGATGCTCGCCACCGCCGATCCCGGCGGGATGTGCCCGATGGTCGTGCCTGCGCTGCGCACCGCGCCGGACCGCAACTGGCGGCTGGCCGAGGCGATGTGCGCGGGGCTCGAGGGCAATCCGAACAAGGCGGGGCCGCTGATCGACGGCGCGCGGCGGCGGATGGGCAATGGCATCGACCTGTTGCTGGCCGAAAAGATCGTTGGCCTGGGCATTTCCGGGCGCCGCGCGGTGACGATCGAATGGGACCAGATCGACCGGCTGTCGTCCTGGCGCTGGGGGCTGGCGGTGGCGTCGGCGACCGATGTGCCCGACCGGCTCTATGGATCGGTCGGCCCGCAACTGCGCTATTGGCGGGCGACGTCGCCATCGCTGGGGCTGCGCGAGCGGGCGGCGGCGGCGGAGGCGGCGGCGAGCCAGGGCGTGTTTTCGAGCCAGGCGCTGACCGACCTGTATGGCGAGATCGAATCGCAGGAGGACGCATCGACCGCCGAAGTGGCGGTGGCGCGCGACCTGCGCACCGCCTTTATCGGTGCGACGCCGGCCGAACGGATCGAACAGATGGTGCGGTTGTGGGACGAGGCGCAGGGCGCGCGCGCGACCTATAGCCGGTTGATCCTGACCGCGCGGGCGGCGGCGCGGCTGGAGCCGTCCGATGCGTTGCAGGGCGAAAGCGACCGGCTGATCGCGTCGATGCTGAGCGCGGGGCTGGACCGGGCGGCGATGCGCTGGCGCGACATCGCGCCGCGCGGAAGCGACGGGTGGGGCATGTTGCTGCTGGCCGATCCGTCCGGGGGCAGCGTTTCGGTCGACGATGTCGAGGCGTATCGCGACCGCGCCGATGCGGCCAATGGCGCGATGCTGATCGCGGCGATGGCGGGGATGGGCCGCATTCCCGCCACCGATGGCGAGCGGTTGATGCGGGGCGCGGGCGTGGCGTTCGACGGCGCAAATGCCTGGACCCGCGCGATCGACCGCGCGGCGGCGCAGGGGCAGGCGGGGACCGTCGTGCTGCTCGCTGCGGTCGGGATGCAGTCGCGGGTGTGGGAAGGGGTATCGCCCGAGGCGGTCTATCACATCACCCGCGCGCTCAGCCGGGTCGGGCTGGACGGTTATGCGCGGATGATCGCCGTCGAGGCGATTACCCGGCTTTGATCGTGGGCGCGCCGATGGCATCGCGCTTGTCGCCCGGTTCACCCTCACCCTTCCCACCGCCTGCGGCGGCGGGCCCCTTCCCTCTCCCATCGGGAGGGGGAGCGAGGCGATCGGCCTTGTTCCAGGGGCCGGACGGGTGAGCGGCAGCTTTGCCGGGGCGGACGCGGGCTTGATCGAGCGGTTTCTCGAGATGATGGCGGCCGAGGCGGGAGCGTCGGCCAATACCATTGCCGCCTATGCCAGCGACTTGCGGCTGGCGTCGCAGGTGCTGGGCGGCGGGCTGGCGGAGGCCGACCGGGCGGCGATCGAGCGGCTGGCGCAGCATTGGCGCGACCTGTCGCGGTCGAGCGTGGCGCGCAAATCGGCGGCGTTGCGGCGATTCTATGCGTTTCTGGTCGATGAGGGGTTGCGCGCCGACGATCCGGGCGGCGCGCTGCCGCGTCCGGGCAGCGGGCGGGGGCTGCCCCGGACGCTGTCGGTCGGCGATGTCGAAAAATTGTTCGCGGCGATCGATGCGCGGATCGCGCGGGTGCCCGCCGATCCGCGCGACCTGCGGCTGCTGGCGCTGGTCGAGCTGCTTTATGGGTCGGGACTGCGCGCCAGCGAGCTGGTGTCGCTGCCGCGCCAAGCGGTGCAGCCGGACAAGCCCTATCTGATCCTGAAGGGCAAGGGTGGGCGCGAGCGGCTGGTCCCGCTGTCCGATCGTGCGCGCGCGGCGGTGGCGGCGTGGCGTGCGCATGTCGATGCCGACCGGCCCTGGCTGTTCCCGTCGGGCAAGGCGCATCTGAGCCGGGTGCGCCTGTATCAGATGATCCGCGCCATCGCCGCGGAGGCGGGGATCGCGCCCGACCGGATCAGCCCGCATGTCCTGCGCCATGCCTTTGCCACGCATCTGCTGGCGGGTGGGGCGGACCTGCGCGCGCTGCAATCGATGCTGGGCCATGCCGACATCGCGACCACCGAAATCTATACCCATGTCGACGCCAGCCGGCTGGTCCAGCTGGTCAACGAACGGCATCCGCTGGCGGACGGTTCGCGGGGCGGCGCGGCGCGGGAGAAGCCGCAGCGCGTTGACGCGGGCGAGCGGGGGGCATAGGGCCGCGACGATGCCGACCTTTCTTGATTTCGAAAAGCCGATTGCCGAGCTTCAGGCGCGTATCGACGAACTGCGCGACACCGCCGCGGGCGGTGAGGTCGATATCGAGGCCGAGGTCGGCAAATTGCAGGCCAAGTCCGACAAGCTGTTGAAGGACGTCTATTCGCGCCTGACGCCGTGGCAGAAGACGCAGGTCGCGCGGCATCCCGAACGTCCGCATTTCAAACATTATGTCGCGCGGCTGATCACCGATTTCATGCCGCTGGGCGGCGATCGCGCCTTTGCCGACGATGCCGCGATCCAGGGCGGGCTGGGCCGGTTTCGCGGGCGGCCGGTGATGGTGATCGGCCATGAGAAGGGCGACGATACCGCCAGCCGCCTGCGCCACAATTTCGGCATGGCCAAGCCCGAAGGCTATCGCAAGGCGATCCGCCTGGTCGAACTGGCCGACAAGTTCGGCATTCCGGTGCTGACGCTGGTCGACACGTCCGGCGCCTTTCCCGGCATGGAGGCCGAGGAGCGCGGCCAGGCCGAAGCGATCGCGCGGTCGACCGAGGCGTGCCTGAATGCGGGCGTGCCGATGATCGCGTCGATCCTGGGCGAAGGCGGGTCGGGCGGTGCGGTCGCGCTGGCGGCGGGCAACCATGTGCTGATGATGGAACATGCCGTTTATTCGGTGATTTCGCCCGAAGGCTGTGCCTCGATCCTGTGGCGCACCGCCGACAAGGCCGCCGACGCCGCCGAGGCGATGAAGGTGACGGCGCAGCATCTGCATGGCCTGGGCGTGATCGACACGATCGTGCCCGAGCCGCTGGGCGGGGCGCAGCGCGACCATGGCGCGGCGATCGACGCGCTGGGCGATGGAATCGCGGCGGCGCTGGCCGGTCTGGACGGACAGGGCGCGACGGCGTTGCGCCAGCAGCGGCGCGCGAAGTTCCTGGCGATGGGGCGGGGTTAGGATCGTTTCGACGGCGCTGGACGGCAGCGGCGCGATTCCTTGTTGGGTTGCGGCACCGGCCCGCTCCCCCACCCGGCCACCCATTTCAGAATATCCTGCCGATG
>CADEEK010000122.1 GCA_902826325.1 uncultured Sphingomonadales bacterium
GGCTCATGGCGTGGTGCGCGGCAGGCGTGGGACGAGTATTTCAGCGGATCGCCGGTGCTGATGTTCTATGTCGACCCCGGCGCGCGCGCGATGATCAAATATTGATGCCATGCTGATGGCATGATGGTCGGGGAGAGAGGATTCGAACCTCCGGCCCCTGCCTCCCGAAGGCAGTGCTCTACCAGGCTGAGCTACTCCCCGACGGAGTACCGCGTCCGTTGAAATGCCCCGGGTTGGGCGGACCGGCGGTCGCTTGGAGGCGCGCCTATAGCCAGCCGTCGAGCGGTGCGCAAGCATCACTTGCGCTGGACATGCGCTAGTCGCGGGCGCCCAGCATATCGGCGATGCTGACGAATTTTTCGCGCGGCGCGCCGTCGCGGGCGGCGGCGATTTCGGCGGCCTCGATCCGTTGCCAGTCGCGAAAGGTGACGACATCGGCGCCGCGCGCGGCGAGCAGCCGGTCGAGGCCGGGACGCCCCGCCTTGCCGCTGTTGCCGCCGGTGTCCGCCGCGATCTTTTCAACGATGGCAAAGCCGTCGGGCCGGTTGGTGCCGATCGTCCCGGTCGGTCCGCGCCGCGCCCAGCCGACCGCATAGAGGCCGGGCAGGATGCGCCCGTCGTCATTGGCGAAGCGACCGGCGCGGTCGTCATAGGGCACGCCGTCGATCGGCGGGGTGCGATAGCCGATGCACGAGACGACCAGGCTGGCGGGGATGCGATAGGTTTCGCCGGTGCCGATGGCCGCGCCGCGTTCGTCGAGCCGGGTGCGTTCCACCACCACGCGCTCGACACGCCCGTCGCCCTCGATCGCCACCGGCATGGCGAAGAAGTCGAAGATGATATGGACCGGTTTGTCGACGCTGGCGGCGGCGAAATTGCGCAGATGCGCGATCGATTTGCGCTGGCCGGGTTCGAGCAGCGCATCGTCGATGTCGGGCGGCAAGTCGGCGATGTCGACCACCGGGGCGGCGCGTTCGAGCTCGCCCAGCTCGCCCAGTTCCTTGGGCGTCATGTTGATCTGATGCGGGCCGCGCCGTCCCAGCAGCGTGATCGTGTCGATCTGTGATGTCTTGAGCGCGGTCAGCGCATGAGCGACGATGTCGGACCCGGCCAGTTCGCGCTGCGTCTTGGCGAGGATGCGGGCGACGTCGAGCGCGACATTGCCGTTGCCGATCACCACCGCGCCCGATCCGGCGAGCGGCGGCGCGAGACCGGCGAAATCGGGATGGCCGTTATACCAGCCGACAAAGGCGGCGCTGCCGGTCACGCCGGGAAGGTCCGCGCCCGGAATGTCGAGCGGGCGATCGCGCGGCGCGCCGGTCGCGAGCACCACCGCGTCATATAGTGCGATCAGTTCGGGGATCGTCACCTGTTCGCCCACGGTGACGTTGCCGACGAAGCGGACATTGTCGGTGAGCGCGGTTGCCGCATAGCGGCGCGCGACATGCTTGATCGACTGGTGATCGGGGGCGACGCCGGTGCGGATCAGGCCGAACGGGACCGGCAGCCGGTCGATGATGTCGATCCGCACATCGTCGCCAAACTGTTTCTGCGCGGCTTCGGCGGTGTAATAGCCCGCCGGGCCGGAACCGATCACGGCGATATGACGCATGCACGATCCTCTCGATCTTTTGCGCAGCCTAGCGCGGAAATGCGATGCGGCAAGCCGGGGCGGGGGCGGCATGGGCGCCGTCAGTATAGGTAGGCTGTCGCTGGCACCGCGCGCCGGTTGTTGATAGCCGACGGCGATGGATCCGATCGAAGCCATGGCCGCGCTGCTGGTGCTGGTGAACATCGCGCTCGTCGCGCGGCGAAGCGTGTGGAACTATCCGTTCGGGATCGCGGCGGTCACGCTTTACGGCTGGGTGTTCTGGGGCGCGAAACTGTATAGCGACATGTTGTTGCAGGGGTTTTTCCTGGCGCTCAACATTTATGGCTGGTTCAACTGGGCGCGGTCGCGCGCGCAGGCGGGGGAAGTGATCGTGCTGACGCTCGGCTGGCGGATGCGCGGGCTGATGGTTGGCGCCAGCCTGCTGGCGATCTGGGGCTGGGGGACGCTGATGCACCGGTTCACCGATGCGGCGCTGCCCTGGTGGGATGCGGGGGTGGCGATCGCCAGTGTCGTCGCGCAATTGCTGTTGTCGCGGCGCTATCTGGAAAACTGGGCGTTGTGGATCCTGGTCGACATCGTCGCGGTGCCGTTGTTCGCGGCGCGCGGGCTGTGGCTGACCTCGGCCGTTTATCTGTTGTTGCTGGGGCTGTCGATCTGGGGGCTGATCAGCTGGCATCGCGCGTGGCGGCGGCAGGTGGCGGCATGACGTTGCGCACCATCTGTCTCCATGGGCCGGAAAGCACGGGCAAGTCGACGCTGGCGCCAAGGCTGGCCGCGCATCTGGGCGGCGAAGTGGTCGAGGAATATGGCCGCGAATATGCCGAGGCGCGCGGCACCGACTTTACCATGGCCGACCTGGTCGAAATCGCCAAGACGCACGATGCCGGGGTGCGCACGATGCTGAATGCGGGGCTGGCGCCGCTGGTGCTCGATACCGATCCGCTGATGACGGCGGTGTGGGCCGATATGCTGTTCGACACGCGCGATCCCTGGTTCGCGGCCTGGGACGGGACGGCGGACCTGTATCTGCTGTTCGACATCGACCTGCCCTGGGTCGCCGACGGCACGCGCATGTTCGGGGACCTGGCACAGCGCCAGCGCTTCTTTGGTCTGGCGCGGGCCGAACTGGAGCGGCGCGGCGTGCGCTGGGCGCTGGTCAGCGGCGAGGGGGAGGCGCGCTGGGCCAGCGTGTTGCGGGCGATCGAGGGCGCGACCTAGTCCACCCGCGTTACCGCGAGGCCATCGCCATTCTTGCCGACGGCGATGCGGCGCAGCACTTTGCCGGTGGCGACGTCGATTTCCGCGACGGTATCGCGCGCGGTTTCGGCGGCGTAGAGCCGGGTGCCGTCATTCGACCAGATCAGCGTCACCTGGGCCGCCGCCTGAGGGGGTGGTGGGATGCTCTCCGCGGCCAGCAGCGGGGTGTTGGGGATGGTGGGGCCGACCAGCGCGTTGCGCATGCCGATGTCGGAGGGCCGCACCAGGCCCATCACGCCCGCGATGCACAGTACGTAGGTGGGCGTCAGCAAGCCGCCGTAGGCGAGGATCATCAGCGTGGCCGCCAGCACGCAGTAGGTCGCGCGCATGGCGCCGAGCACGGTGCGGTGGCCGATGCGGTCGCCCATCACGCCGAACATCGGCGCCAGCAGCGTGCCCATGTGTTGCAGCGAGGCGAACAAGGTCAGCATCAGCACGGACTTGGTTTCGGTCAGCACATACCAGCCGAGGATGATGGTCTCCATTTCGAACGCCCACGAGGCGCCGATGTCGGCCGGCCATTGAAAACGAAAACTGCGCACGCTAAACGGCGCCAGCGCGGCCGTGCGAACGGGAACGGTACCAGTGTCGGTGGAGGTCATGCCGGGTGAATACGCAAATCGGTGTGGACGGCACAAGCCGCAAGCGCCCGAAGATACCAGCACCAGGGCTGGTTGCGCGGCCGCGCCACACCCCCGCGCATATCCGGTGTCACGAGAAAAATAAAAAAGTAAATAAAAACAAATGGTTACGTTATTTCATTGTGCCTGGCGGGTGTGCGGCCAAGCGCGAAGCGCAGCGTGTGGTGTTGCAGGACCACGACAGCCGACACGCACGCAACATCGCTATGCAGTATTACCTACAGAGAATACGCAGTTATGCGGTGCCGGATTAACGCGGATACTTGCGCGGCGCACAAGGGAGGGCGCGTTGCGCATGCGGAACATGGCGGGTATTTCAGCGGAGGGCAATTCCATGAAGACAGTTTCAGCGTTCGGCGTCACGGCGGGTTTTCTGCTGAGTGCGTGCGCGGGCGCGCGGGCGGCTTCGTATCCCGAAAAGCCGATACGCATGGTGGTACCGTTTACCGCGGGCAGCGCGACTGACATCCTGGCGCGCCTGATCGGGCCCAAGCTCTACGCCAGCTGGCGACAGCAGGTGATCGTCGACAACCGGCCCAGCGCGGGCGGCATCGTGGCCGGCACAATCGTGTCGGAGGCGGAACCCAACGGCTATACGCTGATGTTGACGTCGTCGGCATTCGCCGGCTCCGCGGCGCTGTACCGGAAACTGCCGTTCGACTCGATCAGGGATTTTCACGGCGTCACACAGGTCGCGGCCACGCCGCTGATCCTGGTGGTTGGCCCGGCGCTGGGCGTGAAGGATCTCAACGGTCTGCTGGCGCTGGCGCGCGCGAAACCGGGCGCCGTCAATTTTGGTTCGTCCGGACTGGGCAGCGGCACGCACTACGCCGGTGAATTGTTTAAACAAGTCGCGGGAATTAACGTGTTGCATGTGCCCTATCGCGGCTCGCCGGAAGCGCTCAACGACACCATGGCGGGCCGAACCGAGTATTTCATCGCGCCCGTGCTGTCGGCGATGGCGCTGGTGAAAAACAAGCGCGTGCTTCCGCTTGCGGTTACGGGCAAGGAACGGCTTCCCATGCTGCCTGACGTGCCGACGGCGGCGGAAGCCGGCCTGCCGGGCTATGTCTACGATGGTTGGTTCGGCGTGCTGGCGCCGTCGCGCACGCCGCGCACGATCATCCTGGCCTTGTCCCGCGAGATCGCGCGCATTCTGCAATTGCCGGACATCGTCGTGCCGATCAAGAGCACCGGTGCCATTCCCATGTCGTCGACGCCGGAAGCATTCGAAAAGCTGGTGCGGGACGAAATCGTCACCCGCACGCGCGTGTTCCGTGCGGCGGGGGTCAAGCCGCGCTAGGCGAGGCCGAACGTGATCGCGGCGTCATGTGCCGCCACGCCGTGGCCTTCAGATCGTCATATGCTGGAACCCATGCGCGGCGCGCAATCGCCGTCGCGCGTGAGTACGCGGAATTCTCACGGTAGAATAGGCCACGTGGACTGCATTGAACTTCCCGTCGCTGTCCCGCACATCACCTGAGACAATTCCGCCCCGGCATGTTCCGAGCGCGTGGCACGATGGCGCGAAATCGTTTACGTATTTGTTTTTATTGAATAAATTTTGCAACACTGAGCGAGGCACGGATGGATCAACACGAACATCATTCCCGGCTGTTCAAGGTCGGCGGCGCGCAGGTGTCGCGCTTCGAGGACATGCGGCTGATTACCGGCAACGGCAAGTATTCGTCGGACTGGAATGCACCCGGCCAGCTTCATGCATGCTTTCTGCGCTCCGATCGCGCGCACGCGCGCATTGTTTCGATCAATTTCGACAAAGTGGGTCAGATCAAGGGTGTGGTTGGCGTCTACACCGGTGCCGATGCGCAGGCCGCAGGTTATCTGCGTCCTCCCAGTTTCCTGCCGCCCACCGGCAAGGGCGGCATGAAAGCGCGCGTGCCGGAGCGGCCGTGCCTGGCCATCGGCAAAGTGCGTTTTGTCGGCGATCCGGTGGCGATGGTGATCGCGGAAACGCATCTCGCGGCGCTGGACGCCTGCGACCTGATCGACGTGGTGTATGAAGACCTGCCCGCGGTGGTCGATCCCGAGGAGGCCCTTAAACCGGGCGCGCCGCAACTGCATGATGACGTGCCCGGCAACTGCCCGGTGGAAGCTGAAAGCGGCGTTGAGGCGCCGGTGATGGAGGCCATTGCCAAGGCCGCGCATGTCACCAAAATCACCGTCGATTGCACGCGCGTCACCGCCAGTCCGATGGAGCCGCGCGCGGCGCTGATCGAATACACAGCGGACACGGACAGCTATGTGGTGCACACGCCGTCGCAGGGCGTGAACATGACGCGCAAGCAGTTTGCCACCTATGCCAATCTCGGCGAGGACAAGTTCCGCGTCGAGATTCAGGACGTCGGCGGCGGCTTCGGCCAGCGCAGCACCGTGTATCCGGAATACGTGTCGATGATGATGGCCGCCAAGGCGCTGCAGCGCCCGATCAAGTGGGTGTCCACCCGTACCGAGAGCTTCCTCACCGACACGCATGGCCGTGCCAATCTGATCACCGCCACGCTGGCGCTCGACAAAAACGCGCAGTTCACCGGATTGCGCATCGACTGGATCACCGATCAGGGCGCGTACCTGTCGCCCACCGGCCCCGCCGGCCACATCCGCAACGCCACCTCCTGCATGAACGGCGTCTACAACATTCCCGCGCTGTATGGACACTTCAAAGTGGTGCTGACCAACACCGGCTGGGTGGCGGCGTATCGCGGCGCGGGCCGGCCCGATATTGCTTACGCCATCGAGCGCGTGGTGGACGCGGCGGCGCTGGAACTGAACATGGACCCGGCGGACCTGCGCCGCAGGAACTACCTCGCGCTCAGCGATTACCCGTACAAATCCGCCACCGGCTCCACCATCGAAATTGCCGATCTGCCGGGTTTGTCGGCGAAGGCGCTGGCACTGGCCGACTGGTCGGGCTTTGAAGCGCGTAAGGCCGCCAGCGCCAGGAAAGGCAAGCTGCGCGGCATCGGCATGTCAGCGGTGATCGAGCCCACCGGCGCGGGCAGCTATCCGCGCGATGAAATCGACATCAGCGTCGACGGCGAGGGTCAGGTCACCGTGCACACGGTGGCGCATTCGCAGGGCCAGGGCCATGAAACCTCGTTCGCGATGGTGGTCGCCGAAGCGCTGGGCATCGCTACGGAACGCGTGAAGATACGCCAGGGCGACGCCGACCGCGCGCCGCACATGGTGGGCAACCATACCGGCGGTTCGCGCAGCATGGTGGGCGCGGGCACGGTGTGCCACATCGCCGCAAACAAGCTGATCGACGCCGGCAAATCGCTGGCGGCGGAAGACCTGGGCGTCGAACCCTCGCAGGTCAGCTACGGCAAGGGTGAGTTTACGTCGGCGCACAGCAAGAAAAAGATCACCCTCGCGCAACTGGCTGCCAAAAAGACGCTCGCGGCCAAGGGTGAGGGAACGTTTATCTCGACCTTCCCCAACGGTTGCCACATTGCCGAAGTCGAGATTGATCCCGAAAGCGGCATAACGGAGATCGCCTCATAACTGTCTGTGGACGGTTGCGGGCACGTGGTGAGCCAGACCATTGTCGATGGGCCGAG
>CADEEK010000123.1 GCA_902826325.1 uncultured Sphingomonadales bacterium
GCAGGCCGGAATCCTTCAGCATCTTCTTGCCCAGGTCCTCGTTGGTGCCCTTCATGCGCACCACCAGCGGCACCGAGAGGTTGACCGCCTTGCACGCCTGGATCACGCCCTCGGCGATGGTGTCGCACTTCATGATGCCGCCGAAGATGTTGACGAGGATGCCCTTCACAGCCGGATCGGCGAGGATGATCTTGAACGCGGCGGTCACCTTCTCCTTGCTCGCGCCGCCGCCGACATCGAGGAAGTTCGCCGGGAACATGCCGTTCAGCTTGATGATGTCCATCGTCGCCATCGCAAGGCCGGCGCCGTTCACCATGCAGCCGATGTCGCCATCGAGCTTGATGTAGGCGAGGTCGTATTTCGAGGCTTCCAGCTCCGCCGGATCTTCCTCGGTCTCGTCGCGCAGCTCCATCAGGTCCGGGTGGCGGAACAGGGCGTTGCCGTCGAAGCCGACCTTGGCGTCGAGCACCAGCAGATTGCCCTGATCGGTCAACGCCAGCGGGTTGATTTCGATCTGCGCCGCATCTGTGGCGAGGAAGGCGTCGTAGAGCGATTTGGCGACCTTTGCCGCCTGCTTGGCCTGATCGCCCGAAAGGCCGAGCGCCGCGGCCACGGTGCGGCCGTGATGCGGCATGAAGCCGGTGGCGGGATCGACCGAGAAGGTGCGGATCTTTTCCGGCGTCGAATGGGCGACTTCCTCGATGTCCATGCCACCTTCGGTCGAAACGACGAAGGCGACCTGGCTGGTCGAACGGTCGACGAGCAGCGCGAGGTAGAATTCCCTGGCGATGTCGGCGCCGTCGGTGATGTAGAGGCGGTTGACCTGCTTGCCCGCCTCACCCGTCTGGATCGTCACCAGCGTGTTGCCGAGCATGTCGGTCGCATGCGCGCGCACCTCGTCCAGGTTGAAGGCGAGTCGCACGCCGCCCTTCGCATCGGGGCCGAGTTCCTTGAACTTGCCCTTGCCGCGCCCGCCGGCATGGATCTGCGATTTCACCACATAAAGCGGCCCGGGCAGCTTCTTCGCCGCGGCCACCGCCTCATCCACCGTAAACGCGGCATGGCCCGCCGCGATCGGCGCGCCGAATTTCGCGAGCAGTTCCTTGGCCTGATATTCATGGATGTTCATGCGCGGGTCCTTCATGCGGTTCGGCGATTTGCGCACGGCTTAAGCACAGGGGGCGGGCGGAATCAAATCGCCAGTTTTCGCCTTTGCGACGCACTTGCAATAAAGCGTCAGCGGCGACCCAGGCCGATCGCGCAAAGCCCCGCCGAACTGGTCGCGACGCCCAGGATTTCGGGATCGCCCAGCGCGCGGACCCGGCGCAGAAATGCGTCGATCGTCTCCGCCTCGCGCGCCTTTGGCAGATCGGCGATGCGCATCAGCTGGGCGAGCGACAGGCGATCGACCATCCGTTCGGCCATACAGGCGGCGAGCGGGCGCGGCAGACCGGCATTGACGAGCCCGGTGCGCAGCCGCGCCTCCGGCACGGCGCAGGCGGCCAGCGACAGGGTGGCGATCAGGGCAAAGCTCAATCTCGCGTTCGGCATCGCCCCCCGCTATAGCCGCGTCCATGCATTCGACAATCGGCCCGATAACCGGCGGCGCGCTGTTCGTCGCCACGATCGCCCTGATGGAGGGCGTCGCCTATGTCGCGCATCGCTGGATCATGCACGGGCCCGGCTGGTTCCTGCACAAGAGCCATCACGAACCGCGCACCGGCAATTGGGAGCTGAACGATCTGTATGCGGTGATCTTCGCGCTGCCCTCGATCGTGCTGCTGCTGGGCGGGGTCCAGCTTGGCTGGTGGCCGGGGTTCACCTGGATCGGCGCGGGAATCGCCGCCTATGGCGCGATCTATTTCGGTTTTCACGACGTGATCGTGCATCGCCGCCTGTCGCACCGCTATGTCCCGCGTTCGGCCTATATGAAGCGGATCGTCCAGGCGCACCGGCTGCACCATGCGGTCGAAACCAAGCATGGCACGGTCAGCTTCGGCTTTCTGTGGGCGCCGCCGCCCGAAGCGTTGAAGGCGCAGCTGAATGCGGGCGGGAATGCTGGCGTGCGCGCGCCGCGCGGCGGCGAGTCGGCGACCGCGGGCGAATGATGCTCGATTGGGTCGGGCGCACCTTGTTGCTGGTGCTGGCGGGACTGTCGACCTTTGCCGTCATCGCGTCGCTGATGGCGGCGAGCGCGATCCGCACCGATCGGCCATCGCCGTCCGGGACGGTCCCCGAACGGACGGCGGAGCCGGGGGTCGTGGACGAACGCGATGCGCGCGTGCAGGGCGCCGACCCCGGCGAGGCGGTCGCCACCGGCGAAATGCAGGGCGTGCAGGGCGCGCCGGTCGCGGTTCCGCGCCAGCCCGATCCGGTCGAACAATGGTTGGAGGCGCTGACCTATGCCGTGCTGGCGCTGGCCGGATTGGCCGCCGCCGCGCTGCTCGTGCTGTTGCGCATCACCTTTCACCTGTCGCGTATCGCACAGGCGCGGTCCTGATTTCCGACCCGTTCTTTTACGCGCTGGCGATCCCGGCGGTGATCCTGATCGGGCTGGCCAAGGGCGGCTTTGCGGGGATGGGGGCGCTGTCGCTGCCGATGATCGTGCTGGCGATCGATCCGGTGCGCGCCGCCGCGATCCTGTTGCCGATCCTGATCGCGCAGGATGTGGTGGGGGTATGGGCGTTTCGCCGCACCGTCGACCGGTTCGTGCTCGGCTGGACGCTGGCCGGGGCGGTGATCGGCATCGCCATCGGCTATTTCTTCGCGCGCAGCGTATCGCCCGATATGGTGCTGGCGGCGGTGGGCGCGATTTCGATCCTGTTCGGCGCCTATCGCCTGTGGCGCGACCGGGCGGGCGAATTGCCGCCATCGCGCTCGCCCGGCTGGGTCGGCGCGATCTTTGGCATCGCATCGGGCTTTACCAGCCAGATCGCCCATGCGGGCCAGCCGCCCTGGCAGCTATGGGTGCTGCCCCGCCGCCTGTCGCGCGACATGCTGATCGGCACGACTGCGGTCTATTTCGCGCTGGTCAACTGGATCAAGGTGCCCGCCTATGTCGCGCTCGGCCAGTTCACCCCGGCCAATTTGCTGACCGCCGCCGCGCTGATGCCGGTGGCGATCCTGTCGACCATGGCGGGGGTGTGGCTGGTCCGCCGCGTGTCGCCTGCGCGCTTTTACACGGCGATCTACTGGCTGATGATCGCGGTCGGCCTGGTGCTGGTGTGGAAGGCGCTGGCGAACGGATGAGCCAAAGCCCCTAGCGGCGCGCGCCGTCGCCCTTTAACCGGGGTCCATGCCCGTCACCCAAGCCGATATCGATCTCGCCCAGCGCCTCGCCGATACGGCGGGCGCGGCGATCCGCCCCTATTTCCGTCGCGAACACGGGCTGGAGGCCAAGGCCGATGCCTCCCCCGTCACGCTCGCCGACAAGGAGGCCGAAGCCGCGATGCGCCGCCTGATCGTCGCCGAGCGGCCGATGGACGGCATTATCGGCGAAGAGGAAGCCCCGCGCGAGGGGAGCAGCGGGCGGACCTGGGTGCTGGACCCCATCGACGGCACGCGCAGCTTCATCGTCGGCCGCCCGATCTTCGGCACGCTGATCGCGCTGCTGGAGGATGGCTGGCCGGTGCTGGGGATCATCGATCAGCCGATCATCGGCGAACGCTGGCTGGGCGTGACCGGGCATAGGACCCTGTTCAACGGTCAGCCGGTCGCCGCGCGCACTTGCCGCGAGCTGGCCCAGGCGTTGCTCGCCACCACCTCCCCCGCTTTGTTCGACGACGGGCAGCTTCACGCCTTTGAACATATCGATGCGCGGGTGATGAGCACGGTGCTGGGCGGCGATTGCTATAATTACGGGCTGGTCGCGTCGGGCCATCTCGACCTGGTGATCGAGGCGGGGTTGCAACTGCACGATTTCGCGGCGCTGGTCCCGGTGGTCGAGGGTGCGGGCGGGGTGATGTGCGACTGGAACGGCGATCCGCTGCATGCCGCCAGCAATGGCGAGGTGATCGCGGCGGGCGATCCGGCGCGGGTGGAGGAGATCGTCGAACTGATGGGCTGTCGCGGGCATTGAGCGGCGCGCGGCGGCGTGGCTAATCGTCCGGCAGCGCGTCCGGATTCCACACGACTTCCCATAAATGCCCGTCGGGGTCGCGGAAATATCCGGCATATCCGCCGTAGAAGGTGTCCTGCGGCTCCTTGACGATTTCGGCGCCCGCCCGCCGCGCCTGCGCGATCACCGCCGCGACCTCGTCCCGGCTGGACACATTATGGCCAAGGGTGAAGGCGGTCGGGCTGGGCGGCGTCGGGGCAAGGCCGGTGTCGTGCGCGATGTCCGCCTGTGCCCAGATGGCGAGGCGGACGCCGCCTGCCAGATCGAAAAAGGCGACGGCGCCATGGTCGAATTCGCGACCGACAATCCCCTGGGTCGGCAGGCCCAGGCCGTCGCGATAGAAAGCGAGCGCGCGTTCGAGATCGGCGACGCCGAGCGTCAGCACCGACAGGCGTGGTTTCATCAGAAAATCCCCAGAAACTTCTTGCGCTGTTCGCGGCGCTCGCCCTTTGACCGCGAACCATCCTCCGACTTCGCCGTCGTGCCCTTGCCGACATCGTCGCGTGGGCGGCCCTTGCTGTCGCGTTGCGCGCTGGCACGGGCGCCCGACAGCACCGGGCCGCAATCGGCGGACTTGGCATCGCCGACATCGACGAACGCCAGGATCGCGGCGAGCGGGCTGGCGGCGACCCCCAGGCCCAATCCGGCCCCGGCGCGCGTCAGCAGTTCCGGGCTGATCACATCGATCGACGGCTGGGCGAAATAGCCGCCGATGCCAACCGGCGACTGGCCGGAAAAGAGCGAGAATTTCTTGCCGTCGGCGCGAAAGGCAAGGTCGAGGCTTTCGTTGCGGAAGCTGAACCCGCCGCGCCCCAGCATCACATTCTTCTGCGTATCGATCAGGATCGGGTCCGCCGCCGCGATCCCGCGCCGGACGGTGAACGCGATCAGGCCGCAATTGATCGCGACCGGTTCCTTCAGCTTCTTTTCGAACATCTTCTGAATGAACAGCCCCAGGTCGATTTCGGCAAGCTGGGCATTGCGCGCCCACATCGACCCCTTGGGGATGATGACCGCGATCCGTCCATCGGCGCTGGCCAGCGATTTGCGCACCGAATCGCCGGTGCCGCGCATGTTGACGCGCGCCTTGATCGTCCCGCTGGTGCCCGATTCCTCGACCCCGAACCCGGCGAGCAGCGTGCCCATCGGCGTCGGCGACAGGCGGACATCGTAATCGGTGACGACCGCCGGATTGCGCGCGTTGATCGTGATGTCCGACGTCACCGTCCCGCGCGCCATCGCGAAATTGAGCGGCGACAGCTTGAGCAGCCGATCATCCAGGGTCAGGCCCAGCGTCACATCGGACAGCGGCAGCTGTTCGGCGCGCACCCGTGCGACCTTCCAGTTCAGCCTTGCATCGAAATTGGCGAGCGCCTCCGTCCGCAACGGCGCATCGGGCAACAGGCGCGGGCGCCCGCCCACGATCTGCGTCACCTCCCCGCTCGCCGACGCGGCGGGGCTGTAGCCGATGAACGGGCCGACATCGACGATGTCGAGCGTGCGCGTCGTCAGATCGGCGTCGAGAAACAGGCGCGGCTGTGTCATCTTGACCGTCAGCCGTCCGGCCAGATCGCTGTCGCCGAACCGGCCGCGCATGCCGGTGAAGCGCCATTCGTCGCCGACCTTGGTCAGCGCCGACCGCAGGCGGTAGCGCCGCGTATCGGGCACCGCGATCCCCGCCACCGCGAACATATCGGCAAGGTTCGATCCGCGCACATCGGCGTTGAGCCTCGCCCCCTCGATCTGCGTCGCGCCGGGCAGCGTGCCGGTGATGTCGGCCTGGGTCCGCACGGCATTCAGGCGCAACGCGAGCTGATTCGCGCCGCCCGCCACGGTTTCGTTGGGGGAGAGCAGCGCGCCCCACAGCTTGAAGGGCGTTGTGCGCGCCACGCCTTCGCCACGAAAGCGGATCGCATTGTCGAACTTTTCCTGCGTCGCCTTGACCGTTTCGATCGCGATGGCGGCGCGCACCGCCATTTTGGGATCGTGATAGCGGATGCGCGTGCCCGCGACGACCGCGCGGCGGATCAGCGGGATGTCGAGCGGTTCACCCTTGCCGTCGCCGAACGTCCAGCTGTTGCGCTCGCCCGCCGCGTCCCAGCGCAGGTCGAGCGCGCCGCCCTGCAGGTCGAGAATGTTGATCCGCCGTTCGCCCCAGATGAAGCTGAGCGTCGCGACGTTGAGCTCGATCCGCTTGGCGGCGAAAAAGTCCCCCTCGCCCGCCCATTGCGGGTTGGCAACGGTCAGCCCTTCGGAAACATATTTGAGGTTGATCGGGTTGAAATAGAATTGGAAATCGCCCGCGACGCGCACCTCGCGCCCGGTCGAGCTGCTCGCGATCCGCTCGAACGTGCCTTTGAGGAACCGTCCCTTGGTGATGTAAAGGATCGCCCAGGCGAGGAACAGGGCGAGGAGGATGCCGCCGATGGTGCGCAGCGCGATCACCGCCCAGCGCGGGAGGCGGCGGCGCGGTTCGGTGGCCACGGCATCCTCCTCCGCCGTTTCCGGCGCGGCGGGCAGCGTCTCGGGCGGATCGACGGGTTCGGCGTCCGCCTTGACGATCGGAGCATCGCGATCGGCCATAACAAGGTGAAAAGACTCGTAAGGCGTTGGGGTTCCATGGGGCTTTGCGCGGGAGGCTCGCCGAACGGGCGGCCAAAGCGTGCGTGGTGGGTGGGCGGAACGGGGTTCGCGCATGGGCGGAAC
>CADEEK010000124.1 GCA_902826325.1 uncultured Sphingomonadales bacterium
TCGAACTGGCCATAGACCGACAGTTCCGCGTCCGAAAAATCATGGCGGTCCTGCGGTGGCGAATCCCCGTCCTGTGCCTGCGCGATCAGGTCGGGCGCGATTTTCGGGCGTTCGTTGACCACCACCCAGGTGCCCGCCAGCATATCGCCCGCGCGCAGCCGGTCGCGGTTGAACAGCGGCATGAACAGGAAGATGCCGGTCCAGGCAAAGCCGAACAGCGCCAGCCAGCGGTTGCTGAACCCCTCTGCCCGCGCGGTCAGGATGAAGATCATCGGCAGGAAGATCTCGACCTCGCGCATCAGATTGCGGGCCAGCACCGCGCCGCCGGTCAGCCGCCCGCCGTCACGCGCGACCACGCGCAGCTTGAGGATGCGCTTGCCCGGTGTCGCCGCGCGCGCGCCGCTTTCGAACAGCGTGAAATAGAAATTGCGCAGCAGGAAAAAGCCGAGCAGCCAGATGATCAGCGCCGGTCCCGCGGTCATGGGCCCGCTGAGGATGAAGATCGCCCCCGCCGTGATGGCGATCAGCGCGACGAGCATGATCGTCGCGTCGATGGTGAACGCCCCCGCGCGCGACCCCGCCCCGGCAAGCTGCAGGTTGAGCGTCACCCCTTCGGGCGTCACCAGCGCGCGCGCACGGCGATGGGCGCGTTCAGCCATCGGCGCGCCGTCCGGCAAGCGCGAAATAGCCGACCCACAGCGCGAACATCACCAGCGCGATCGCATAACGCGCGCTGTCCGCGGTCACGAGCTGGCGCGCGAACCCTTCGAGCAGGCCCGCGACGAGCAGCATCAGCACCACGCCGATCATCACCAGCGCGCCGCGCCGTCCCGCCGCGCCCGCCGCCGCCAACCGGCTGCGCGTGCCGGGAAAGGCGACCGCCCGTCCGATATGCAGCCCCGCCGCGCCCGCCAGCACGATCGCGCTGAGTTCGGTCGTGCCATGGATCATCAGCCAGCCGGTAAAGCCATAGGCCAGCCCCTTGGACGCGAACACCGCGTAAAAGGCGCCGAGCATGATGCCGTTCTGCGCGATCAGGAAAAAGGTCGGGATGCCAAAGGCAAAGCCGAGCGCGAACGCCATGATCGCGATCTGGGCATTGTGCGTGAACAGATAGGTGGCGAACACCTCAAGCCCGCTGCTGTCGGACTTGCCATACAGGCTCTCGCGCAGCGTGGCGACGCTCGCCTGCATGTCGCGGCCCCCGGCCAGCTCCCCCGGCACGATCGCGTTGAACCAGCCCGGATCGCCGATCACCAGCAGATAACCGGCCACGCCGCTGCCGACGAACAGCGCCGTGATCAGCAACAGTTCGGGCCCGATGCCGCGCACCGCCGCCGACCAGCCGCCCGCGAAAAAGCCCGCAATCTGGCGCCACAACGGCTCGCGACAGCCGTAAAGGATGAAATAGGCGCGGGTCGACAGGCTCTCCAGATAGGCGATCATCGAGGCGTCGAGCGAGGTTTCGCGCGCGATCGACAGCGCCGACAGCGTGGCGCGATAAAGGCGCGGCAGCTCGATCAGGTCGGCGCTCGACAGCCGCCGCGCGGACTTTTTCTCGACCGTGTCGAGCAGGGCTTCGAGCCGCGCCCAATCCGCCTCGCGCTCGGCGCGGAACCGGATAAGGCCAAAGGCAGGCGCGGCGCTCATGGCCGTTCGCGCTCGTGGACATAGCGTTCGGCGAGCGCCAGCGGCAGGTCGTCGGGCGCCGCCTCCAGCACGTCGATGCCGTGGCGCTTCAGGCGTTCGATGACGATGCGCCGCTCGCGGATCAGCGCATGGGCGACATTGGCGCGCACGACATCGTCGGCGCTGTGCGGGCGCGCGTCCAGGATCGCATCGAGCTCGGTATCGTGGAACAGCACGAACAGGATGCGATGGCGGCGCAGCATCCGCGCGGCGGCGGCGATCATCAGTTCGGCGGCGGTCGGATCGGTAAATTCGGTTAACAGGATGACCAGGCTGCGCCGTTGCAGCCGCTGGTCGAGCGTGACGAGCGACAGCGTGTAATTGCTCTCCTCCGCGCCATAATCGATCGCGGCGGCGGTGCGGTGGAGCGCGGCGAAGCCGTTGCTGCCCGACACGGCGCCCGAATCGGCATGGGGGCGTCCGGCAAAGCCGAACAGGCGGACATTGTCGCCCGATTTGAGCGCGACGAGCGCCGCCAGCAGCGCGGCGGAAACCGCCCGGTCGACGCGCGGCATGCCGTCGACCGGCTCGCTCATCGCGCGGCCGCTGTCGATGGCGAAAACGATGCTGTTGTCGCGTTCAGTGCGATATTCGCGGGCGAGCAGCGCGAAACGGCGGGCCGATGCCTTCCAGTCGATCGCGCGGCGTTCCATCCCCGGCTGAAAATCGGTCAGCGCCTGAAATTCGGTGCCATCGCCGCTGTCGGGGCGGATGCGCGTGCCGAACTGGCGGCTCTTGAGGAACTGGCGCATCCCCTGTTCGCGCACCGGCGCCAGATCGGGCAGCACGCGGATCGACGCATCCATGCCGCGCTCGCGCTGTCGCCAGGCGAGGCCCAGCGGTCCGGCGGCGCGCGCCCATAGCCGCTCGACCGTCGCGGTCCCGCGTCGCCGGGCCATGAGCGACAAATGGTCGAGCGGTTCGAGCGGCGGCGAAACCTGCGCCGCATAGGCGAAGCGGTCGCTAGGCGCGGACAGCGTCACCGGCTTGCCGATTTCGACCGATCCCGGCACCGCCAGCGCCAGATCGTCGGCGCCCGGACGCCGCGCGAGCAGGCCGTCCAGCGCCGTCAGCACCGCTATCGCCAGGACCCAGACGATCGCCAGCAGCCACGCGCCAGGGCGCAGCGCGCCGAGCAGCAGCGCCGCGGGCGCCGCCGCCAGCGTCAGGGCCACCGCGCGCTGCGTCGGAACGATCAACGCGGCGCCTCGACCCGGTCGATGATCTGCGCGACGATGTCGTCGGCGCGCCGCCCGTCAATCTCGGCGGCGGGCGACAGGACGACGCGGTGGCGCAACAGCGGCGCGGCGAGCAGCTTGACGTCGTCGGGGATCACATAATCCCGCCCCGTCAGCGCCGCCGCGGCGCGCGCGGCCGCCGCCAGCGCCGATGCCGCGCGGGGGGAGGCGCCATGCGCCAGATCGGCATGGTCCCGCGTCGCGCGGATCAGCGCGACGATATAGGCGACGACCTCATCCGCCAGCCGCACGCCCAGCACCGCCGCGCACGCGCCGCTCAGCGCCGCGCCGTCGGCGACCCGTTCGACGCCGCTGTCCTGCGGATGCGGCGATCCGGTGCGGGTGCCATATTGCGCGACGATCGCGCGTTCCGCCGCCTCGTCGGGATAAGCGATCGCCAGCTTGAACAGGAACCGGTCGAGCTGTGCTTCGGGCAGGGGATAGACGCCCTGTTGCTCGATCGGGTTCTGCGTCGCCACGACGGTGAAGCGATCGGACAGTTTTTCGGTTTTGCCGTCGATCGTTACCGCGCGTTCCTGCATCGCTTCGAGAAGCGCGGCCTGGGTCTTGGGCGGGGTGCGGTTGATTTCGTCGGCCAGCAGCAATTCGGTGAACACCGGGCCGCGCGTCAGCTGAAAGGCGGAGGTCTGGAAGTTGAACAGGCTGGCCCCGACAATGTCGCCGGGCATCAGATCGGGGGTGAACTGGATGCGCCCGAAATCGAGGCCCAGCGTGCGCGCGAAGCTTTGCGCCAGCAATGTCTTGGCGGTCCCCGGCGCCCCTTCGAGCAGGACGTGCCCGCCCGACAGGATCGCGACGGTCAACAGCCGCACGGCCTCGGCCTGACCGACCACCGCCTTGGCCACCTCCGCCTCGATCGCCGCGCCCAGCGCGCGGACATCTTCCAGGGTCATGAAATCGCTTCCTTTCGCCAATCGTCGAGTTTGCGTGCCGCAGTCAGCAGCTCCGCGTCGCTTTGCGCGCTGGTCAGCCGTTCCTGCCACTGCGCATAGGGGGTATCGGTGCGGATCGCGCCCAGATGCGCGTCCAGCGCCGCGCCGGTCAGGCCGCGCGGCAGCGCCAGACGCCGCGCCATCCATGCCCGGATCGCATCGGCATAGGCCGGACCGCCTTCATGGGTGCGGCGCGCGCTGCGCGTCAGGCTGACGATATTTTCGATCAGCGCGGTCTTGCCGAACGGGATCGCGCGCGGTTCGCGGCGCACCGGGCCAAAGCGGACCAGCGTCGCCAGCCCCGCCATCAGCGCGGCGGCGAACAGGGCGAGCGTGATCCCGGCAAAGGGCGGCTCGAACATCAATTGCGTCACGTTCCGCCCGCCTGCGCCAAAGGGCAGCATGGTGTCGAACGCGATATTGCCGGGATGATCGGGGTTGAGCGCCGCCAGCATCGCGATCGCCGCCCGCGCATTGCCGCGATCGGCCAGGCCGTGATTGCTGACCAGATCGGGGTCGGCGAGGAGATAGATGTTGCGGCCCTTCACCTCGGCCAGCACCGCGCCGTGCTGCGGCCCGTCGATCAGCGCGGCGAGCCGGTCGCCGACGATCGCCTGCACCGTGTCCCTGCCCGGCGGAAAGGGCAACAGGCCCATGCCGCGATTGGTGCCGAGCGCGCCCGGTTCCTGGCGGACCAGCCCCGTCACGTCCATCCCGCCGAGCATGTCGGCCAGCGGCCTGGCGGGCAGCATGGCGAGCCGCTCTTCACGGTCGGGCCGTTGACGGCTGCGCGCCGCGATCCATTTGGGCAGGATGATGAGCGTCGGGCCTTCGCGCCCCGCCACCGCGTCCTCGATCTCGGTGCGCGACGTGCCGATATTGGGGATCAGCACCAGCAATGCGGTATCGTCGTCGAACTCGGCATGGCGAACCAGGCGCGTCGTCCCGCCCGACAGCTCGACCAGCCGGAACAGCGCGTGAAAGCCGGTGCCATAGCGCGACACGGGGCTCGGCGTATTGCCCCGCTGCCGCTCGAACAGCCCGCCATAGGCGTTGACCAGCAGGAAGCCGACCATCGCCACCAGCCCGACCGCGATCAGGACAAGCGCGGTGCGCGTGCGAAACGGGCTGGCGTTCGCGCTCATCGGCCCCGACCGAGCGCGAAGCCGGCATAATCGGCGCGCGCGCGCGTCCAGTCGTCATGGCCGAGCGCGCCGCCCGCGAACAGGCTGGCTTCGACCTGGGCGACGAAGCGGGCGAAGATGCCGCGCGCGGCATCGGGCAGGCCGTCGAACGCGGCGATGTCGCGACCGGTGAGCGAGGGGCGCAGGCGATCGCCGCGCCATGCCTCGATATCCTCGATACTGCGGTGCAGGATCAGCCGCACCGCCTGCGCATAATCGCCCTGCGCGGCAAGCCGGTCGGCCTCGTCCAGCAGCGCGCGCGCGGCGCCTTCCTGCGGGGTCCAGTCGGCCGCCGCCACCGGTCCCGGCCGCCCGATCCGATCGACGATCCAGCGTTTGAGCGGCGGGAACAACAGGATCGCCAGCGTCAGCACGATCGCGCCGATCGCCAGCCACATCAGCACATGCCAGCCGCCGCCGACCCAGTCGACAAAGCGTCCGATCGCCTCGAACAATTCGGTCAGCCAGCGCGGCGGCGGATCGGCCTTCACCTCACGCCAGGGCAGGTCGAACTGGATCGTCGGATCGGCGCGGATCGTGCGATGCGCCGCATCGACGCTGGCCGGGTCGCCAAAGGGCAGGGGGTCGCGCGCGGGTGCCGCCGCGCCAGGCGCCGTCATGTCATCCCCCTTTTCGCCTGTCCTTGCCCAGCCACATCGTCTTGGAGCAAATCGCCAAATTGCGCGCAACGCTTTTCGCCCCTAACGTCCGGCGATCAGGCGGTCGGGGCGATTTTCGGCACCGGCCAGGCGGGAGGAACGGGTTTGATACGCGCGCTGGTCGGTGTTGCCATGGTCACGCTGTTGTCGGCATGCGCCGCGGATACGGACCGTCGCCCGCAAGCTGCATCGGGCGCGGCGGCACAGCGCGGCACGCCCTATGATCGCAACCCCTATCCATCGACCTACAAACCCTATCCCGGCGTGCCGACGCTGTTGACCAATGTCACCATCCTTGATGGCGAAGGGGGACGGATCGATCGCGGTGCCGTGCTGTTCCGCGACGGCAAGATCATCGAGGTCGGTCAGAATATCGCCGCGCCCGAGGGCGCGAGCGTCATCGACGGACAGGGGAAATACGTCACCCCCGGCATCATCGACGTCCACAGCCATCTGGGCGATTATCCCAGCCCCGGCGTGCAGGCGCATTCGGACGGCAATGAAGCGACCGGGCCGGTGACGGCGGAGGTCTGGGCCGAACACAGTATCTGGCCGCAGGACCCCGGATTTTCGCGGGCATTGACCAATGGTGGCGTCACGACGCTGCAGATCCTGCCCGGCTCC
This sequence comes from uncultured Sphingomonadales bacterium, assembly GCA_902826325.1. Classification (GTDB taxonomy): domain Bacteria; phylum Pseudomonadota; class Alphaproteobacteria; order Sphingomonadales; family Sphingomonadaceae; genus Sphingomonas. The sequence goes on from CADEEK010000124.1 coordinate 6,348, forward strand.
GCCAATCTGTTCGGCGGGCGCGGCGTGACGCTGAAGAATGTCTATGCCCGCACGATGCAGGGGATGAAGTTCCCCGGCGCCCCCTATGGCCTCAAAATGGCGTGCGGTGAAAATCCCAAGCGCGTCTATGGCGGCAAGGGCCGGATGCCGTCGACCCGGATGGGCAATATCGCGGTCGATCGCGAAACCTGGGCGCGGGCGCAGGATTACCGGCGCCGCTGGGACCGGTATGAGGCGAATGGCGGCGAACCGCCCGCGCGCGACCTGGCGATGGATACGCTGCGCGGCGTGCTGGCGGGCGAGATCATCGTCCATAATCACTGCTATCGCGCCGATGAAATGGCCATCGTCCTCGATATGGCGAAGGAGTTCGGCTACAAGGTCGGCACCTTCCACCACGCGGTCGAGGCCTACAACCCACATTCCCCAAGTAAATCGCTGATTTTGCTGTCAGGATCTCAATATTTCCG